>CAYRXS010000202.1:11648-12610 GCA_964428225.1 uncultured Planctomycetaceae bacterium
TTGGGGGGGTTTTGTGTGGGGTGGGGGGCGGCCGGGGGGGGGGTGGGCGGGGGGGGGGGGGTGGGTCCGCCCCGCCGGCCCGGTGCTACTCCCGCCCTCTCGATCCTTCAATCGCGTAACAGAAGGCTGACAAAGAGGGGGATCTACTTCTCCTTGGGAGCCCAGAGGACGTTGACGATCTTCCACTCGCCGTCGATCTTCGCGGCGTGGGCGTAGTCGAGGAAGTCCACCGAGTCGATCTCGATCGTGGCGATGTTCGCGAACGTGTCGTGGATCGTCACCTCGACGTGGCGCTCCTCCGCGGGCTTCTTTCCCTGGCCGGTGCGGGTGTAGTCGACCAGGCTGTCGGCGGTGGCGTACTGGAAGAACTCGCGCCCGTTGGGCAGCTTTCGCACGACCAGCTTCTGCAGGCGGGGATGCAGCGCCTTCCCGATTCGCTCGGCGCTGCCCGCGTAGAAGCCGTCGACGTAGTCGAGCCCGACCTGCTGGATCGCGGCGAGGTCCTCCTCACCGATCTCCGCGGCGCCCCCCGGCGCATGCGGTGCCCACAGGACGTTGATGAGCCTCCACTGTCCGTTGATCTTCGCGACGTGGGCGTAGTCGAGGAACTCGGCGGAGTCGATCCGGACGGTGGCGACGTTCCCGGAGACGGCGAGGCTGGAGACCTCGATCCCCCTCTCCTCGGCGGGCCGCTTCTCCCCGCCGAAACGCGTGAACTCGAGCAAGGTCTGGCGGTCCATGCCCTGCAGGGATTCCGTGCCCCAGGGCATCCTCTGGACGAGCACCTTCTGCAGGCTGGGATGCACTCCGCGCTCCACGCGCTCGACGTCGCCGGAGTAGTAGCCGTCCACGTAGTCGAGGGCTGCCCGACGGATGGCCTCCTGGGCCTCGTCGCCGGGAGTAGAGCCCTCCGCGGGGGCGGCCGGGGCGAGGAGGAGGGAGAGCAGGGACGCGGGGACGAG
>CAYRXS010000203.1:0-12495 GCA_964428225.1 uncultured Planctomycetaceae bacterium
ATCCTTGAGAGTGTTCGTCGATTCTGCCTACGAACTTCAGGTACGGGACACTAGGAGCCGAGCAGCGCGTCGATGGCGTTCGTCAGCAGGGCGGCGCCCCCGACGTTGTTGAGGAGTCCCTGCGTGTAGGCGTGGGCTCCGGCGAGCGCCGGGTCGTTCGGCAGCAGGATCGTGTGCGTGCTGATGCCCGATCCGCCCCCGGAGATGTGGGTCATCATCCAGGTCGAGCTCACGTCGACGAGCAGCTCACCGATCCCGGTCATGAATGCGAACGGCGCGGAGTACGCGACGACGAAGGTCAGGCCCGCGGCGCCGACGGATCCGCCGTCGATCTCCGTGACCCAGCTCGCGCCGAGCACCGGCAGGTTCGTGCTCGTGAAGATGAAGGGGTTGTGGCCGGATCCGTTGTAGTACGTGAAGCCGGCGTCCGGCGCATCGATGACGACGATGTAGTTGTCCTTCGTCATCGTGTCCGTGCCGTTCGTTCCCGTCACCGACAGCGAGACCGTGTAGGTGCCGGGGTCGACGTACGTGTGCGTCGGATTCCGCAGGGCGGATGAGCCGGTGTCCCCGAAGTCCCAGTCCCACGCGGAGACTCCCGTGCCGGTGGAGGAATCGGTGAACGCGACCACGAGGTCCTCGAGCCCGGAAGTGGGCGCGGCGGAGAAGTCGGCCTCGGGATCCGCCGGCGGATCGCCGCGCCAGCCAGCGACGGTGTCAGCGGTCCGGTTCAGCGACCGGGCGTTGTCCTCCGTCGTCGTTCCCATGACGTAGCCGTTGTAGGTGACGAGCGGGCTCGAGAAGTACTTCTTCCGGGAGCCCGGGGAGTAAGCCATCACCGTCCGATACGCGTTGTTCGGGGTACGGTAGCCGTAGCTGTGGCTGTAGGCGGCGCCTCCGGCGTTGTCCCGATCGTGGGCGCTTCCGAAGTTGTGGCCGAGCTCGTGACCGAAGCTGTAGTAGCCGGTGGCGCAGCTGTAGTTCACGACGCTGAACGCGTAGCTCTCGAAGCTGTGGGACACGCTGGTCATGAGGTACGCGATGCCGCAGTACTGACTGTTCTTGCAGATCATCGAGACGGCGTCGGCGGCATGGAGGTCCCGCAGGGCGTGGACGTTGTCCATATCCCCATCGGTCTTGCTCTTCAGGTCCGAGAGGATCTGCGAGAAGCTGCTGGGCTCGGAGTAGCCCACCATCTCCTCGGTGTGGACGAGGACGAGGTCCTGATCCACCAGGCTGTTCGCGTAGGACTGGTTGGTCTCGGTGATGGCGAGGTTGATCTTGCTGTTCATCGCGTTGGTGCCGCCCACGGTGTTCTTCGCGGCGGTCGAGTAGACCACCATCACCATGATGTCGGGCGTTCCCTGGATGCCGGCTCGATCGTCGTCGTCGTGATCGGACGCGGTGTGAACGGCCAGCGAGTCGTCCGTGCCGCAGGGCTCGAACCGCTCGCTGTCCACCTCCGTCACCCAGTGCACGCCGTTGCCCGCGTAGGCGACACGGTACAGCCGGTCGTCGGTCGTGATCGAGGCGAAAACGGCATCGTCGAGCATCGAGAACAGCACGTCGGATCCGGGCTCTCCGAGGAGCGTTCCCTTGCGGATCAAGCCGCCGCCGTACGCGGTCTCGACTCGGTCGAGGCGCGCCGTGAGGGACAGATCGGGGAACAGGTTGAGCTCCACGATCCCTCGGCCGTCGGTCCGCGCGCTCGTGTTGAGGAGCAGATCGAGGTCGAGGTCGACCGCCCGGCGCCGGATGGAAACCTCGTCCAGTCCCACCTCGGGAACGGGGGGAGAGGAGGCCTCCGCGAACAGCGCGGGGGCGCTCGTCCCTCCGGCGACCTGGGGCGCGGCGGACAGGGCGGAGGCGAGGAGGGTCAGGACGAGAACCGCGGGGATCTTCTTCATGGAGAGCTTCCTGGGGGGCGAGAGGGGCGGAGCGAGACGGAGGACCGTCGGTGGGGCACTCTTGCTGACGGTCCGGAGGGGGCCGGTGTTCCTCCAGATGACGGAACGATCCCGATCCCCGGACGGTCGAGCCTACCGGATCATCCCCAGCTCGCGCATACGCGCCCGCTGGAGCTGCATCGCCCGGTGCAGGGCGGGGAGGGCTTCGGGACGCTCCACCGGCGTGCGGGATCCGGGCTGGCGGCCCTGGACGTTCGGGCTCTCCGCGGGATTCAGCCAGAGGGGACCGTCCGGCGTCGGGACGCCGCGCGCGTCGAGCACCAGGCCCCGCACCCGCCGGGTCTGCTCCAGGACGAAGTTGCCCGTCGGATACTGCCGCTCGTGATCCCAGGTCTTCACGGCCCAGTGGTGGATCAGGGTCGGGTCCCAGAGCAGGCAGAGAACGTGCTCCTCGTCCGCGTCCGCCCAGCGCGACGTCAGGAGCGTCCGCGCGAGGCACGCGCCCATCGCCACGTCCTCGCCGAACAGCGGCCCGCCGTACATCGTTCTGGGGATCCGGAAGCTGACGGTCCACGCCCGCTCGTGCGCCGGGCGCAGGAGGCCGCCGACGTCGAGGAAGCTGGTCGCGAAGCTGGCGCAGGCCGAGCCCTCGCCGTAGCGCGGTCGGTTCGCTTCGCCCCACCATCCCGCGTGACCACGATCCCGGTACTCGTGGAAGTACCGCATCATTCGCGCGGCGGTCTCCCGCGAGAGGAGGAAGCGGATGTAGACCATCTCGCCGGTTTCGAATCGGTCCTCGAGCTCTTCCGTGAGCGACTCGGCGTCGTCCAGCCGCCCGATGAACGTGGTGCCGAGATAGCCGAGGCCATAGCCGTGCTTGCGAACCACGTCCGCTTCCTCCCACGAGCCGTCCGTCGTCTGACCGGTCAGCACCTCCTCGTCCCCCGACCGCAGGCGGATGAACGCGTGTCCGATCGCGTGCTTCACGTCCGACTTCTCCGTGAAGTCCAGGCCGGCCTTCACGAACGATACGAGGAGCGAGCGCGGCCCCCCGTAGTCGATGTCCGCGGGCGCCGGGAACAGATAGATCACCAGCTCGCTCTCCGTCTGCGGCGCCGGCGTCAGCTCGGGGGGGATGTGCTCCGCCGAGCTCCGCGGCAGCACCATCGTGCTGCACCCGCACAGGAGCGCGCCGCACGCGAACAGGCTCAGGGCGATCGCGCGGAACGCCCCCGCTCGACTCTGGCCGGCATTCATGCGGCTCACCTTAGCACATGGCCGCCGGCGTCATCCGCTTGGTCGTCGACGGCCCGCGGGGTGCGGGGGGCGTAAGATATTCGTGGAACTCGGCCCCCGTTCTCGACGGGCAGGGGGACAATGCAGGATGACCGGCCGCATTACCGGAGGTGATGTCATGTCGAGACCGATCATCGTCCCGGTCCTCGCGATCCTCGTGATCGCCGGGCCGTCCTCGCTCGCCGCGGCGCCGTGTCAGAGCGGTGGGGTCCAGCCCTATCCCGGGCGTCTGTACACCGACGTGCACGACATGCTCGCCCAGCCCCTCTCCGACGTCCTGTACATGGCCGCGGATGACATCGACGGCGACGGAGACATCGACGTCTTCCAGGGCCGAGCCACGGTGGATACCGGCTTCGCCTGGGGGAGTCGCAACGCCATCTGGACGAACGACGGGACGGGGCGGTTCGGTCAGACCGAGGACAGCATGCCGGACTTCGCGGACCTCACCTACGCCGCGCTCCTAGTGGACCTCACCGGAGACGAGCGGCCCGAGATCCTGCTCCGCGGCGACTACATGTACGGCGCGGATCGCCTCCTCCTGAACAACGGCGGGGGGGGATTCACCGAGATGCCCGGCGGATTCCCGGACGATGAGTGGAGCGAGGACTTCGCGGCCGCGGACGTCGACGGCGACGGCGACACGGACGTCGCCTGCGCCCGCGACGGTCAGGACGCGCTCTTCCTCGGCGACGGCGCGGGTGGTTTCGTCGACGGCACCTCACGACTTCCGGTCGATTTGTCGAGCTCGGAGCACGTGATCTTCGTCAACGTCGACGGGGACGGCGACGAGGACCTCGTGATCGGGAAGCAGCTCTCGCTCTGCCTCTACCTGAACGACGGCAACGGATACTTCACGGACGCCTCCGGGAACCTCCCCGGCGGACAGTACTCGGTCTCCGCCGGCGACGTGGAGGGGGACGGGGACCAGGACCTCCTGTGCCTCGGCCACCTCTTCCTGAACGACGGGTCGGGGATGTTCTGGGACATGGGCTACGTGGCCAGCGGCGAGCTGCGGGACGTGGACGGCGATCTCTACCCCGACATCTTCCAGCCGGACACGCTCTTCCTGAATGACGGGACGGGGAGCTTCTCCGACGAGAGCCACCGTCTGCCCGTGCTCGGCGCGGCGAGCGCCTGGACGATGGAGGATTTCGACGCGGACGGAGACTCCGACTACGTGCTCGCCCAGATCGTGTGGGACTACGTCCGGCGTCCCATGGAGCGGGCGTATCTCGTGCTCAACGACGGGTCCTGCTTCTTCGAGGACGTGACCGCCTTCTCGTCGGACCTCCCGCTCCAGAAAGCCAATGCCGCCGCGCTCGCGGACATGGACGGCGACGGGGACGTGGACGTCGTCACCGGTGCGTCCCTCGACGGGCCGATGGGGACGTGGGAGCAGAAGCTCTTCCTGTTCCACAACGACGGCTCGGGGCGCTTCACCGATCGGTCCGACCTGGTGCCCTGGGCGTGGACCCTGTTCCGGACGGTGGCTCTGGGGGACGTGGACGGGGACGGCGACAACGACATCGTTCCCGCGGGGATCGACAACGATGACGGAGAGGGCGGCGGCACGCGGCTGTTCCTCAACGAGGGCGCGAGCGGCTTCATGGACGCCTCCGGGCAGATACCCAGCAGCACCTACCATACGGTGACCCACGTCGTGCTGGAAGACGTGGACGGGGACGGCGATCTCGACATCCTCCAGACGAACGAGGATTATCCCCCGTTCCCGGATCGGCTGTTCCTCAACGACAGCACGGGCGTCTTCTCGACCTACACGACCCTTCCCACGCCGGTGGAGAACACCTACCGCGGGGCGATGGTCGACATCGACGGGGACCAGGACCTGGACATCGTCACCGTCGGCGATGCGGTCAGGTTGTTCCGCAACGACGGGGCCGCCGTCTTCACCGACGTCTCCGGCAGCTTCCCGCCCACCTCGGGGACCGCCCTCGGCACGGGTGACGGGGACGGGGACGTCGACGTCGTCGTCGGCGCCCACGGGCCGGACGTGCTCTACCGGAACGACGGCACGGGGAAGTTCACGGACTCGCCCGGATCCCTCCCCGCCGAGGACTGGCAGAGCTACGACCTCGCCCTGGTCGACGTCGACCAGGACGGAGATCCGGACTACGTGGCCCTGGGACGCACCGATGGCAACTCGTACTCCGAGTCGAAGCTCTACCTGAACGACGGCGCGGGGGAGTTCACCGACGCCAGCTATCGCATGCACGACGCGCTCCTCGGCACCCGCGTCGCGTTCGGGGACGTGGACGAGGACGGGGATCCGGACCTCGTCGCGAGCGGCACGACCGCGCTCAGCGCGCGCCTCTGGACGAACCTGCGGCGGCACCTCGCGTGGCGGGCCATCCCCCGCATCGGGCAGACGATGCACCTGGACGTCACCGGCGAGCCCGACGATCCGTGGATGCTCGCCTATTCCGCGGGACGCACGCGCATCCCTCTGGGAATCGGAGTCCTGTTCCTCGATCCCTTCACCGCGGTGATGGCGGGGAGCGGGACGATGAACGCGGTGGGCAAGGGGACGTTCCCCGTCGGCATCCCGAACGACGTGGGGCTGGTGGGCGAGATCGTCTACTGGCAGGCGATGATCGGGACGCCCGTGCGTCTCTCGAACCTCGAGATCACCACGATCACCGGCCTCTGATAGAACGGGCCCCCCGAAGATTCGAGGGGCCCGTTCGATCAGACTTCGATCCGTCAGAAGGATTCGACGGATCCAGCCAAACTAGTTGCCGAGGGTGGCGTCGATCGCGTTCGTCAGCATGGCGACGCCTCCCACGTTGTTGAGGAGCCCCTGCGTATAGGCGTGGACTCCCATGAGAGCGGCGTCGGTCGGCAGCAGGATCGAGTGCGTGCTGATGCCTGAGCCTCCGCCCGAGATGTGGGTGAGCATCCAGGGCGAGCTCACGTCGATCAGGAGCTCCCCGATCCCGGTCATGAATCCGAATGGCGCGGCGTAGGCGACGACGAACGTCAAACCCGAGGCCCCCTGCGATCCCCCATCGATCTGCGTGACCCAGCTCGTGCCGAGCACCGGCAGGTTGGTGCTGGTGAAGATGAACGGGTTGTAGCTGGTGCCGTTGTAGTACGAGAATTCCGCATCGACGCCCGCCAAGGCCATCCCGAGATTGGGGTTCCCGAGCAGGCAACCCCATTCGAACGTCTCGTACTTGAGGTAGCTCCACAGTCCGCGCGTGTACATCTCCCGGAGGGCATACTGGTGACCCTGGCCCTGGGTGTAGTCGCAGGACGTCACGCTCGTGGTGAAGTAGTAGTCCATGGACTGGCTACTTCCGTGGTTGGGGTGGCTCCAACCCCCGGCCCCGAGGGCGACCTTCGTGGCCGCGACGAAGCCGACGGCACCCCGCCTGAGCATCGCTCGGGCGACGTTGCTGTAGTCCGTGTCCCCGTTGCTGCAGGAGTCGGCGAAGACGATCGAGGGGTAGTCGTCGTTCAGGTAGCTACAGGTGGAGGTGCTCGCGAAGGAGCCGCCGCCGCTGTAGTAGATGTGGGCCGACGTGGGCGATCCGTGGCCGGCCCAGTTCACGAAGCCGTACTTGCCGGAACCCCAGACGGACCTCACGTTGCTGTTGGTCAGGTTGTAGTCCATCGAGTAGGACGAATGGCCCTGTTCGTACATCCGGGTCATCGTCCAGTCCGACATCCAGCTCTGGTTGACCTTCCGCTCCATCAGGACGGCGTTGTCGGTGCTCGGCCAGAAGAAGGCGCCCAGCAGGAGGATGTTCTTCTTGAAGGTGGGATCGTTGTTGTTGTCGTAGGCGACCGACTTGTTGCAGATGGACGAGACGTTGGTCACGTCGCTCCACGGGATGCGGCCCACGTTGACCTCGTTGTAGAAGTCGATGTTGTCGCCGTTCTCGCCCCACCGGTGGTCGCCGTCGTCGTCCCAGGACTGGCTGTCGGGCTTGGACAGCTCGGCGAAGTAGAAGTCCGTCTCGGGCTTGCCGTAGCCGAGGTCCTGGTAGGTCCGCCGGATCATCACGTCGTCGTAGTGGCCGACGAGGAGGACGTCCTCGATGCCCCACTGGCCCGAGGGGTACTTGTCCCGCAGGAAGTTTCGGATCTCCTCGGCCAGGTCGTAGCCGGTGTAGTTGCTCTGGATCCAACTGGTCGTGACGACGTTCACGGTGCGCCCCTTCGCGATCTCCCCGTTGACGATCGGCTGCACCGCGGCGGTGAGCGAATCGAGCGTGACGATCACGAAGTCGTAGAGTCCGCGACCGGCGGCGGGTCCGTTCTTGCCGTACCACTGCTGGGCCTGGTCGTAGTTGGCGATGATGTCGCGGGCCACCTTCTCGGTTCGGATCAGGTTGTCCTGCATCACCTCGGGGGCCTCGTCGGGCAACGTGTAACTCACGGTCACCGTGGTGGAGGGGCGGAAGACGAGCTCGCCACTCTCGGGATTCCAGGAGAAGGGCTCGACGCGGACATCGACCAGCTCGTACTTGCGATAGCCGGCGGGACGCACGAACTCGCCCGCGGAGGCGGGGAAGAACGCATCGCTGCCGTACACGGCGCGATAGTTGGCGTCGTACCTCGCGGCATCCGGGCTCTGGGCGGCCGCACCTTGCTTCTCGCCGGTGCCGATGAACATGGCCTGGGGAACGGGCGGGATCGAGTACTGTCCCTCGAGCCGGATCTCGGAGCTCGCCTGGAAGGTGACTCCCGTCACCTCGGCTCCCGGAGGAACGGCGACCGCGAAGATCCGCGCGGGCAGCATGGGAACGCCCGGCTCGGGCCGACGGCCGAAGCCATCCATCCGGATCTCGTCGCCACGATCGGTCTTCTCGATCGTGTAGGCGCCGGCGTTGATCGTCACGCTCGCGGTGTCGTCTCGACCACCGGCCTGGGTCGCCGAGCCCAGGATGCAAGTCAGGGAAACCAGTAGGAGTAGCTTGGCCATGAGTCGTTCCTCTCGAGTTGGGTGGGGGAGGCAGATCACACGCCTTCGGTGGCCGATGCGTGGTCTATCGTGGAGATAGCATTCTCCGTGATACTCCGATCGCCGAATTCCTGCAACGAAGCCCCGGAGGAACGCCGAACCTCACGGCCGCGAGAGCTTTGCGAGGGCGAGAACTCTCTTCGCGATGTGCGTAAATCACCGGAACGAAAGATCCCGAAAGGCAATCTCCCGGCCGTACTTTCCGAGTCGTTCTCGGATGTTGCGCGCGAGTCCGGGCCGGCCCATTCGCTCGGCGAGAACCGCGGCGCTCTTCGCGGTTTCGACCGCGGTCCCGAAGCTCCCGATCTCGGCATGCGCGGCGGCGAGTGTATCCAGGACGTTCGGATCGGTGCCATCGATTGCCGCGGCACGTTCCGCCAACGTAAGAGCTTCCGTGCCGTCGCGGAGTCCGGGATCGGGATGGGTGGCCAGCAGCCACGCGAGGCCGGAGAGGCTGGGCACGAAGTCGGGCGCCAGGCGCAAGGTCCGCCGGTACTGATCGACCGCTTCCCGCCCTCGCCCCGCGCCGGCCAGGGCCACCGCCAGCGCGTGACGCGGCTCCGGCGTCGCGGGATCGGAGCGCACCGTTTCCTCCAGCGGCGCCACGGCCTCGGCGAAGCGACTGTTTCGGATCAGTAGGCTGCCCAGGTCGTATCCCGCTCGCGTGAAGCCGGGGTCGATACGCACCGCCTCGCGCAGGTGCCGCGCGGCCTCGTCGATCCGGTCGAGCCGATCCAGCACCATCGCCAGGCTGTGGTGGAGGCCGGGATCCTCCGGGGCCAGCTCGAGCGCTTTCGAATACCAGAGTCGGGCGTCCTCGAATCTTCCCGCTCGCACGTGATGGTCGGCCAGCATCGCGCGGATCTCCGGATCGCGCCCGCTCTCGGCGGCTCTGGTGTAGAGAGCGATCGCCTCCTCGATCCGTCCTTCCCGCTCACGCATCCGGGCCAGCTCGTAGAAGGCGGGCGCGTTCTCCGGATCCAGCTCGACCGTCTTCTCGAGCTGCTCCCGTGCGGCCTCGACATCGCCGCTTCCCGCCAGGGCCTTGGCCAGGTTGAAGTGGAGGGCGCTGTTCTTCGGCCTCGCCTCCAGGCCCCGTCGGCACACCTCGATCGCCTCCTCGTGCTCGCCCACGTCCGACAACAACGAGCCGAGGTTGTTGAGAGCGCGGGCCATGTCGGGCTCGATCTCCAGGGCGGTCCGGCACGCCACGATCGCCTCCGGGATCGCGCCCTGCGCCGCGAGGAGCTGGGCGAGGTCGGCGTGCGCCTCGGCGTGACCGGGATCGATGCGGATCGCTTCGCGGAACTCCTCGAGCGCCTCGCCCATCCGGCCCGTCCGGCGCAATGAGTCTCCGATGCAGCAGTGCAGCTCGGCCTCGTAGTCCATCCGCTCCGCGACGAACGGTCCGGGCAGGGTGCTCACGAGCACGGAACCGGCAAGGACCAGACTGGCGGCGCCGAACCGTTTCATCCGTCGTTCCCGGATCGTCCGGGCGACTCCCACCATCCCCGCCGCCGCGGGAACCGCGAGAAGAGGAACCAGGGGTATCCGATAGCGCGCCGTCACGAACACCGCCGCCACGGAGAGCCCGAACGCGACGATGCTCAGCAGAAGCACGAACGGGATCCGTCGCCGAGCCAGATAGCACCCCACCACCGCGAAGGGAAAGAGGAGCCCGAAGGGAAAGCCGAAGCCGCCCGCTTTCCAGAGGAGGCCCCGGAGCATCCACGACCATTCGCGAAACAGGTAGACGTCCACGTTCCGTGGCGTCTCTCGGCTGCTGACCAGCTGCAGCGTCTTCCGCCCCATGCCCGCGGCGAAATCGCCGGGCCGGGAGGCCGCGTACTCCATCGACCGCTCCCAGTAGAAGCGGGACCGACTCCGATCGTCGTCCGGTACCTCCTCGAGCCCCGGGAGGTGGAGCAGGTCCGACCACTCGGAGCCCATGCGCGCGTTGACGGTCTCCTCGTAGCTCTCGTTGTTGCCCAGGTAGAAGTTGATCCCTCCACTCGAGGGGAGGAAACCCAGGTGTCCGGTCTGCGCGCGGTCGAGCACGGCCACCGCGGAGATCGGGATCAGGAACCCGAGCACGGCGAAACCCAGGAGCGGCGCGACGGTCCGGGCAGAGACCGACGATTGCCGGAAGCCGAATCCCAGCCAGGCCGTCCCCGCCAGGATCACCGGCAGGAAGGTCGGGCGAGTGAGGACGCAGATCGCGCCGAACAGGCCGAACGAGACGAAGAGCCACGGGGACCGGCTGCTCCGCGCGCTCAGGAGCAGGAGCACGAGCGCCACCGATTCGAAGGCGGCGAGGCCCGCGGCCAGCAGCTCGGTCTCGTAGAAGATCAGGGGGCCGTAGAGCGCGACCACGATCCCCGCGACCAGACCGGTGGTCCGGCCGAGGCTGCGACCGGCCAGGCGACCCACCAGCACGCAAGTCAGGGCCCCGATCGTGGCCTGGACGATCTTGGCGAACACGACGGAGGCTCCCGAGACCGCGAAGACCGCGGACAGAAAGAAGGGATAGAAGAACGGCTGGAAGAAGAACGTGCTCTGGAAGCCCTCACCCCGCGTCAACGAAACCGCCGCCTGGTGATAGACGAACGAATCCACGACCGGCACGCGGAAGGTGGGTGCCTCGGATACGTCGAGAAGGAAGAGCAGGCGAACGGACAGCGCGAACAGAAAGAGAAACGCGCTCGTTCCGAGAAGCCTCTCTGCGCCGTGGTCCTGCGTCGGGGAGCGGATCATCGAGTCGGCGAGGATACCGAGCGCTCGGGGCCTCCACCACTTGCGCCTCCCCCCGGGGCTCGTCGGTCATGGATGACGAGGATGGTGACGCAGGTGGTGGAGATCGCGCGGGCTCGGTATTCTGTCGGTCCATGAACGAAATCCTGCGGGATCTGTCGGGGGGAGACCTGCGATCGGAGGGCCGCGCGGCCGAAGTCGCGGCGCGGATCACGGCCCGGCCGAAGTTGCTGCCCGCGCTGTGCGAGGGTCTGGCCGCCGAGGACAAGCTCATCCGGGCCCGGACCTGCATGTGTCTCGAGATCGTGTCCCGGACCCATCCCGAGCTGCTCGAGTCCACCGTCGAGCGGCTTCTCGACACCGCGGAAGCGGAAACCGTCCCCCAGGCGCGGTGGCACCTGGCCGAGATCCTCGCCAACGTGCGGCTCGACAGGAAGCAGGCCGAGCGGATCGTTCCCACGCTGCTGGAGTACCTGGGAGATCGGTCCAAGATCGTTGCGTACTGCGCCGTGCAGGCGCTCGGGATCGTGGGCAAGCGGAGCCGGCGACGGAAGGTCATCGTCGCCGAGCTCGAACGACGCCGGGACGCGAGCAAGAGCATGGGCAAGATCGTCGCCAAGGCCCTCGAGCAGCTGGGCGTCGTCGAGCCCGGCTGATCGGGCGACCTAGCGACTCGCCGGCTTCGGCCGCCGACCCCGCGAGCTTGGCTACTAAGCGGCGTCGCGCGTTGCCCGAGCCTTCAATGCCTTCAGGGCCTTCCGGCCCGGATGTCCGCGCATGCGGCGCACGGCCACGAGCAGGACGGTGAAGACGTTCGCGGACGTGATCGCGATGAAGACCTTGACCACCATCTCGGGCGGCTTCACGGGCCGCTCGCCGGTGATACTGCCCCACACGTACATGGCGAGCGCGAAGATCACGAACGGCCAGAGGCAGAGCAGGGGAATCAGGACGTAGCAGCGCAGATACGTCCCGAGTGCCTCGGCGAAGCTGAAGGGCAGGTGCTCGAGGATCTCGGTCGGCTCGGACCAGCTCATGACGCCGGCGGCCGTCCCTGCGAGCTCGTTCGCGCCGGCAACGCGCTCGTTCTCGAAGTCCGTGAACAGGCGCACGCGATAGCGGCGAAGGGGGAGGATCGGGAAGTAGACCAGCGTGAACCAGCGCGTGGCGATCGAGGTGCCGTCCCCGAGGTGCTTCCAACCGCGGAAGCTCCATCCGATGCCGCTGATCGTGCCCATGTCGTCCCACCCGGTATCGATGCCGGGAGCAATGGCCCTTGAACCCGAGACGGGAATCGAGGAACCGTGGGTGTCTCCAGTCGACCCCGAGCCCGCGCAGCCCCTCCCCCTCCGGGTCTCCGGCACGCGATCCCCGGGAGGGGGCCCGGCCGGTCGGCCCGGAGCGGGAAGGGGCCGCACCGCTCGACACATCTCGGCGCCGGGAATCTCGCTACGGCCGCGAGGAATGACCGGAATTCAAACGACCGGGCCGTCTAGCCTAGAGTTTCGCCCTCTTGGGGGTGGGGCTGAGCGTGTCGAGCTTCCCGATTCC
>CAYRXS010000204.1:0-12379 GCA_964428225.1 uncultured Planctomycetaceae bacterium
TCCGGCTCGATCTTCAGCGGCATGTCGAAGTGGAAGCCCTTCGACCCGCTCTTGCCCGCCACCATCACCCGGAACCGCAGCGTGTCCATCGGGATCGGCGGGTTGTCCTCGTCGATCTTCTTCGGCGGCTCCCACGGCTCCACCGTGATCGTCGCCAGGCCCCGCATCTTGTCGTAGCGCACACGCCGCTCCGAGTTCAGCGCCACCAAGGGCATCCCGGAGAGGTCGTAGAAGATGTACTGGTCCTGCTCCGGGTCGAAGCCGAACGCCTCGGTGAACGGCACCACCTGGTCCGCGAGCGGATCGAAATCGATGTCGGTGGGGTCGGTCGGGTCCGTCCCCTCGTCGACCACCATCTCGTCGGGCAGCTTGCCCTTGCAGCGGAACGCCACGTGGTACGAGCCCGGCTCCAGCGCCGGCTCCATCAGCGAGCGATCCGTCGAGAACACACCGATGAACGACGGACCGTCCGCCACCGTCATGTCCTCGAACTGCTTGGTCGAGTTCGCGCCGATCTCCATCGTCGGCACGAACAAGAGGCGCTCGTAGCCCTTCACGATCGCGTAGCCCTCGATCGTGCGGTCACCCGAGCCCGCCGTACCCGGCTCGGAGTACCAGATCTGCGTGGCCACCGTGCCGTCCGGATAGAACTTCACGTCCTCCGGCAACACGCTGCGGTCCACGTCCTCGCGCAGCATGTACTGCGCCGCGTCCATCCCCGGGTGCGCGCTCGCCGCGCAGCGGAACCCCAGCGCGTCCGTCGACTGGATCCGCTCCGCGAACATCCGTACCGCGATCCGCGTGCCCACCGTGTTCTGCTGGAACGAGCCGCCCACCAGCACCCGCTGGTTCGAGTCCCAGGGAACCAGCGGCTCGATGATCCGGCTCGTGCGCCCGCCCGTCTTGATCCGCAGCGTCTTGTAGCCCGGGAACTTCGAGTACGGGCTCTCTGTCCACTCCCACACGTTGCCCACCAGGTCGTAGCAGCCGTTCGCCGCCCCCGTCGGGTAGCTGCCCACCGCCATCGTGCGCCCCATCTCCGAGCGCAGCGACGCACAGGCGCCCACCTCGAACTCGTTGCCCCAGGGATACACGTTGTCCGTGTCGCCCCGCGACGCGCGCGCGAACTCGAACTCGGTCATCAGGCGCAGACCCGCCCAGCGCGCGTAGGCCTGGGCCTCGCGGTAGGTCACGTAGACCACCGGCCGGTCGAGCTGGTCCTCGGGGATCGCCCACTCGCTGTCGCGCCAGTGCTCGTCCCACCACTTCTCGGGCTCGAACTTCTCCTTGGTGAACGGAATGCCTTGCTCGCGCGCGGCTTTCGCCTGCTGGCCCTGCTCCTCGAGGAACTGCTTGCGTCCCTCGTCGACCGCCGCCGCTCCCCACGGCCAGGGCGGCCGCGCTCCCGTCGCCAGCACGAAGGCGCCGTACTGCTCGACGGTCACCTCGTTGGGCATCAGGTAGAAGTCCTCGACCTTCTGGGAGAACTGAGGCGTCTCGCCGGCCAGCGGCTTCGCCATCTGCTCGTTCGCGAGGATCAGCGGCTCGATGTCCTCCACCGGAGTGCCGATCTTCGTCCGGCCGCCCGTGATCAGGACGACCCCGGGCGGTGTCCCCGTCCGGGTGGTCGCAGCCGTCCACGACGGCTCGCGGGGCTCGACCGCGGGATCTTCCGTCACGGGATCGACCACCGGCTCCTCGGTCACCGCGACCTCGGGTTCCTCGGTGGGCGCCGGCTCCTCGGTCACCGCGATCTCCGGATCCTCGACGTCCACCGGCTCGTCGACCGGCGGCGCCTCCTCCGTCTCGTCGGTCAGCAGCCGGGGATCGGGCTCGAGCGGCGCCTCATCCTCGGGCGGAGCGACGGGCTCCTCCTCCGTCGCGGGCTCCTCGAGGGGCGGAGGAACGGCGGGAAGGGCGCGGACCTCCTCGGGGCCCCACGGCCAGAGCACGCCCACGAGACCCGCTCCCGTGGCGAGGACCGCGAGGGGGACGAGGAACCGCCAGGTCTCGGGTCGAGGCAGGAGGGACACGCGGGGGCGCGGGGCGCCGAGGACGAGCCCCACCATGGCGGCGCACCAGGAGTCGCGGTCGCCGAAGCGCCGCTCGAGGGCGTCGCGCAGCCGGTCGCGGCCTCGCAGGATGCGCGTGTGGACGGTGGCCACGGGAAGATCCAGGGTCTTGGCGATGCTCATGGGAGACATGTCCTCGAAGTAGCGGAGGAGCAGGACCGCTCGGTACGGCTCCTCGAGATGCAGGAGAAGGTCGGTGAGCTCGCGTTGCGTCGCGGCGCGCTCGGCGGCGTCGTCCACGATCGACTCCGGCCGGGCGGAGCGCTCCTCGCGCCCGCGTCGGCGGGTCTCCTCGCGACCCGTCCGCCGCGCCACGTTCCGGGCCACGGCGAAGAGCCACCCGCGCAGGTTCGCGCTCCGGACCGGCGGCCGGCGCAGGGCGGCGAGCCACGTCTCCTGCACCACGTCGTCCGCTCGCGCCTCGTCGACCACGAGCCGACGGGCGAGCTGGCGCAGGGGACCGGCGAAGGCCAGGAGGTCCTCGGGATCGACGGTACGCATCGTTCGCTCGATTCCCGAGTCCCACCGACCCCCGATCGTCTTCGAGAAAGCCCGGGAAATCCGAGACATCGGCCGGGAGACCCTCCATGAGCCCTACCCCCCGGGCTCCCCCGGGCAACGATTCCCCCCGCCGACGAGCGCGGGCGGTGGAGGAGGAGGGCTCTCGCGCGGGCGTGAAGGCCCGGGGCCTCTAGAACCGGAACGTCGTCCCGACCTTGAGGATCGTCTGCCGATCCTCCGGAGCGAAGCCGCGGGCGTCCGCCGTCCATCCCTGGTTCAGGACCAGGAAGAGCTCGGTCCCCGGCTTCGGAATCCACCAGATCCGGCTGTTGAGCCCCAGGAAATCGCTCTGGTCGTCCCACTGCACGTAGTTCATCCAGGCGAGGTCCGGGCCGAACTGGAAGTCCGCGCGAGCCCGGACGACGTTGACCTCGAAGTCGCCGCCCCCGAGCGACACGTCGCTCAGGTCGTAGTCACAGCCGAACGTGGCCGCCGCGCTCGGGCGCCAGTCGAGATCGAACTTGTACGTCGAGCGCGTCCCGTCCCACCACTCGCCGCCGGAGATGTCGATCTCGCCGGAGAGCTCGCGCTTGGCCGAGCTCTCGAAGCGAACGCCGAAGCGCTGCGACTCGTAGGAGACATCGGGGATCACGATGCCGTCGCGGATCTCGAAGTCATCCTCCAGGACCTCGCGGTAGGAGACGGAGAGGAAGGAGAGCTCGTCGCCGCTCTCCCACTCGATTCGCAGGGGCTGGATGAAGAGCTGCGCGGACTCCGTCCGGTTTCCCGTATCGGTGATCAGCGTGGGATAGATGCCCCACCCCAGGCGACGGATGGAGGTGTTGAGTCGGGGCTGCCACGAGAAGCCCCCCGTGTATTTCTTGATGCCGCGCCGCGGGACGAAGCCCAGGGCGGGATCGAAGGCGTGCTCGATGACCGTGCACGAGGCGCGCAGGTCCACCTCGTCGTTCGGGTAGGCGACCGACGCGTAGTACGCGTGGTCGTCGCTGTCGATCCCGTCCGTGTCCGTCTTCAGGGCGTAGGTGGACACCTGCAGGTTCCGGTCGCCGAGGAACCGGTCGGTGCGGTAGTTGAAGTCCGCCCCGTAGGTGTCGTTGCCGTCCGTCCCCGTCGGATCGCCGTGGGTCCAGATCATCCCGACGTCGGACTGCTCGAAGACGTTCTTCGAGATGCGCCCTACCGATAGGTTGCGCGCGTCGAGATCTCTCTCCGTGCTCGTCTGCACGTCCAGGAATCCGTAGGAGAGGGAATCCACGCGCCCGGTCAGCTTCGCGGCCACGTGGAGCGGCACCTCGTTCCCGTCCCCGTCGATCCCGATCCGCCGACTGAAGAAGGGCAGGACGTCCGCGGAGCGATGCCGCCCTCCTCCGCCTCCGAACAGGAAGTTGCCCGAGTCCTCGAGGAAGAAGTCCCGCTTCTCGGGGAAGAACAGGGGGAATCGCGTCAAGTTGACCCGCCGGGAGTCCGCCTCGGTCTCCGCGAAGTCCGTGTTGATGCTGACGCTGACCTTCGAGTCGGGCGAGTACCGGTAGAAGAGGTCGATCCCCGCGTCGAGGTCGAGGTCGTCATCTCCGTCGGTGTACCGCGAGTCGGCGACCCCGAAGGGTTTGACGTCCAGGCCGATTCCCTGCTCGAGCCCGTCGATCCCCTCGAGGTTCCCGGCGTTGGCGGGCCAGAAGAAGCGAATCCGGGGCGAGGGTGAGGCCCACCGCACCTCCTCGCTGCGACGCCGGATGTGGCGCCGGACGTTGAAGCCCCAGGTCCGGGCGGTGGGATCGAAGTTGATCGAGGCGGCGGGGATCTCGATCTCCGCCTCCCACCCGCGCTCCGTGATGCGCGCGCGCCCGTGCCAGATGCCGTCCCACTGCTTGTTGAACTCCGCCCCGTTGCGGGCCAGCAGAGCGTCGCCGCGCGAGCCGGCCGCCCCGACCTGGAACCAGAAGGCGTTGCGCCGGTCGTGGAAGGTGTCGAAGAGCAGCTCGATGCGATCGTCGGGATCCAGGTTCGCGTCGCGCCGCGCCTGCGTCGCGCGGATGGCCCCGGGATCGGAGTCGAAGCAGACGACGCCGACGAAGATCGTCCGGGAGTCGACGAGGATGCGGACCTCCGTCGCCTCGCTGGGGTCCGCGTCCTCCACGGGGATGGTCTGCCGGAAGTTCGTGATCGGCTCCGCGCGGGACCAGATCGCCTCGTCGAGCACTCCGTCGATCGCCGGCCGCTCGTCCTCGTCCCCGAGGCGGAACGCGCGATGCGTGGGCACGTCCTGCGCCGAGGCGGAGGAGGCGAGAAGGAGCGCGACGAGGGGTGCGAGGTTCGACCGCACGGGGAGGAAAGCGTGGATGGAGGAGGACTCGGATACCCGCGAGCACCGTCTTCGGGGAGCGGGGCCCGCGGTATCTCCCGCGGGTCGAGCGGAACACGGTACCAGAGGCCCTCTCTCTCCTACCAGGAGGCTACAAGCCTCTCACACGGTCTCGGGCGTCATTCTTCCTCGCGAATCGTGATCGTCCCCGTCTCCCCGGCGGCCAGGGTGATCTCGAACGCTCGATCCGGGGAGGCGTCGAAGCTCGCGCGGACGGTCACGTTTCCCGGGGGGACCTGCACGTCGACGGGGCTCCCCGGCCCGAAGCCTCCCTGGGCCACGAAGGTGCCGTCGGAGAAGACGTCGTAGACCGCGAACTCGCAGGAGTCCTCGAGCACCAGACGCAGCGTCGCTGCCTCGCCGAGGACGACCTCCACCTCCGGGATCGCACCCCCGCTCCGCACTCCCACGCCCCGCGTCACGCCGATCGCGCCGTCCGAGCGCACGGCCACGACGTCCCAGGTGCCGGGCGTGAGCCCGTCCATGGAGAAACCCCCGTCGGAGCCGGCGAAGGTCTTCGTCCAGCCCCCGTACTCCGCCTCGGACACCAGGGGGACGAGCAGCACTGCCGCCTCGCTCGGCTCGCCGCTTCGCCCGTCGATCACCCGCCCCCGGAGCTCGGCGCCCCGTTCGAGGCGCAGCACGATCTCCTCCCCCCCGGGTCGAACGCCGCGGACGGAGTGGCGCCGCCAGGGCGTGCCGAAGCCGCCGGCCTCGACGAGGATCGGCTCGTCCGGGAGCCCCTCCAGCGTGAAGGTCCCGTCCTCGCCCGACCACGCGTGCGCCTGGGCGCTCGACTCGGTGGACCAGCCGTCGACGCTCACGTCGGGGACCGCGCGCCCCTCCGGATCGATCACGCGACCCTGGAGGGCGAGCCCGCGCCGGACGTCGAGATCCACCTCGACGAGGGTGTCGCCCTCGAGGACCCAGGCGGCGATCGCGAGGGGAGTGAAGTCGTGATCCACGACGCCCCGGGTCGCTCCCGGTCCGATCCAGTACCTCCCCGCCTCCACCTCCGCCACGACGTAGCGACCGTCCTCGTCGGTGGTGGCCCGTCCGACGACCCGGTCGTACTCCCGCGTCGTGAAGACGTGGGTGTCCTTCCTCCCCGCGGGCATCAGCCACACCGGAAGGTCGGCGATCGTCTTCCCCTCCTGGTCGCGCGCCACGCCGGTGATCGTGGCCTGCCCTCCCACCAGCCACTCGACGTAGCGCTCCTCGCCCGGCATCAGGAGGAGCTCCTCGGGCCGGTTCCTCAGGACCGTCCCCTCTTGGCTCAGCTCGAGGTCGAGCACGGCCATGGGAGCGATCCCCTCGATGGAGAAGGCGCCGGCCGTGTCGGTCACCCCCGACCACTCGGGAGGGGTCCCCCACGCGTAGCTCGTGGCCTGGCCCCGCGGGCGCTGGAGGAAGTACGGGGACGAGCTCAGGGCTACCCGTACGTCCGCGAGCGCCCGGCCCCCGGGGGCCAGCACGCGCCCGTGCACCGAGGCCGCCCGCTCGAGCTCGATCCGCATGGCCCGGGCGCGGAGCTCGAAGCCCGCGCTCGGGTGGACGAGGACCGGACCCCGGCCCTCGGCTCGCACCCAGACGTCGGCCCGGATCCACGAGGGCAGACGGAGCTCGAAGATTCCCTGCTCGTCGCTCGTCGCCTCGGCGACCACGAGCGCGCTCTGCCTTGCGTCGCGTAGCTCCAGCGGACGCCGCGGCGTCACCTCGGCCCCCCCGATCGGCGCCCCGCTCTCCGCCTCGAGCACACGGCCGAAGAAGACGAGGTCGACCGCGGTGCGGTGCTCGAGCAGGACCTCGCGCCGCTCCCCGGGGGCCAGGGGCTCGACCATCGCCTCCACGGACGACGCGTCCACGTCGACTCCGTAGGCGCTCAGGCGAAAGACGGCGCCAGGGGCGAGGTCGAGATAGGCCCGGCCGTCCTCTCCCGTGCGAGGGGCGTGGGTGAGATCGCCCCGGTTTCCCTCGACTTCCTCGTAGAACCAGTTCTTCGGGATCGGATGCGGATACGCCTCCACGATGACCCCCGCCAGGGGCCGACCGGTCTCGAGCGCCACGCAGGTGACGCGGAGCTCGGCCGTGTCCGCGGGCGGCGTCGCGTCCGGGGCGACCGCGGCCTCTCCCGCCGAGCTCGCCTCCACCTCGCCGCGACCGCCCGCCCCCGCGACCGAATCCCCTCGCGGCACGGAGGCCTCGGGCAGGTCCCCGATCTCCCGCGACCGCTCCCCCGCGTCGGTCGCCCGGACCGCCTCCTCCGGATCGTCCCCGTCGCCTCCGGCCAGCGCGATCCAGAGCGCGATCGCCGCCACGATCGCGGCGAGCACGAGGGCGAGGGTGTTGGCCGGGCGAGCGGACATGGAGGGTCGTCTCCCCCACCAGCCTACTGCTGATCGGGGAGACGACGGGGGTGATTCCGGGAAGGGACGCGGGGGACGATCCCCGGCGCGACATCAACACTCCAGGGTCTCGAAGTCCTCCACGGTGCCCGAGTCCTTGTACTCCCCGCAGACGCACTTGAACGGGAAGCCGGTCTCGAGGATCGGCAGCATCAGCCCGCCGCACTTGCAGTCCCTCGTCTGGACGGTCAGGTCCCGCTCCTTGACGCACTTCGATCCCGCGCCGTACACGCCGTGGTTCTCCTGGTGGGCGGGGATCTTGGTCTCGTGGTCCCAGCAGACCTCGCCCATGATCGATCCGCCGACGCCGAAGATCCGGATTCCCAGACCGCAGCGACGCTTCTCGCCCGAGTACTCGAATCGCACCCTCACGTTGCAGCACCTCTCGTTCGGACAGTCCTCGCCCCCGGCCCCGGGGGTCGCGGGCCGAGCGAGGGCGGGTGGGGCCAGCGCCGCCGCGAACAGGGTCGTGACGAGCAGGACGTGTTTCGTGAATCGCATGGTTCCATCCTCCTTCTTGCGGCGAGAAGACCTCGCCTCCTCACCTCTCCGAGATGCTCCTCTCGAGATCCGCCCATCGGATCCCGTCGAGGAATGACTCGAGCTTCCGCAGGGCCATCAACCGCTCCGGGCGGGAAAGCCGCGCGTTCTCGGCGATCTCGAGGAGGAAGGACACGGCCGCGTCCTTCACCTCCTCGCGGCCGGTCGAGCGCGCCTGGCCCGCGAGGTTGCTCGCGGCGCCCACGGCGTGCAGGACCGGGATGCCGTTGTCGGCTCCCGTGAAGGCTTCGCGCAGGGCCCGCATGCTGTCCGGAGTCGCCTCCATCCCTCCGGCCGAGGTGAGGGTCAGGAAGGCCTGCCCCCGCACGGCGGGATCGGGATCCCGAATCGCGATGTCCAGGAGCTTCTCCCCGGAGGCCTCCCGCATTCCGGCGACGAGCAGGGCACGGGCCCGGGGAACGGCGCCGTCGGCGAGGAGCTCGCGGTAGGTCGTGTCGAGCGCGGTGAGGGCGTCCTCGCCGCGCGCCCCGAGCCCCAGGAACAGCTCGGGCATGAACGTCGTCACCCGCACCCGGTCCGTGAGGAACGCGGCCGCGGCGTAGGGATCCTCGGCGGCTTCCACCACCGCACCGGCGATCGCGTACCGAACGTCGCGCGAGGCGCCCTCGTCGTCGAAGCGCTCCCCCGCGAGCCACAGGGCGAAGTCGGGATCCGAGCCGCGCAGCAGGTTGCGCAGCGTCACGCCGAGCAGGATCGCGTCGTCCGTCTCCGGCAGGAAGACGCTGAAGAACGCCGTGCGCTCCTCCGGGGTCATTCCCTCGCCCATCGCCACGAGCAGGGCGCTGAACACCGCCTCGTGCTCGGGGAACAGGGCGCGCAGGCGGAGGATCTCCTCCAGCCAGCTCGCGTCGAGCACGAGGGCCTCGTCGAGCCGCGCCTCGATCAGGACGTCCAGCAAGTGGGAGCGCGCCGGATCCTCGATGTCCGGCAGGGCGAGCAGGATCTCCATGAGCACCGCCTCGCCGTCCACGGAGAGGCCGGCCCCGTGCACCGCGCCGTAGGGTGCGTTGTACGTGAGGATCGCCCAGTACAGGGAGCGGACCGCGCCGTACTCCGCGAGGCCGAGCTTGCCCGCGTGGCCCACCCGCTCCTCGCCGAGGTGATCGAGCCGCACCGCGAGCTCTCCGCTGCGCAGGAGGTCGAGGATCCGCGGGATCGTCTCCGGGTGGAACAGGATCGGACCCAGCGTCTCCTCCAGCGCCACCCGCAGATCCTCACCCGCCGACTCCCCCGCCTCGAACAGCGCCTTCTCCGCGAGGCCCACCCGCCGGAGCTGCGCGCGGAGATCGTCGGGCGCGGCGGGAGGAGACGGCGGAGCCCCCTCGGTCGCCCCCACCTCGGCGCGAGCCCCGCCCGAGGAAGCCGGCTCGGGAAGGGCGCGCGCGACCTCTGCCGCCGTCCGCTCGCCTACGACGTCCACCGTCGGCGAGGCCGTCTCGGAGCCGAGGAGGAAGTAGCTCGCGAGGGCGAGCAGGAGGACGAGCGACACGACGACGACAACGATCCGTTTTCCCATGGCGATCGGCGCGCGGCGAAGGTCGCCGCTCTTCGCGCCGGGGAAGAGACCGTCCGGGCGGGGAATGGTTGCACCGAATCCGGTGGATTCGGGAGTGCCTGGTTGTTTGTGTCGGGTGGGTGACTCGACCTCTGCTCTGGGAGACTCGGGCGGGTCACGGCTGGCCGTGATGCGTCCACGATGCACTCGGACGATACATCGGACACGGCGCCTGCGGCGCCAGCGTCACCCCCCCGACGGCATGAGACATTGCTGCGGGTCCCATTTCGTTTCTGGTCCATCGCCTGACGGCGCTGGACTTGATGGTTCTACTGAGGCCGACGATTACGCAATGGGGTCTCCGACCCTGTGGGGAGCTGGGACGCTCGGGCGAAGTCCACCGTCCCCTTCGAAAGACCCCGTCCGGAAAGCCGTGTTCGCCGCCGACTGTTCGGAGACTTCCGGCGTACGAGAGTCGTCCCACGAGCGCGTAGTCCTCGGTGCGGAAAGCTCCGCCGAGGCGAGGGTTCCCGCGGGTTCGTCGGCGAAAGGGTGCGTGCGCGTCGGGGGCCTAGCCGAACTCGATGCCCTGGGCCAGCGGGAGCTCCGTGGACCAGTTCACGGTGTTCGTCTGGCGCCGCATGTAGGCTTTCCACGCGTCGGAGCCCGACTCGCGGCCGCCGCCCGTCTCCTTCTCGCCGCCGAAGGCCCCGCCGATCTCGGCGCCGGAGGTGCCGATGTTCACGTTGGCGATGCCGCAGTCGGATCCGCGCGAGGACAGGAAGGTCTCGGCGTGGCGGACGTTCAGGGTGAACATCGCCGAGGAGAGGCCCTGGGGCACGCCGTTGTGCTTGGCGATGGCGTCCTCGAGATCGGTGATCGGGATCAGGTAGAGGATCGGGGCGAAGGTCTCCTCCTGGACGATCTCGAACTCGTTCCTCGCGCGCGCGATGGTCGGCTTGACGTAGTTGCCGCCGGCCTCCGCGCCCTCGAGCGTCGTCGTCTCTCCGCCGCAGATCACCTCGCCACCCTCGGCCTTCACGCGCTCGAGAGCGTTCATCATGTCCTGCACCGCGTCGGGGGTGACGAGCGGGCCGCACAGGGTCGACGCTTCCATCGGGTTGCCGATCTTCACCTGCTCGTAGGCGGAGAGCAGGCGCTGTTCGACCTCGTCCGCGATCGACTCGTGGACGAGCACCCGGCGCGTCGACGTACACCGCTGCCCCGCCGTTCCCACCGCGCCGAAGAGGATCGAGGGGATCGCCAGGTCGAGGTCCGCGTCCTCCATGAGGATCACCGCGTTGTTGCCGCCGAGCTCCAGGATCGAGCGGCCGAAGCGGCCGGCCACCGTCGAGGAGACGCGGCGCCCGATGTTCGTGGATCCGGTGAAGGACACGAGCGGGATGCGCGGGTCCTCGAGGATGCGCTGGCCCACGTGACGGCCCGAGCCGATGGTCAGGGTCGCGAGCGCGCCGAAGCCCTCCTCCTCGAGCACGGGCCGGACCACGTTCGTGAGCCCGATCCCGCAGAGCGGCGTGCTGCTCGACGTCTTCCACACCATCGCGTCGCCGCAGGCGAAGGCGAGCATCGCGTTCCACGCCCAGACGGCCATCGGGAAGTTGAAGGCGGTGATGCAGCCCACGACGCCGAGGGGGTGGTACTGCTCGCGCATCGCATGGTCGGGACGCTCGGAGTGCATGGAGAGCCCGTAGAGCATCCGCGACTGGCCCACCGCGAAGTCCGCGATGTCGATCGCCTCCTGCACCTCGCCCCAGCCCTCCTGGAGGATCTTGCCCATCTCCAGCGTGATCAAGCGGCCGAGCGCGTCCTTCTTCGCACGCATCGCCTCGCCCATCCGGCGCACGATCTCGCCGCGCTGCGGAGCGGGCACCGTGCGCCAACGGAGGAAGGCCTCGCGAGCCGCGTCCACGCATTGCTCGTATTCCTTCTCCGAGGCCTGGCGCACCGTGGCGATCACCTCGCCGGTGGCGGGGTTCACGCTCTCGAGGAGCTCGCCGGTACAGTCGAGCCACTCTCCACAGTAGGCGCCGGAGTTCTCCTTTCCGATTCCGAGCTCAGCGAGGAAGTCCATGGTTCTCTTCGTTTCGTGCAAAGGGACGATAAAGATCGCGTCGAGTCCTCCGCGGACGGGGGAGGCCGCGGAACGAGGCGAAACAGGATACCCGGAGCCCATCGAACGATCGAGCGCACGGAGCCCGGAATGTTCCCCGGCCGCATGGGATCCCACGCGGTTTGACGGGCTTTCTCCCTGGCAGGATCGATCCCGTTCGGGTGCAATGAACGCATGCTTCTGCTTCCGGATCCTGCTCGCCCGCGTCCGACCCTCGCGATGCTCGTCACCTCGCGACCGCCTTGCCTCCTTGCGGGGCGGGAGCGGTGCCTTGTCGGTGCGACCATCGACCGGCCGGCCCGAGCTACCGACCTCCGGAGGCCCCACACCATGCTCTCAGCAGTCGTGATCTCGTTCCCGAGATCGACCCCAGGAGGAACCGAATGAAAACACATGTCTTCGGCACAACGCTGATTTGTGCCCTGTCCGCGGCCTTGTTCGCCCAGGGAGCGACGGATCTCGAGGATCCGGGCTCTCCCGACGAGCTGCGGACTCTCGAACCGCCCACCGAGGTGCGACAGTGGAAGGCCGAGCAACGCGATGGCGCCTTCCTGGAAGCCTCCCAGATCGTGGAGCCGATCCAGATCCTCCCCATCGAGGGGATCGGCCTGCCCCCCGGATCGAAGAAGCCCGAAGGGGCCCGACGGGAGGCTCCCAAGGCTCTGTGCCCGAACGTGGGGCCCCCCTTCGTGCCGAACGGCACGAGCAACGCACCGCTCGTCGACGACCGGTCCTCGAGCGCCCCGTACTTCCCCCTCCACCAGGGCTTCGAGGGGATCGGCCAGAACGGGCTCACCCTGGTGGCATTGATCGGCCTTCTCTTTGCGTTCC
>CAYRXS010000205.1:0-12286 GCA_964428225.1 uncultured Planctomycetaceae bacterium
GTGGACTTCGACGACCGTCTGCTCGATCGCGAGATCGTGCGGGGGATGCCGGAGCGGGTGGCTCCCCACACCACCGAGTCGGCGAACGCGTGGATGGCGCGGCAGCTCGACAGCGGCGAGGATCGTTTCTTCCTCTGGGTGCACTACCAGGATCCCCACGGCCCCTACACGCCGCCCACGAGCTACGTGAGCGAGGTCGACCGTCCCCTGACCGACGAGCCGGCGGTTCCCTTCGCCCCGGCGAACGTCGGCTCGGAGGGAATCCCGGAGTACCAGCGCCTCGGCGACGAGCAGAACCCGGAGCACTACCGCATCCGTTACGACGCGGAGATCCGGTACTTCGACGACGCCCTCGGCCGTCTGTTCGCTTTCCTGGAGGAACGCGACCTGGTCGACGATTCCCTGATCATCATCAGCTCCGACCACGGCGAGTCCCTTGGCGAGCACGACTACTGGTTCTGTCACGGCGAGTCTCTCAACCAGGAGCTCGTCCACGTGCCCTTCGTGATCCGCTACCCCGACGGCATGTCTCACCCCGAGACCCGCCGCGAGGGCAATTACGATCGGGTGTCCGCGGTCGTCAGCCTCCTCGACGTCTGGCCGACGGTGCTCGAGGCCTTTGGTCTCGAGAGCGGCCCCTGCCCGGGAACGAGCCTGCTCGCCCCGCGGATCGACGAGGACCGGATCGCGGTGCAGATGCTCGAGTTCGAGGAGGAGACGAAGAAGTACCGGGCGATCAACACGCTGCGTTATCGACTGCAGTTCGTCGAGGACGGGCGGTCGAGGCTCTACGACCTGGTCGAGGATCCCGGGGCGACAACCGACATCTCCTCGGAGCGTCCCGAGGTCGTGAAGCGATTGCAGGCGCGTTACGCCGAGCTCTTGAGTCGCTCGGGCGAGGAGTGGATCGAAGGGCGGATTCGCGACATGGGGCGGGAGGAGCTGGAGATCATGCGAAACCTCGGATACGGCGGCGACACGGACGAGTAGCGCCCCCCTACTTCCTCACCCTGCAGATCGACCTGCGCTCTCCGCCTCCCATGTCGATGTCCCACGACTCCACGAGCCGGGACCGCAGATGCTGCACGAACTGCGGGTGCGCGGAGCCATCGAGAAGAACGTAGTCGACGTCGTATTTCGTGAGGATGTTGCGCGTCCGGGTGAACCGGAACGTGTACGTCAACCGCTCCGACAGCAACGCGACCACCGGTGCCTGGTTGCACATGATCACCGCGTCCTCGGGCGTGTTCTCGCGAATCCAGCGGGCCATCTTCTCGTAAGGCGCCACGAGATCGCCCTCCACCCGCAGAACCCGCGGCGCGGACACCCCGGCCCCGATCGCGAGCACGACGAAGAGCGTCCCCCCCACAGCCGGAAGCACGATCGGCTGGCGGGCCCGCGCGGCGAGCCACTTGCCCCCCGCGAGACACACGGTGAAGAGGTAGAGATACACGAGCGGCACCAACGGCATCGCGAGCCTCGGATCGTTGGCGAAGTACGTGAGGATGAGCACCGTGTAGACGAGCCCGAACCACTCGAAGAGCGATGGTCCGCGACGAACGACGGCGATCGCGACACCCACGAGCACCGCCGCGATCAGCAAGGACGGCACGAGCCACCCGGCGGCCCCGACGCGCAGAGTCGCCCGCGTGAGGTCCTCGAGCAGGCGGGCACCGTTGACCTCGATCCGCTCCACCCAGCCATCGAGGTCCACGCGGGGAGACTCCGGGTTCCCGGGATCGACGTGGAACATGGCCGTCGTGTACGAGTGGAGCAGATCCTGCTCCACGGGCACCTCCACGTTCGCGGCGGCCGATCGGGAGTAGGCCATCCACGGCGCGATCAACGCGCACGAGACGAGCAAGGGCAGGATCCCCCGCAGCCGCGCGAGCCCCCGGCCGTGCCACAGCGGCACCAGGAAGACGCCGGGCAGGATCAGGACGGCGACGGTGCGCATGTACGTCGCGATCGCGAGACACACCGCCCCCGCCACGGCCCACGCCCACCAGCGGACGTCCGGCTTCACCGACTTAGGTAGTGGAGGAGGGACGCTCCGAGAGCCCTTCGACCACGCCCACCGGCGGACGTCCGGCTTCACCGACACCTGCAGGAGCGCGATCCCCAGGAACGCGAACGCCGCGAAGGGGAACTCGGAGAGCACCCAGCTGAAGATCTGCAGGAAGAGCGGGCTGCTTCCCGTCAACAGCGCGACCCCCAGGCCGATCCACGCGCCGTGCACGACCCGGACGGCCAGGTACACGGCCGCCACCGCAGCTCCCGCGAAGAACGACATGAGCAGGTTGACCCGGTACGGATCGAACCCCTCCTCGTCGACGAAGAACGAGAGAACCCACGGGAGACCCGACGGTCGCAGGAAGAAGGGCTCGCCCTGGTACGTGTACCCCTCCCCCATGGCGAGCGCCTTGCCGACCAGGAGGTAGACCGCCCCGTCCCACTCCGGACGCCACGATCGCTCCGTCAGGAAGACGAGGCAGACCAGCGCGTAGAGGACGATGCACACCCACGGCAGCCACCGCGCGAGCCAACGTGCCGGGGAGCTCTGCTCGTCCATCGAAGTCATCCTTCCTTCTGTAGCTTCTGTAGCTCCTGGAGCGCCCGCTGGAGCCGCTCTCGCAATCGGGGGAGATCGGGTTGGATCTCGAGCGCCCGCTGGAAGTAGTACGCCGCCTGTCTCCAGTCACTCCCCTGCGCGAACAGCAGGCCGAGGTTGTAGTGAGCCTCGGCATGCCGCGCGTCCATTCCGACCACCTCGAGCAGTTTCGTCTTCGCGTCCGCCAACCGCCTCTCCTGCGCGTAGCGCAACCCGAGCTGGTACTTGGCGAGGAGCGATCGGGGCAGGATCTCCTCGACGCCCTCCAGGAGCCGGATCCCGTCCGCCTTCCGGCCGGTGTCGCAGAGGTGCATGGCGGAGGAGACGGCGATCTGCTCGAAGGCGGGACGGTTCCTCAGGTGACGCCCGAACAGCTCCAGGGCGCCGTCGATGTCACCGCGCTCCGCCCTCAGGTTCCCCACGAGCTGGTGGACCTCCACGATGTCCGGACCGTGCTCCAGGGCGCGCTCGCCGAGCGCGTACGCCTCCTGCTTGCGGCCCTGCTCGAAGTAGATGCGCGACAGGGGGAGCAACGCCCCCCAGCACGTCGGAGTCTTGTCGACAGTGTCCTCCCAGAGCGTCTGGAGGCTCTCGTAGACGCGCCCCCGGCTCCAGGTCAGACCGCCCAGGACGACGAGCACGACGGCGGCCGCCGCGATCCCCGCTCGTCGACGCCTCGCGGACGCGAAGACCGTCGCCCCGATCGCGGCGAGGAGCACGATCGGGCCGAGGCTCGCGTGGTACTGGAAGTGGTCGGCGACGAAGGAGTATCGCTGCGGGAAGAGGGCGAAGAGACCGGAGGCCGGCAGCAGCGCTCCTCCGAAGAACAGCGTCGCGGCGAGCGGCCCGCGGCCGATTCGCTTGCGCAGGACCAGGAGCGCGACCACGAGGAGGACGGCGGCCGCCGGGAAGAGGAGCTGCCACCACTCGCCGGGATCGGGATCCCACCGCGTGTAGAAGAAGGCCAGGGGGTACGGCACCACCAGCTTCCCGAGGTAGAACCACGGCGCTCGCCCCGCGATCAGGCATTTCTCGGCGAGCGTGAAGTCCCACTCGGGCCCCTCCGCGCCGACGCGGGTCTGCTCGAGGTAGGAGGTGTTCATCCCAAGCAGCCCCCCGAACAGGAACATGGGCACGAGGGGAAGGACGTCCCTCCAGCCGATGCCGCCTCGCTTCCACCAGACGACGAGCAGGATCGCCGCCGGGAGGCACGCGGTGACGGTCTTGCTCAGGAGCGCGCAGAGGAACAGAGCCAGGGCGAGGGCGTACCACGCCGGGCGACCAGGCGCGGGCTCCTCGTCCTCGGCGCCGACGCCCTCCGCTCTCACGGGGCGGAACCGCAGGTAGGCCAGCGCCGCCGCGAGCATGAAGAACATGGACAGCACGTTCTTGCGCTCGGTGATCCAGGCGACGGATTCGACGTGGACGGGATGCAACAGGAACACGGCCGCCGCGAAGAGCGCCCCGGGAACGCGCAGCCTCGCGAGGAGCCCCCAGAGCAGGAGGGCGCTCCCGAGGTGGATCAGGACGTTCACGACGTGATACCCCATCGCGTCGTCGCCCCACAGGTGCCACTCCACCCAGAAGGTCGTGAACACGAGGGGGTAGTACTGCGGAGTGAAGGTCACCAGGGCCCCCGGCCCGCCGCCGGGAACCTCGATCCCGGGAGGCGGGGCGATGGAGCCGATCCCCGGAGCGAGCTCGTCCGCCCGGCCGACCACCGGGGCCAGGTCCGTCCAGATCCGCCCCAGCCCCTCGGTCGAGCGCAGGAATTCGTTCCGCTCGACGTAGGACTCGTCGTCCCAGATGAATCCCCCCTGGATCGCCGAGGAGTAGGCGAGCAGAGCGAGCACCGCCAGCCCCACGGCGATCAACGGCTTGGGAATGGACTTCGTCATCGGGTTCGGACGCCGGGCCGGAACGGAGGCCGGGGAAGACTATCCCGGCCCCTCCGGCTCCGCAACCGCACCGGGTCTCCGTCCGCCCGGAGCGGATTCGAGCTCCGGTCGCGACCCCGGCCGGGACGCGCCCCGGAAGGGGTCCTCGATTCCGGGATCCGAAGGACTATGGTGCTTCGATGAGCGGGGCGGACGTGAGGGCCGCGGGAAGGGACGAACGGGCGGACGCGACGTTCGCACGACGGACCACGATCCTCCTCGTCGTCGCGGCCGCGATCTGGGTGGCGAGCGCGATCGGGCGCAGCCTCTGGTGCGACGAGTTCCACTCGATGCACCACGTCCTGACCGAGGATCTGCACTCGTTCCTCGAGAGCGTCCAGGAGGACAACCATCCGCCGCTGGGATTCCTCCTCGAGCGGCTCTCCGTGGGCCTCTTCGGCCTGTCCCATCTCTCGATGCGTCTGCCGTCGATCCTGATCGGAATCGCGTACCTCGTCGTCCTGGCGCGGTTCTGCCGGCGGTTGCCCGATCCCGCGGCGCGGAAGCTCGCGCCGTGGCTCGCGCTCGCCTCGCCGTTCCTCCTGGTCGTCTTCACCGAGGCGCGCATGTACTCCCTGCTCGCGCTCGCGACGCTCGGCCTCATGGGGCTGCTCGTGGGCGTGCTGGAGGACACGCGCGACGAGGAGGCCCGCCCGTCGCCGCGGTGGATGGCGCTCTGGGTCGCGGTGGGACTCCATGCCCACTACTACTTCGTGCACGTCCTCGCCCTTGCCGCGGTGCTCACGATCGCCGCGATCCGGCTCGCGCCGGGCTCGGGACGGCGTGCGCGAAAGCTCGTCATTCCCGCCGTGCTCGGCGTCCTCCTGTGGGCGCCGTGGGGTTTCTACGGGTTCCTCCCGCAGCTCACCCACGACCTCCCGCCCGGGGGGGAGACGGGGACCGTCGCGATGCTGGTACAGAGCATCGCCCACTTCTTCTTCTGGAACGCGAGCGTCGGGGGGAACTGGCTCGTCTACGGCGTCGCCTGGCCGGGGTGCCTGCTCGCGGCGATCGCCCTCGTGCTCGGAACGTGGCGGCACCTCGCAGCGACGTGGCGGGACGCGTCTCTCCGCGTGTCTCTGCTCATGCTGACCGGCTTCGGGCTCGGGCTTCCTGTCTGGTGCTGCCTCTCGTCAATCGTCTTCTCGCGTTCGAGATTCGGCTGGCGCTACGTCGTGGGAGCGGCGGCGCCGGTCCTCGTCCTGGCCGCGATCGGGCTGGCGAAGCGCGGGGTCGCGGCTCGCGTCCTGCGCGCCCTGCTCCCGGCGACGATGGCCACCGTCACCCTCGTGAACGTGTTCGGGGGCGGCCAGGAGGACTACGAGCGGCTCGTCCGCTTCGTGCTGGCGAACGCGCGCGAGGGCGACGCGGTCCTGATGGAACCGCTGTGGGAGCTCGACAAGAGCCGATTGGAGACTCCGTGGCGCTTCTACCTCGAGCAGGCGGAGCCCCCGGCGAACGCGCCCGTTCCCGAGGAGCTCGTCTACTCCCAGCACCGCGACGCCCGCCGCTACGATCGCGTGTGGGTGTGGGCCCGCGATCCGTACAGCGAGTGGGTTCAGGAGAGTCTCGAGCGACACTTCCCCGACGAGAGCAGCTGGAGCATGGGTCCGGGGCTGACGCTCTACCTCTTCTCCGGATCGCCGGAGGACGAGTAGGTCAGTCGTCGGCCCGCACGGGATTCGCGAGCTCTCCGATTCCCTCGATCTCCACGGTGATCGTGTCGCCCGGTCGCAGGAAGACCGGCGGCGTGCGCGCCGCGCCGACGCCCTCGGGAGTGCCGGTCAGGATCACGGTGCCGGGCACCAGGGTGAACTGGCGCGAGAGGTAGCTGATCAGCTCGGTGACCGGGAACATCATGTCGCCGGTGCTCGCTTCCTGCATCACCTCGCCGTTGAGCCTCGAGCGGATCGTCAGCTCGTTCGGACGGATCTCCGGGTCCACCACCAGGCCCGGGCCGAGGGGGCAGAACGTGTCGAAGCTCTTGCCCCGCGTCCACTGCCGGTCGCGACGCGTCTGGCAGTCGCGAGCGGAGACGTCGTTCGCACACGTGTACCCCAGGACGTGGTCCAGGGCTTCCGCCGCCCTCACCCGACGCGCGCGGCGGCCGATCACCACGGCCAGCTCCGCCTCCCAGTCCACCTCGTCGGGAGCCTCGGCGGGCAGGACGATCGGCTCTCCGGAAGCGATGACGCTCGAGGTCAGCTTCGCGAAGACCAGCGGCTCGGCGGGCACCTCCTCCCCCTGCTCCGCCGCATGCGCGCGGTAGTTGCGCCCGATGGCGATGATGTTCGCCGGTACGAGCGGAGGCAGGAGTCGACGAACCGCCGCCGTCTCCTCCGTGAGCTCGTGCTCTCCCAGCAACGCGCCGCGCACGACGCGGGCCCGGCCCGCCTCCGCGGGCTCGCCCAGCCGGACGGCGCCGGTCTCGTCCTCGAATCGAATCAGTTTCACGGGGAGGTACGGTACGCGCGGCTCAACGCAGAGGGAACACTCCGACGAGCAATCCTCCCCGCCCGCGGATCACGATCCGGAGCACGCCGTCGCCGCCGATCGTCCCCTCCCACGACGCCCCGTCCACCGGAGGCAACAAGACTACGCCGTCCCCCGCAGAGAACAGAGGAGTGAATCCGAGCCCCGCATTCGCGGCGGCGAATCGGTCGTTGGCCTCCTCGCGGCTCGTGACCAGCTCCAGCCGGTCCAGCGCGACCGTCTCCGCGGGACGATGCGCGACCTGCAGGAAGGCCGCGCCCTTCGTCCTCTCGACCGTCCAGCGCCAGCCGGAGGTGGTTCGCTCCACCCTTCCCTCGAGCGTGCCGGCGGGAAACCGCAACCGCGTGGCCGGATCGCCCAGGAGGGCGTACATGAGGAGCTGGTCGCGCTGGAGCTTCGGCACGTCGATCTCCTGCTCCAGCTTGCCCTCGATGTCCTTCAGCACGTTCGGAATCAGGCTCAGCGCGTGGAGCTTCCGCCGCGACGCCCGCTCCTGCGCATCGAACCACAGGTCCCCGAGCCGAGCTCGCCCCTCGTGCAGGACTCCAAGCAAGCTCGTCGAGGTGAAGTAGTTCGTGAGGGGGTGGCTGTTCATGGACGCGGCGATCGTGGCCACCGGCCCCGCGGGAAGGAACAGGAAGGACTCGGCCAGGCACGGCGTGGCGCGGGCGAAGTCGCCCGAATCGCATGCGAACAACAGCATCGGGGCCGCCGGGCTTCCTTCGGAGAGGAGCTCCCTCGCGTCGTCGATCGTGTAGTCCACCGACCTCGACCCGTACATCATGGAATGGAAGAGGTCGGCGTTCGCGTGGCCCATGAGCACGTTCAGCAGGCCGCCCCTCTTCATCTGCGCCGTGAAGCGGGCGGGCTGGTCTCCCGGCCAGCCGCAGAGCGGGCTGCCGGCGTCCCCCGCCAAGACCCAGAGGTCCATCCAGGGAGGTGTGTCCTCCCGGACCGAGCTCAGCAGGAGATAGGTCGTCGCCGTGTCGAACAGGGCTCCGTAGTCGGGCGAGCCGCCCCAGAAGTTGACCCGCAGGTCCTCCGGAGAGAGGGGCCGCTCCTCGTAGGCGATGATCTTGCTCACCACGGCCGCGACCTCTTCCGGGGTCCGGGCCGGAATACGCCCCACCGGGAGGTCGGGCGCGCCGTCTCCGTCGAGATCGCCCCACGCCGCATCGGAGGCGAAGGCCTCGCGCTGGAGGAACGACCAGCGGTACGGTTGTCTCTCCTGGGCCGGCACGAACCAGGGCTCGGCCTCACGCTTCGCTTCGTGGTCTCCCACGAGCAGGAGGTAGCTCGGGGCTCGCGGCGCGTCGGCCAGCGCCTCGCCGATCGGCTTCGTGGAGACGAGGACGTCGAGCCCCTCCGCGCGCCGGCGATCGGCCAGGGGCTCGAGCGCCTCCTCGAGGCTCGGAGTGGTGACGGCCAGCCAGAGGGGCTTCTCCGCCTTCCACCCTCCGGAGCCCGCGGCGAGGGCGAGAAGCGACGGGAGGACGGACCAGTGGATCATCGAATCATCTCCTCGGGAGCTCGGGCGCCGTCCGGCATGGGCCGCCGGAGCCCGGATGGCGCGGTATTGTAGCCTCGAACCGGGATCCCGAATTGGCGCAAGACGGCCCGTTCCCTAGGATCTGGCGCCCCCGCCCCGGTTGTCGGGCGGCCTGGAGTTTTCGGTAGCCCCATCACCCGAGACCTTCTTGCTGAGGAGCTGGAGATGAATCAACTGGCCGGATTGTCGCCGGAGATGTGCGACATGGTCATCGAGACCTTGCGTGACGTCTTCGAGCACGACCTGACGGAGACGAGGATCCTGGAGCTGGACGAGAAGCACGAGTTCCCCGAGGCGCTCGTGCGCAAGCTGCTCTCCCCCGACGTGGGATTGCAGCTCCTGTTCCTGCCCGAGGAGGTGGGAGGTCTCGGGGGCGGCGCCCGCGACGTCTGCCGGCTCTCCGAGATGATGGCCGCGACCGACCTCGGCGTGGCCACCGCGTTCCTCGCCATCTTCCTCGGCACCGATCCGATCCTGGTCGGCGGCACCGAGGGGCAGCAACGCCACTGGCTCGGCCGGATCGCCGAGGAGGGCATGATCGTCGCCTACGGCGTGACCGAGCCCGAGGCGGGCAGCAACATCGGCGCCCTGCGCACCACGGCCGAGCCGATCACGGGTGCCGACGGCGTCGTGGAGAGCTACCGGTTGAACGGCGTCAAGCAGTTCATCACGAACGGCGGCGTGGCGGACCTCTACACGATCATGGCCAAGGCTCCGGAGGGACCGAGCTTTTTCGTCGTGGAGCGTGGCACGCCCGGCCTGAGCGCCGGCAAGCCGGAGGACAAGCACGGTATCCGCGCCTCCGACACTTGCTCGCTCTTCCTGGAAGACATGATCGTGCCCGCGGAGAACCTGCTCGGTGGAGTCGAGGGGCAGGGGTTGAAGCAGGCCAGCGCGGTGTTCGGCTACACGCGCCTGATGGTGGGCGCCTTCGGTCTCGGCGCGGGTCAGGCGGCGCTCGACCGGGCGGTGGAATTCGCGCGCACTCGCATCCAGTTCGGAACTCCCCTCCTCGACAAGCAGGGGTACGTATTCAAGCTGCTGGTCCCCCACTGGATCGATCTGGCCGCCGGTCGCGCCTACGTGTACGAGGTCGCCCGGCGCATCGACGAGGGCGAGAGCGATCTGCACGTGGAGGGATCGGTGGCCAAGCTGTGGTCCACCGAGGCGGGCAATCGCGCCGCTGACGCGGCGATCCAGGCCCTGGGCGGCTACGGCTACACCCGCGAGTACCTCGTCGAGAAGCACCAGCGGGACGTCCGGATCACGAGCATCTACGAGGGCACCAGCGAGGTGCAGCAGAACATCATCAGCACGTATCGCTGGAAGGACACCGTGCGCTCACGCGGAGCCCTGTACGGGGACGTTGCGGACGAGATGGATCGGCTCCACGGCGAGCACTCCCGGCTGGGGGCCGGTCTCGTGGCCGCGGCCCTGCGCGGGCTGACCGCCGTCATCCAGCACTGCCACAAGAGCCGGCTCACGCGCCACCAGACCGCGATGTTCACCCTGGCCGACCTGGCCACGCGGATCGAGGTGAGCGCCGCGTTCTGCCGCGAGGCCGCCCGCCTCGCCGAGGCCGGCGCCCCGGACGCGCCCACCCACGCCGCGGCGAGTCGCGTCTTCGCCCGGCGGACCCTTGCCGAGCTCCGGACGAGCGGGCACCTCTGCGCCACGGGCTTCCTGGTCGGCGAGGATCCGGACGCTCTCGAGTCGGCGGCCGCGCTGACCGAGGCCGTCTCCCTGGGGATCGATCCCGTCTGGCTCGCCGGCACCTGGCACGACATGAGCCTGATCGCGGAGGGCCTCGGCGCGGAGAAAGCGGGCTGAGAGCTCTCTCCCGGCCGTTTTTTCCCTTCCTTCAAGCGGTCGCAAGGGCCGACTTGGTATCCCGCAATGGGGGAACTTCCTGTACCATCTTGACGTCCCCATGTCGTGTGCCCTGCTCCTGGGCGCCACTCCCGGAGGTAACTTTCATGGCTGGTCGGTGTTCGCTTCGTGCCCTGTGGGCTGTCCCCCTCTCCTTCGTCACCTTGATCGGCCTCGCCAACGCCCAGGCCGACGTCGTTCTGTCCGAGCAGAAGATCAGCACCACCGCCGGAGGTTTCACCGGCACGCTGGATGACGGCGATCGGTTCGGCGTCTCGTGCGCCTCGATCGGCGACCTCGACAACGACGGGATCTGCGACGTGGCAGTCGGTGCCGACAAGGACGACGACGGCCTCGCCGACACTGGTGCCGTGTGGATCCTGTTCCTCAACGCCGATGGAACGGTGAAGAGCCACCAGAAGATCAGCGACACCGCCGGGACCTTCACCGGCTACCTGGAGAAGGGCGACCGGTTCGGCCACTCGGTGGGTCTGCTCGGCGACCTGAGCGGAGACGGCGTGCAGGACATCGCCGTAGGAGGTTGGCACAACGACGACGGCTATGGCTGAGGCTGCGCCAAAAGGGGTTCCGTGTGGATCCTTTATCTCAGAACGAACGGCACGGTCAGCGGCTACAAGAAGTTCAGCTCGTCCCAGGGTGGAATGGGCACGTCCTTGAAGGACTACGATTACTTCGGCGCCTCCGTTGCCGGCCTGGGTGACCTCGACGGCTCCGGTGGCAGCGTATCGGCCATGGCCGTGGGCGCGACGGGAATCGATGACGGCGGCAGCCTCGCGGGCGGGGTGTGGATCCTCCGCCTCACCGCGAGCGAGACGCTCTACGCCAAGCAGAAGATCAGCAACACCGCGGGAGGTCTGGGCAACGTCCTGTCCCCCGCCGATGAGTTCGGCGTCGGGATCGCCAATCTCGGCGACCTGGACGGAGACGGAGTCACCGACATCGCCGTGGGCGCCCGGGGCGATGACGACGCGGGCGCCGACAAGGGAGCCGTCTGGATCCTGTTCCTCAACATCGACGGGACGGTGAAGGCCAAGCAGAAGATCAGCGACACCCAGGGCGGCTTCACCGGAACGTTCTACGTCAACGAGTACTTCGGGGCTTCCGTGGCTTCCCGCGATCTGAACGGCGATGGGATCTCCGACCTCGCGGTCGGGGCGAACCGTGACAGGGACGGCGCCGATCGCGCCGGCGCGACCTGGCTGCTGTACCTCAACACGAACGGTACGGTGATGACCCACCGGAAGATCAGCGCCACGGCCGGCGGATTCGGTGGAACCCTGGACGGCAACGATCACTTCGGATTCTCGGTCGCCATCCTCGACGACCTCGACGGCGACGGCCGCGACGACCTCATGGCCGGAGCGCCCTCCGACGACGACGGGGGCGATCTGCGCGGCTCGGTCTGGGCCATGATGGGCGACATGGATCTGAGCGCGTCCGCCACCTGGCGCAACCCCGATATCGGAGGCCACACGAACCCCGACGTCTACTCCGTCGTGGGTCTGCCCATCCTCGGCCAGACCTTCACCGCCTCGGTGGACACCGGTAGTCCGACCAAGGGCTGCTTCCTCGCGGGCTACGACAATCCGTCCGCGCTCCCGACGACCTGGGGCAACCTCCTCGTCGACATCGGGGGTCCCGAGCTCCTGGGGACTCCGATGGCCACCGGCAACCCGTCGGTGATCGACATCCCGCTGGTGCCCGACGTCTCCCTCATCGAAGTGCCCGTGGCCACCCAGGCCATCATCTTCGGTGGCGGGAACCTCGAGTTGACCAACGCTCAGGATCTCGTGCTCGGCTACTAGT
>CAYRXS010000206.1:0-12262 GCA_964428225.1 uncultured Planctomycetaceae bacterium
CCGGGGGGCGTTGCGGTCCTCCACGTGCGCCCCAACCACGACCGTGTCGCCGGAGATCGCTACGGCGTCTCCAAAGCAATCCTCTGCGTCCGTGTTGGAAGCCTTGAGGTAGGCCTGCTGGCTCCAGCTCGTGCCGTTCTGAACGAACACGTAGGCGGCGCCGGAGCTCAGCGCACTGTTGTCGCTCTGGTCGCCGTTCACGCCCGTGGTATTACTGTCCTCGGCGCGCGCCCCAACGACCGCCGTGTCACCCGATACCGCCACGGAGCAACCGAAGGAATCCCAGGCGTCGGTGTTGGAGGCCTTGAGATACGCCTGCCGGGCAATCGGGTCGATCGTGATCGGGTAGCGAGCGTCCTCTTCGATGATCGAGAGCCGCAATCCCTCGATAACTTGCGCGAAGCTCGCCTCCAGCTCCTTCCCGTCGGCATCGACCACCGTCAATCCCGTGTAGGAGAGAACCACCGCACCCCGGCGGCCCAGGAAGCGAACGTCACGTCCATCGTCGTCCACTCGCGGGTGCAGCTCGCCCCGGATACTCAGCGTGAAGGTCAGGGGGACCGGCTCTCCCGCGTCGTCTCGGTCCGGACGCTGGCGGATGGTGAAGCCGTGCTCGAGGCCACGCGCATCGTTGACGTACCACTCCTCGAGCGTCTCGCTCCACGCGTAGGCCACGCGTCCGCCCTCGATGCTCACCCGCGGGGGATCCGTCACGACCTCCTCGCGACCGGGGAAGCCGTAGCGCTCGAGCACGAGCCCCCACGTCCAGTCCCCCGCATCGGGCCGGGTGAGGAAGCCGCGGCCGTCGAACTCCGTCCGCCACCGCTGTCCCGCGTTCCGGGCGAGATGGCCCGCTTCGGTGGGCTGGACCGCATGCCGGCTCTCCTCGTGGGCCGTCCGGATACCCGTCCAGTCCTCGTCCGAGAGTTTCGCGGGTACCTCTCCTTCCCTCCCTGGCGGCGGAGGAATCACCTTCGGGGCACGACCAGGATCCCCATCGGGGGTCACGACGACCTGGCCGGAGAGGTTGGCAAGCAGGAAGAGCAAGAGGCTAGAGAGATGCGGAAACATCACAACTCCCGGGGCAACGAGACGGTAGGGACCACGTACCTAGTTGCGAGAGGCGCCGGGTAACAGCCTTGCGCGAGCCCCGAGGCGGATCGGGCGACACCTGGAAGCCGAGCTGCCCGAGCCTGGGCTCGCCGGCCTGCTTCGCGAGTGCCGTTTCGGCCTCTCGATCTGAGCACACTCCGCTTCAGTCCACCTCGATCCGAGGTGGATCGAGGTCCGCCCGGAGCACCGCCGCGCTCCGAGCGACGGCGGAGACGTGGCGCGCTCAATTCCCGAGGGACCGAATCTCCACGTTGCGAAGGGCCGCGTGGGTCTGGAAGGTGGACAGGCCCAGGGGCAGGTACTCGCGCATCTCCGCGCGGACCTCGAGCTCCTCGTACTTCGCCCGCTCGACGTCGACCACCTGCTCGTCGTCGATGAAGCACTCGATCCGGTCCCGCGTGACTCGCACGCGGATGGCGTACCAGCGGTTCGGCTTGAAGCCGCGGTAGGAGGTCGTCTCGTTCTCCGAGGCGTCCCACCCGTCGAGACAGGAGATCCCGACCACCGCGCCGCCCCAGCCGCCGCAGATGAGGGACACGTGACCTTCGAGCCCGACCGGGAAGGTCAGGCCGCAGAAGAAATCGAAGCCGTCCACGCGCATCGCCTCGAGGCGCAGCTCGTAGCCGTCCTGCCCGGGGGGCATGATCTCCCCCAGGTCACCCGTGTAACGCACGCCGCTCACCGACTCGCCCATGTGCACGTGCAGCGCGCCGCCCACGACCTCGCACTTGCCCTGGATCCCGTAGTCGATCGCCTCCCACCCCGCGAGCGTCTGCCCGTCGAAGAGGGGGATCCACGCCGGCTCCACGACATCGGGAGGGGCCGTGGCGCAGGCGGCGAGCAGCGTGGCGAGCAGGGCGATTGTCGGTTTCGGTCGCACGGGATCGGCTCCTTGGCGGCGCGAGGGTGACGGTCACCCGCTGCGCACCTTCATCCGGATGCGGTAGAGGGAGGAGGGGGCGGTGATGTAGAGGGTCTTGCCGTCGACGCCGCCGAAGCAGCAGTTGGTGGGGCTCTCCGGAACGTCCACCTGGCCGATCAGGTCGCCCTCCGAGGTCCAGATCCAGATCCTACCCTGCCCGGCGCAGTACACGTTGCCGCGCTCGTCGACGGTCATGCCGTCGCCGCCGCCGCGAGCCTCCTCGTCGAGGCTGGCCCAGAGGCGTCCGTTCTCCAGGGTGCCGTCGGCGGCGACGTCGTAGGCCTGGATCGTCTTCGCCTCGTTGTCCGCGACGTACAGGGTCCGGCCGTCGAGCGAGAGGACGAGGCCGTTGGGCCGCACCAGATCGTCCACGACGCGGATCAGCTCGCCGTGGGGGGGAAGGTAGTAGACGCCCTCGAACCCCTGCACCATGTCGTCGCGGTCGCCGTAGCGCGGGTCGGTGAAGTAGATGCCGCCGCGCGCGTCGATCTCGAGGTCGTTGGGGCTGTTCAGCTTCTTTCCGTCGAACGCGTCGGCCAGGACCTCGATCTCGCCGTCGACGAGCCGGGTGAGCCGGCGGTTGCCTCCCTCGCAGATCACGAGCGCGCCGTCGCGATCGAGCATCAGCCCGTTGGCGCGGCCCGTCTCTTCCCGGACGACGCTCACCGTCCGCCCCACGGGATCGAAGCGGAGGATCCGCGATTCGGGAATGTCGGTGAAGTAGATCGCCCCCGCGCCGTCGGCGGCGGGTCCTTCGCCGAAGGCCAGGTCGCCGGCCACCTTCTCGAGCTCGGCGCCGTCGACGAGGATGCGGTCCCTCTCCTCCTCGGCCTTGCGGCGCTTCCGCTCCTTCTCCATCGCCTCCCCGATCCGATACTCCTTCGGCGGCTCGACGCCGAGCAGGTGGCGGACGAAGTAGTCCCACTGGCGACGCAGAAAGTACTGGGCGTGCTCCCCCAGCGAGTGCCCCGCGTTGGGGATCAGCAAGAGGTCGAAGTCCTTGTTCGCGCGCATGAGGGCGTCGACGACCTGCATGGTCAGGGTGGGGGAGACGTTGTCGTCGAGATCCCCATGGGCGAGGAGCAGCTTGCCCTTCAGGTTCTCCGCCAGGCTCGCGTTGACCTGGGCGGCGTAGTTGTTCCCGTCCACGAGGCCCTGGTAGACCTCGCCCCACACCGCGATGTACCGGCGCTGGTCGTGGTTCCCGGCGGCGGCGACCGCCACCTTGTAGAAGTCGGGGTGAGCGAGGATGGCGCGCGTCGCGGCGAACCCTCCGCCCGAGCCGCCGTAGATCCCCACCCGCTCGAGATCCAGGTACGGGTAGCGCTCCGCGAGCTGCTTCAGGCCCGCGATGTGATCCTCGAGCCCCCCCGCTTCCTCGAGCTTGCCGTAGGAGAAGTCGTGGAAGGCCTTCGACCGCAGCGGAGTGCCCAAACCGTCGATCGTGCAGACCACGAAGCCGAGCTCGGCCATCGCGACTCCCTGACCGAACAGGTCCATGTATCCCCACTGGAAGCTCGCCGGCGCGCGATTGACCTGCGGACCGGGGTAGACGGCGTCGAGCACCGGGTACGACTTCGCGGGATCGAAGCTGGTCGGGCGGAACAGCACGCCGTACAGATCCGTCTCGCCGTCCCGGGCCTTGACCGTGAATCGCTCCGGATAGCGCCAGCCCGTCGCGAGGAGCTTCGTGATGTCCGCCCGGCAGAGCTCGAGGATCTCCCGGCCGTCGGCCGCGCGCAGCACCGTGACCGGCGCCATGTCCACCCGCGAGTACGTGTCGACGTAGTACTTGCCGCTTGGCGAGGCCGTCACGTCGTGATCGGCGTCCTGGGGCGAGAGCAGCTCCATCCCTGTGCCGTCGAGCCTCGCGCGGAAGAGGCGACGGTAGTACGGATCCCACCCGTCCTCCTCACGACCCGCGGTGAAGTGGATCCAGCCCTGCTCCTCGTCCACGTGCAGGACGTCGCGCACGATGAGCTGTCCCGTGGTCACCGCGTTCGCGAGCGCGCCGGTCTCGAGGTCGTGGAGATAGAGGTTTGCCCAGCCGCTGCGCTCCGAGAACCACAGGATTTTACCGAGCTCGTCGAGCACCCGGACGTTAGGTCGCGCGCCGAGGAACACGTGGGGCTCGAAGTAGGTCTTCGAGGACTCCGACATGAGCGCCTCGACTTCGCCGGTGACTGGATCGACGCGTTGGAGGGTCAGCGTCTTGAAGCCGCGATCGTTCTCCAGCCAGTAGATCGACGTCCCCTCCTCGTTCCACCACATCCACTCCATGTCGAGGGCGGGCAGGTGCACGACGGGCGTGGACTGCGTGCCCACGTCGACGCGGCTCGCGGTCGGCACGTCGAGGACCACGTAGCGCACCGACGCCAGGTTCCAGTCGCCGGGGAAGGGGTGCCGGTAGGAGTGGGCGATCGGCCGCGACCCGCCGGGCGGAGGGACCGACTGGAGGAGGTGCATCTCCCCCACGTTCCGCTGGTCCAGGCGATAGGTCAGGATCTTCTTCGAGTCCGGCGACCACCGCAGCGACGGGGGCAACCGCAACCCGTGAACCCTCTCCGTCACCGCGGTCAGACGAGTGTCGGGGCTCGAGGCCCAGGCCCAGTTTTCCTCGCCGTCGTGGGTCAGTCGGTGCTCCCGTCCGGTGTGTCGGTCGCGCAGCCAGAGGTCGTGCTCACGAACGAAGGCGAGCCAGCGCTCGTCGGGCGAGAGGATCTCGTGCCTCTCGGCCTTCGGCGCGGCGGGGATCTTCGCGCAGACGTAGCTCTCCAGGTCGCACGACCACCGCTGCTCTCCAACCTCGAACCGCACGGTCTTCAGGTCCTCCGTGAGCTCGATCTCCTCGAACGGGAGCCGGTCGGCCTCGAAGGACGCGCCCGCGGCCTCGCCCAGAGCCCGGGCGAGCCGTCCGTGGTCGAAGGCCCTCGTCAGCGTCGCCCGCTCGGGATCGACCAGCAGGAGCTCGTGGGTCTTTTCGTACTTCTTTACGAACCAGAACCGATCCGTTTCCTCGATCCAGCTCGGCGAGACCTGGAGGTTGTGGACGAGCTCCCCGATGTTCTGCCGGAGGAACCTCTCGGCTCGCTCGTAGTCCTCGCGCGTCCCCTGGGCCGCGGGGATCGAAGCGATGAGCAGGGCGCCGAGGCCGGTCGCGACGAGGGTCGTGATCCGCGTGGTCGTCATGGGTTCTTCTCCCGACAGGGTCGCTGGTGCGGCGGGCGAGCAGGCGGAGAGATTGTAGCCGCACGCTAGGCCGTCAGATGCTCGATCAAGATCTTGACGCCGATGGCGACGAGGACCACTCCTCCGGCGAACGTGACGCGCCGGCCCCACTGCCGACCGATGCGTCGACCGAGCAGCATGCCGACCAGCGTGAAGCCGGCGGCCACCACGCCGATGACCACCGCGGGGAGGACGATCGTGGACCCGGTCATCGCCAGGGACAATCCCACCGCCAGAGCATCGATGCTCGTGGCGATCGAGAGGAAGACCAGAGTCCACCCCGACGTGGGATCGATCGGCGCTCGCTCGTGCTCCTCGCCGCGAATCGCTCCGAGCGACATCCTTCCTCCCACGATGGCGAGCAGGCCGAACGCGATCCAGTGATCGACGGGGGCGATGAAGCCGTGGATCGCCATCCCCCCGGCCCAGCCCACGACCGGCATCAGCGCCTGGAACAGGCCGAAGTGGAACGCGAGCCGGAACACGTGTCGTCCCGTCAGCGGGTGCACCGCCACGCCGGCGACCACGGAGACCGCGAAGGCATCCATGGCCAGCGCGACCGCGACCACGAGAATGCTCGCCCACCCCATGATTCAGCCGCCTCCTCCGTACGCGTGGTGGTATCGTGTCGCCATGTCCCGGGAGATTCTGACCACACCCGAGGCCGCGCGCCTCCTCGGCGTGCCCGAAACCACGATGCGGCGCTGGATTCGGCAAGGGCTCTTCCAGGGCGCGGACGCGCCGGGGGGCGGGATCGACGGGCAGGAGCTGCGCAGCTGGGCGCGCGAGCACGGCTTCGCGGTCGGGCGACGCCCCTCCGAGCGGGCGACGCCCCCCGCCGACCTGCTCAGCGACGCGGTGGCGCGCGGGGCCGTGGTCGGGGACGTCGAGCCGGAGAGCGCGGTCGAGGCGATCTCGCTCGTCATCGACGCGGTTCCCGGGCTCGCGCCGGACGCGCGCGAGAGCCTCCTCGCCGCGGTCCTCGAACGCGAGCGCATGGCGAGCACCGGCATGGGCCACGGCGTGGCGCTGCCCCACCCGCGCAAGCCCCCGACCGAGCTCTTCGCGGAGCCGGTGATCAGCGTCTGCTTCCCCCGTCGTCCCCTCGACTGGGCGGCGCTCGACGGAGCCCCGGTCTTCGCCGTGCTCCTCGTCCTCTCCCCGAACGCTCCGGTCCACCTCGAGATCCTCTCCCGGGTGGCGTTCGCCCTGCGCGCCCCGGAGTTCCGGAACCTGCTGCAGGAGGCGCCCGCGCACGCGGACCTCATCGCGCACCTCCGGGCGATCAGGAAGAACCCGTGAGGGAAACCACCGAGAGCGTCGGGCGGACCGAGACCTCGTGGCGAGCTCTCGCGCCCGGGATGCGGCGCGTGCTGCGGTTCCTCGGTCAGCCCGGCGAGCGCTGGGAGGTGCTGGTCCTCCTCGCGGTCGTCGTGGGGATCCTGAGCGGAGTCGCGGCGGTCGGGCTGCGGAGCGCGGTGCACTGGCTGTTCCACGCGCTCTCCGACTGGCGGGAGGTGTGGTGGTCGGCGATCCTGCTACCCGCCGTCGGCGCCCTGGTGGCGGTGGCCCTGGTGGCCCGGCTCTTCCGCGAGCCCCCCGGTCACGGCGTGCCCCAGGTGATCCGCGCCGTCTGCCGCCGCGGGGGCGCGATGCGTCGGCGCGGGATCCTGTCCCTGTGGATGGGCAGCCTGGTGAACGTGAGCGCCGGCGGCTCGGCCGGCCTGGAGAGCCCGATCGTCTACACGGGAGCCTCCATCGGCTCCACCGTCGGCAGCCTCTGTCGCCTGAACGAGCGGCGCCGGTCCGTCCTGCTCGCCTGCGGGGTCGCGGGCGGCATATCGGCGATCTTCAACGCGCCGATGACGGGGATGATCTTCGCCCTCGAGGTCGTGCTGGTGGAGTGGAGTGCCCTGACGATCGTGCCCACGATCGTGTGCGCGGTCTCGGCCACCGAGGTGTCGCGGCTCCTCCTCACCAACGACCAGTCGTTCCTGCACGCACCCTTCTCGATGGGGGTCACCGACCTCTCGCTGTGCATCGTCCTCGGGCTCGTGGCGGGGCTGGCCTCGACGGGGCTCTCGCGGCTCGTCGATCTGGTCGGCGGCTTCGCGCGGAAGATCCCGCGCGGTCGGTACGTGGCTCCGCTGCTCTTCGGGCTCCTGGTGGGGACGATCGGGCTCGTCGCTCCCGAGGCCATCGGAGAGGGCTACGAAACGGTGCGCGGCGTGATCGATCCCGATCCCGAGATGCTCGAGACGGGCTTTCTCCTGCTCGTGGGCCTGGCCCTCGCCAAGCTCGTCACCACCGGGCTCACCCTCGGCTCGGGAGCGCCGGGCGGCGTCTTCGCTCCGTGCCTCGTCCTGGGTGCGCTCGTGGGGGCCGCGTTCCACCGGGCGGCGGCGGCGATCCTGCCGAACGAGGTCGCCCTCGGCCCGGGAGGCAGCTACGCGCTCGTGGGCATGGCCGGGCTCGTGGCGGGCGTGATGCAGGCGCCGCTGACGGGGATCCTGCTCGTGATGGAGGTGACCGGAGGCTACGAGGTGATCCTGCCCCTGATGATCGTCTCCGTCCTCTCGCTCCTCGTCGCCCGGCACTTCGATCGCTTCGGGATCTACACGAAGGAGCTCGCCGCGGCCGGCGATCTGCTGCGGCCGGGCACGGACCGCCGCATCCTGAGCGAGATCACCCTGCGCGAGGCCATCGACACGAACGCGATCCCGATCGCCGAGGACCTGACCCTGGCCGACCTCGTCGACGTCGTGAAGTCGTCGCGTCGCAACCACTTCCCCGTCGTCAACCCCGACACCGGCGAGTTCGCCGGGTTGCTCGACGTGCACACGGTGCGCGAGCTGCTCTTCGATCCCGGCCTGGCCCGCGTCACGCTCGTGAGCACGGTGATGGACGCGAACCCGCCCACGGTCGCCATCGATGCCTCGCTGGCGGAGGCGGTCGCCGCCCTCGAGGAGACGGGGGCCTGGGTGCTGCCGGTGCTCGAAGACCGGAAGTTCGCGGGGCTCCTCAGCAAGTCGACCCTCTTCGATCACTACCGGCACGAGCTGTCGGTGCAGACGACGTGACTTCGGATACGATTCCCCCGGCCCGACGAATCGGCGAAACCATGAACCGCACGCTCCTCCACGTGTACCGGAACACCCCGCTCGGCCGGGAGACGCTGCTGCAGTCCGTGTACTTCTGCGAGGCCAGCGGCTGCTCGCTTCGGGTCTACGTCCCGCGTCATCCCCGGTTCCTCCTGTACTTCGAGGAGACGACGGCCCAGGTCGATCTCGACGCCTCGTACCTCCGGGATCCGGCGACCGCCGAGCAACGTGTCTCGGACATCACCCCGGCGCTTCCCGTCGGGATGGAGCTCCTGGAGCCGACGGGATTCACCACTCCCGACCTGCCCAACGTGCCGAGCGACCACGCGTTCATGGCCTGTCCGCGCTCGATGAGCGAGCGGTCGACCAGGATCCGCTTCGGTCACCTCGGCCCTGGCGTGCGCGCCATCGTCCAGGCCGCCCCCTTCCCCGTGCTCCTGCCGACCCCGGTCTTCAAGCCGTGGCACTCGGTAGTGGCGTGCTTCGGCGGCTCCGACAACTCGATCCGCGCCGCGCACCTCGCCCGCGACCTGGCCCGGGACGCGAAGCTGTCCTTCTCGCTCTTCACCTTCGCCGAGGGCAAGTCGCGCGGCTTCTACGAGGAGCCGCTCGATCGCGCCGGCCTCCTCGACTCCGTGCGCTCCGGGGAAACGGAATGGCGCTTCGTCGAGTCGGGCTCCCTCCCCGATCGCCTGTTCGAGATCCCCCGCGACTCCCTCGTCGTCGCCGGCGCCTACGGCCACGGCGCGGTCCGCGAAACCCTCTTCGGCAGCAAGCTCGAGACCATCCAGACCGAGGTGCCCAACAACCTGCTCGTCGTCGGGCCCGAGGTGGCGGGGCCGAGCACCTAGACCGAGCCGCAAGGGAGACGGGCCGAAGCGGGTCCGACCGTCCGGCCCTTGGATGCGATCGCAGGCTCAGTGAATCTCGAGGGATCCCGAGGCGCCGGATCTGTCGGCCACGCCACCTGCCACCGAGATGGATCCCGTGAACAGGTCGACGATGCGGTAGATCGCGATGCGGCCTCCGCCGCCTCCACCTCCGAAGCTGTTCGTGGAGCCCCCGATGGCATGGATGGGGCCCGAGCCACTCAGGGTGTCGGTGTCGATGAGGATGCCCCCACCGGAGCCACCGCCGCCGCAGAAACTGCTCGCGACCGAGGTGTCGCCGCCGTTGGCGGTGACCACGCCGTCGAGATGGGTGGTTCCGGCCACGTCGAGGCGGATCGCTCCGCCACCGTAGCCTCCAATCGAGGATCCGGCGGTGCCTCCGCCGCTGCCGGGCAGGATCGGCAGCATTGGGTCGTCATAGGACGGGCCCCCCAGCCCCTCGTCGATCCACCCGCCATTGCTGTCGCCGCCCGGGCCTCCGTGGCCGCCGCCTCCGCAGAAGCTGTACCAGGGCGAGGTGTCGCCCCCGTTGGCGCCGACGGTGCCGTCGATCTGGGCCGTCCCGGCCACCTCGAGGTGGATCCTTCCGCCGCCACTCCCTCCCCAGGAGCTCGCCGAGGTGCCTCCGCCGCTTCCAAATTGATCCGCCAGGAGGTAGTCCCCGTAGACCGGCCCGGGCTCTCCCTCGGAGAGCCATCCTCCGTTCGACTGGCCTCCTCGGCCTCCGAAGCTGCCGCCTCCGCCACCATTGCCGTTGGGAGGACTCGTTCCCGCCCCGGGCCCGAGGTTGAAGGAGTAGCCCTGCTCCCCGACGTTCATCTCCGCCGTCGCGTCGATATAGAGGTCGCCCGTCACCACGACCTCCAGCGTCTCCAACGCGGGAGCACTCAGTATCGCGTTCGAGACGACGTCCAGGTCGCCGTCCACCGTGAGGACGCCCGCAAAGTGCGTGACCCCGCCGCTGATCGATCCGTTGTCGAGGACCAGCTCGCCACTCGACGAGGATTGCACCTTGCGATAGCACGAGCCGGCACCACCGGGGGAGTCCGCCTCTCCGCCGATCGCCGTGACCTGTCCGACGAACGAAGATTGGGTGCGTAGCAGGACGATCCGCCCCCCGCCTCCACCGCCGCCGGTGCTGTGGGTGGAGCCTCCGTTGGCTTCGATGGATCCCGATCCTCTCAGGACCCTCGCATCGACGAGAACACTGCCTCCCGAGCCGCCCCCTCCGCAGTAGTTGTACAGGAGCGAGGCGTCGCCTCCGTTGGCGCTGACGGTTCCGTCGATACGGGCCGTTCCCGCCAAGACCAGCCGTATCATTCCGCCTCCACGGCCTCCCGTGGAAATGCCCGTGTCGCCTCCGCCGCTTCCAAGCTGGCCGGCGAGCGCGTGATCTCCATAGACCGCCCCCGGCTCGCCTTCGGAGGACCCCCCTCCGTTCGAGAGGCCTCCCCGCCCGCCGAAGCTGGCGCCTCCTCCCGCGTCGCCGCTGGGTGGCCCCGTGCCGGCACCGGGGCCCTGGCCGGGAAGGTGACCGAGCTCGTCCGCGTCGATGGAGCAACCCGCCCCGAGAAACAGGTAATTGCCGGCGATGTCGAGTCCGGCGCTACTCCCATCGGGACAGGTGACGGTACCCCCGTTCGTGACGTGGAGGCTCTCCCATTGCGTCGGCCCACCGGCGCAGTCCACCGTCAACGTACAGCCGATCACCACCACGTTGTAAGTGGTGTACTCCGTCGAGGAGATGGTCGCGTCCGAGGTGAACACGACGAAGCGCGTTCCCTGCGTGAAGGGTCCCTGGGTCGGAGCGCTGGGGCCGCCGACCTGGGCAGAACCGATCGAGCCGAGGACGAACAGGACGGGAAGCAGGAACCGGATGGTCTTCTGCCCAATCGAGCCGAGTTGCATGAACATGGTGCGGATCTTGTTCGAGACGCGGGACTACTGGGGCAGCCTCTCCAGCCGCCTCAATTCGAGTTTCCACGGTACCGACCACTCCTCCTCCCGGCAGGTGGCTCTCCCTTAGCATGGCCGCTCGAATCGGTGGGGACGGCATGCCGGCGGTCCATCTGAGCGCCTGCTCCGACGCCGGAGGAGAGACAGGCCGAAGCGGGCCCGACCGTTGGCCCTTGCTACAGGCCGATCGTGCACTCGTAGGCGCAGTGCAGGCAGAGGGGTCCGACGAAGCTGACCGCCTGCGTGTAGAACACGAAGCCGCAGGAAGACGGATCGCTCGGCATCGGGACGTCGATGACGGTCGGGGTGCCGATGCCCGACGGCATGCCGAACAGCTCACCGCCCGGGTGGCCGATGTCGACCAGGACTTCGCCCCAGGGGCTCGGAAAGGTGAGCGGCGCGGAATAGGCGACGAGAAAGGCCGCCCAGTTGCCGGGCGCGCATCCCGTGATGGAGGCGCTGAGCGTGCCGCCGAGGATGGGCGGGCCGGTGATCACGAAACCGTCGGTCGCCGCGTTGGCGCCGGTGCCGCAGTACCACTTGGCTGTCGCCGGGGGTATCGCGTAGTGACTGCCCATGTCCACGCGGCCGGCATCCTGCACCCAGTCGGTCCTCGTGGTTCCCGCGATCATGCTGGCATTGGGATCGCCGGTGTCCACGCACGGATTGGTCACTCCCGACTGGCAAGGGTCCTGCTGGAGGCGGTAGTTGCCGTTGAGCGCGTCCACGAAGAGGGGATTGAGGCCGTGGTTGCCGGTTCCCCCGAGAAAGCCGCTCCAACCCTCGATGCAGCAGTAGTTGACGATGGCCCCGCCGTCTGCCAGGTAGAACTGCGACGTCTCGTACTGCCATCCGGTGTGATCGCCGTTGTCCCAGAGAATGCAGTTGGTCAGTGTCGCATCGCCGTAATCGAGGACCATCCCGCCGCCCCACATGATGCAATAGTTACCGCTGAACGTGCAGTTGGTCAGCGTCGGGGGGCCGGGGGGGGCCCGGGGCCCGCCGGGGGGGGGGGGGGGGGGGGGGGGGGGGGGGGGGGGGGGGGGGGGGGG
>CAYRXS010000207.1:0-12244 GCA_964428225.1 uncultured Planctomycetaceae bacterium
CGAACCGGCGTCCCGCTCAAGGCCCCGCGACCATGGGGCCACCGGACGGGTACGCTACTCTCGCCTCGAACCGGTGAATGGCGGAATCGCAATCCGCGAGGAGGGATCATGGGAGAGATCACCGAGAACGGCCGCACGATCACCAAGGAGATCCGATTCGCAGTGGTGATGTACGGGGGGATATCGCTCGCGATCTACATGAACGGCATCGCCCAGGAGCTCCTGAGCCTGGTCAGAGCCACCGCGGACAATCCGCCCCGGGACGAGAGCAAGACCGTCGGAGTCTATCGCAAGCTCCGGGACGAGCTGGCCGAGAGCTCCCGGACGGAGGGTGGGGACGGCTTCGACGTCAAGTTCGTCGTGGACATCCTGTCGGGCACGTCGGCGGGAGGGATCAACGCCGTATGTCTCGCCAAGGCGCTGACGCGCGGGAGCCGGAACCTCGGCCCGCTCGAGGGGATGTGGCTCGTCGAGGGCGACATCGACACCCTTCTCAACGATACGAAGTCGAATCCTCTCGCCTACCCGTCGCGGCATCCCAAGACCTCGCTGCTCAACAGCCAGCGGATGTACGCGAAGTTGCTCGAGGCCTTCCGCAAGACGGAGGAGAACCGCAAGGACCCTCCGCTGGTGAAGGACCTCGACCTCTTCGTGACCGCCACCGATCTGCGCGGTGTGAACGTGCCCATCCGGATCAACGACGGCGTGGTTCACGAGCGCATGCACAAGCACGTCTTCCACTTCGCGTTCCGGGCCCCGGACGAAGTCGCGGAGACGGACGGCGAGGAGCCCGACGAGTCCCCCGCGGAAGGAGAGAACTGCTTCACGGCGGACTACGATCCCATGCTGGCCTTCGCCTCCCGGTGCACGTCGTCCTTCCCCGCGGCGTTCGAGCCTGCGAAGCTGAAGGACATCGGCCGGCAACCGAAGAAGCCGGAGAAGGGCAAGCGATCCGACGTCGTCGAGACCTGGTTCGAGAAGTTCTTCCATCCCTACCGTGAGACGGAGAGCGCGAAGGACACGAAGGAGAGGCTCTTCGCGGACGGCGGGTATCTGGACAACTACCCGTTCGGACACGCGATCGAGGCGATCAACGAGCGGCACGCCTCCTGTCCCGTGGATCGGAAGCTGCTCTTCATCGATCCGTTCGCGAAGGACGTCGATCCCGAGAAGGACGCCGCCGGGGACATCGGATTCCTGGAGAACGTCCGCCTGGCGGCCATGACGCTGCCCCGATACGAGACGATTCGGGAGGACATCGCCGACGTCAAGCGCCGGAACCGGTGGCTCCTCCGGGTGAAGATCCTGATGGACCAGGTCGAGAGTCGGATCCAGGGCAGCACCGAAGACGTCAAGTTCAATCGGAACCTGAAGGAGAAGTCCTACGACAAGTGCGATCTGGAGGAGATGGCCGAGGTCTACGGCGAGGCCTACGTCTCCTACCACTATGCGAAGGTCTACGGCGTCACCGACGACCTGGCTCGGATGATCACTCGTGCCGCGCCCGGGCTCGACGAGCGATCCGATCATCCGCGGGCGATCCGCCACATCCTGATGGCGTGGCGCAAGGACGAGTACTGTTCCTACCGGAAGGACGCCGAGAGGGACGACGGGGACGAGAGGAAGCCCCGGCGCAGCGAGAACGAGTTCCTGGCCACGTTCGACATGGGATTCCGTCTCCGGCGTCTCACTCACCTGTGCCGGTTGATCGAGAACACGCTATCGGCTGCCGATCCGAGGCCGGTCCCCGATCTCCTGGCGGGGGAACGGGGTTCGAGCGAGCAGGAGAAGGCCTACCTGGCGCGGCTACACCACGCCATCGGCATCGCCCTGGACAGCACGTACTCCGTGATGCGCTCGCTGCTCTCGAACGGCGACGGCAATCCACTGCGGACGCCGGTGCGCCGCCTCATGGAGGAATCCGACGGTTTCCGCGAGCAGCTGGATCGGGTGCTGGCGACGTCCGGCGAGGACGCCTTCCGGAGGGAAGCGAGCGAGGTCTACGGCATCCACGCGCACGACTTCAAGCCGATCATCGAGGCGATCCAGGAGGTGATCGAGGCCGAGCGGGGGTTCATGAACCGAACGGTCCGCAAGGCGATCTTCGACTCCGAGGGCGCGAGAGACATGGGTTATCGCGTCTACGATCACTACGAGTACGGCTACGACCTTCGCGACTCGCTGACGTTTCCCCTGTTCGCGGGGGGCCGATTCGCGGAGGGCAACGAGGTCGACGTCTACCGGGTCAGTCCGCTCGACGCCACGAACCTGTGGTCTCAGCCTACAACGGGCGAGGACGGGAGCGGTTCGAAGCCGGAGCAGGACGACGGTGAGAAGAAGAAGCTCGCGGGCGTGGCGGTCGGAGCGTTCGGCGGCTTCCTGGAGCGGGAGTGGCGGAGGAACGACATCATGTGGGGCCGGCTCGACGGGGCCGAGCGGATCATCTCGGCCTTGCTGCCCGGCGAGGATCCGGACGGAATCCGCCAGGGGTTCATCGACGATGCGCAGAACGCGATCCTCGCGGAGAGCCTCGAGGGCACGGACTACGTCCGCGAGGAGGAGGGGCGTTCGGCCCCGATCGACCTCTCGAAGCCCGGGTGGAAGGAGCAGTTCCGCGATCGCTACGAGTGCGACATGGGCCTCGATGCGCCCTCGAACCTCAAGCGCCTCGGCCGCGCCTCACGAATCCTGTCCTCGATGGTCGAGGGTCTCCAGGTGAACGAGGGATCCCTCCCCCGGACAAAGGGCATCCTCAAGTGGACGGGGACGTTCCTGCTCTGGATGGTGGACCTCACCACGCCGAGGAGCTTCCTCGAGGTGCTCTTCGTTCACTGGCTGAAGCTCCTGTGCCTCGTCTCCGTGGTCCTCACGCTCGCCGGATTCCTCTTCAAGCCCTTCGAGAACCTGGCCTCGCCCGGCCTGACGTTGATGGCCGTGGTCGTGGTCGCGTGGATCGCGAAGAAGATCCTCCAGTCCTGGATTCATCTCGGGCGGCGGCCCACGTGGGTGCTCCAGATCCTGATCGGCCTGATCGTCCTCGCGGTGGTGGTCGTCCTCCTCACCGTGATCCCGTCGTTCCGCAGCTTCTGGGACCTCTTCGTCGAGAAGCTCGGCGAAGGCTGGGGCGGAGTCTGGTCCTGATCCCGGGTCAGGGACTCTCCACGAGCAGGTCCAGCCTCGTCACGCCCCAGTCCGCGGTGTCGACCGCGGCGCTGTCTCCGCCGCGGATCAGGGGCCCCTCCATCGCGCGGCGGATCAGGGGCGGTGGGGGAGCCTCGCCGCCGCGCACCGCTCCCGGGGAGCGGAACTCCGAGAGATCGACCGGCACCAGGGTCGACACCGCGACGTACCGGTCGCGCATGGGGCGGTCGAACGGCCACTCGCGCGGGGCGACGAGCGAGATCAGCTTGCGCCGGCTCTTCCCCGGCTCCAGCCGGACCGGCAGCTCGCCCTTGCGCGGGAGGATCGGCGTCATCGCCCGCGCCTCCTCGAGAGAGAAGAGATACACGTAGAGGGGGCAATCGTGGGGATTCTCGACCTCGAGGACGCCGAGGTTGAGGGGGCGCTCGCCGGCGTCCCGCGCGCGGGCCAGCTCCTCCTCCGAGAGGGGAGGACTTCCGCGCACTCGACGGCTGCCGTTCGGGAGGCCCTCGGCATCCGCGCCGCCCAGGATCTCTACGGGGTGGTAGAGGTCGGCGTCGTTCGAGATCCAGGTGAAGTCGGCCGGCGTGGCCGATCGGAAGCTGAGTCGCAGGGGGAGCGCCCCGCGCTCCGTCGCGAGCAGGTCGAGCGCGCGCCAGCGGAGCTCGTCGCGGAAGACGGCCTCGAGCGCCTCGAGCGAGGCGGGGGTGGCTTCTCCGTCGAACGGGATCGGCCGGGCATGCACGGGAAGCCCCTCCGCCGTCTCCAGCCGCAGGGCATCGCGTCCTCTCCGGACGAGCCGGTAGTCCGAGCTCTCCGGGGTGCCGATGGTCTCGACCAGCTCCACGTCGACGAGGGCTTCGAGGAGCTCGGGGACCTCGACGTGGATCCGGAGCGGCGGCTCGCCCGCGGCGCGCGAGAGCTCGAGGGCGCGCAGCGAACCCGGGGGCATCTCGGCCGGCCGGTCATCGGTCCACGCGGCGCGGGACGCGGTGGCGGTCACCGCCTCGACGCGAGCCTCGCCGAGCACCCGCCGGCCGCCCGAGCCGCGGACCTCCAGGAGCGAGCCGACCCTCAATCCGTGGAGCCAGCCCGCGTGGACGAGCAGGCGCGAGGCGTCCCGGGCCTCGGCCCGGAATCCCGCGACGCGCTCGTGGCCTCCCCCGAACAGCCGCCGGTCCACGTCGCCGAGGTAGTTCACGGTCTGCGGCTTCAGCACGGACACGCGAACCGCCACGTCGTCGACGATCTCCCGCCAGGTGGCCTCGGCTGGGGCGCTCTCCATCGCCCGCGCGAGCAGGAACGTCAACACGCCGTGCGTGACCGTCCCGCCGTCGGGGCCGGTCGCCTCGAATTCCCAGGCCCGTTCGTGGCGCTCGGCGGCGGCAATGTGGACGTAGCGGTCCGCGGGAGGCTCCGCATCGGGCGTGTCCTCCGTGAGCTCGACGTCCGACGGCCAGAAGCTCTCGAGCCACTCGCGATCGACCCCGCGCTTCGCCCGCGGAGCGGTGCGTGCGCGCTCTTCGCCGCGCATCATCTCGCCCGAGTGGCAGCTGTCGGTGACCACCGTCACGCGGTCGGTCTTCGCGGTGAGGGCGACGACCAGGGAGCGCAGCTCGTCGTCCACGAGGTCGCGTTCCCCGTCGCGGCCTTCGGCGCGGCTGTCGTAGGCGACGAAGGTGGAATCGAGGAGGTCCCGCTCGGCGGAGCGGTGGCCGCTCGCGTCCGGCGTGCGCGACCCGTGCCCCGAGAGGTAGAAGAAGGCCTCGGTGCCCTCCCGTGCGCGCCGGATGAGGACCTCGTGGAAGGCGCGGACGATGCGCTCGTGGGTGGCCTCCTCGTCCAGGAGGACGAACACGTTGCGCTCCTCGAAGCCGAAGCGGTCGATCAGGAGGCGCTTCACGAGGCGAACGTCGTTGACGCACCCCTCGAGATCGGCGAACTCGCGACTCTCCCCCTGCTCGTAGCGATCGATGCCCACGAGGAGCGCGGTCTTGTCGGGGCGAGAATCTGCGGTCTCGAGGAAGACCGTCAGGCGAGCGTCGGCGGGCTCTCCCAGGTAGGTGTAGGAATCCGCACACCCGACCATCAGGGCCGCGGCGAGGACGAGCACGCACGTGCGGATCACGGCGTTCGGGAGGCCGACGTGAGCCATGGCCCCCATCCTAGCCGGAATCGTCGCTCGCCACATCCTCGCCCGCCTCCTCGCGGTGAGGGCTCCAGAGCGTTCTCCGGGGATTCCGCATGCACTTTCCCCCGAATCCACCCTTGACGAACCGGGGCTGGCATCGGGGTCGGCCCTCGGGCACCATCCGGGAACCACCATGACGGATCGCGACTCCGCGGAGCGGCGGCTCGACCGCCTGATCGACGAGTGTCTCGCTCGACTCGCCGACGGGGAGGATCCCGACCTGGAAGCCGCCCTGGACGAGCTCGAGGAGCCGGAGCTGCGCGAGGGCTTCCTCGTGGCGGTCCTCGCCGAGGAGTTCATGCTGCGGCTCTCGAAGGGCGAAGCGGTGTCCCTCGAGGACTACGTCGCTCGCCTCGAGACCGAGGAGAGCGCCCAGCGGCTGCGGCAATACGTGCAGGACAGCCGGCGGGCCGGGCGTTTCCTGCCGCGCGGCCTCGCGCCGGGGATGGTGCTCGCCGGCAAGTATCGCATCGTCCGCGAGATCGGCCGGGGAGGGCTGTCGATCATCTACGCCGCCGTCGACGAGACGCTGGATCACGAGCTGGCCATCAAGGTCTTCAACCGCGAGGCCTCCCCCGAGATGGCGGAGGGCTGGGAGGAGCTCGTCCGCCGCGAGTCGCAGGTGCTCGCGGGCCTCACGAGCCGCAACATCGTCACCGTCCACGCCGCGGAGCGCGACGGGGAGCACAGCTTCATCGTGATGGACCTCGTCCCCGGCCGGGATCTCTTCACCCTGCTGCGGAACATGCGAGGCGAGCTGACCCTGCGGGCCGGCGATTCCCGCCGGCGCACGGAGCGGATCGAGCTGCTCGAGTCGAGCCTGGGGCGCGACGCGGAGGGAGAGTACGAGGACCTGCTCGCGGGGAGGACCTGGTACCGCACCGTCGGCCGCATCGCGCGCCGCGCCGCGCACGCGCTCGAGCTGGCCCACGACGCCGGCATCCTGCACCGCGACCTGAAGCCCCAGAACCTGGTGCTGGTGCCGGGCGGCGAGCCGGTGCTGCTCGACTTCGGCCTCGCCGCCGGCGACCGCCGCGGGGCTCCTCTCGACGAGGGCGGACTGCACGGGACGGTCGAGTACCTCGCCCCCGAGCAGGCGCGCAGCCTCCGGACGGGGAGCGATCCCCGGACCGACCTCTACCAGCTCGGCCTCATCCTCTACGAGCTCCTGACCCTCGAGCCCGCCTTCGTCCGCGATCCCGCGGAGGACCTCGGGACGTTCCTCGAGCGCAAGCGGGCGGGCGAGGTGCGGCCCCCGACCGTGGTGGATCCGAGGGTTCCCCGCGCCCTCGACGCGATCTGCCGGCACGCCCTCGCGCCCGAGCTCGACGGTCGTTACCGCTCCGCGCGCGAGCTGCGCTTCGACCTCGAGCGCTTCGATCGCGGCCTGCCGCCGCGGTACGCGCCGCTGTCCACGATACGAGCCGCGGGGATGTGGGCCACCCACCTCGGCCGCCGACCCGTGGTGGCGGCGAGCGTGGTCGCCGTCGCGGTGCTCGCGGCGGTCCTCTTCTTCACGGGGGCGGACTGGCCTCCCCCGGCCGTCGCCCCGTTCTGGAAGGAGGAGGAGGAGGATCTCGTGTTCCTCGCGCGAGAGCAGGTGATCGAGGTGGGGAAGAAGCTCGTGCTGGGGATCGAGGTGAGGAAGAAGTTCGTGCTGGGGATCCAGGTGTCGAACGCGATGTCCACGGTGGTCTACGCCCTCGGGCTCGAGGGGGACGGGGAGGATCGAGACTCCCAGTTCCTGGTTCCCCTGACGCCCGAGCTCCTGGGCCGTCCCACTCCGTCGGCGGGGAAGCCGGTCGGGCTCGAGCTCGAGCCCGGACGCCACGAGGTGAGCTGCTCGTTCGTCATGGACGAGCCCCGCGCCTACGAGGGCTTCGTGGTGTACGCCCTGGAGAAGGGGGATCCGAGGAACGCCCTCTTCGAGGAGTGGCTGGAGCACCTCTGGCTCAGAGACCAGAGGACCGGTGCGGTGGATCCGATCACGTACCGGGAGGCAATGGACATGGGCTCGTTGCTCTTCGAGGACGGCGGGCGCGCGGGATCCGGCGCGGAGGTCACGGCCGAGGAGCGCCTTCTGCTCTTCGGCGACCTCGAGGCGTCCGAGGAGACGCCGACGGACGACTGGAAGGAGACCGGGTTCCTGCGGGAGGAATTCCTCTTCCGCATCAAGGTCGCCGAGGAGGACCCGCCCGTCGAGCCCGAGCCCGAGAAGGAGGAGGAGGAATGAACCGGGAGCCGGACACGACGTCGATGGACACGGTGGACCTCGTGCGCCTCGCCAAGGCGGGAGAGCGCGATGCCTCTGACGAGCTGTTCGCCCGGTACGCGAGTCGCGTGCTCGGGATCGTGCGCATGCGCCTCGGCGGACGCATCCGCACCGCCCTCGAGTCGACGGACATCCGCCAGGAGGTCCTCGCCGACGCGTACCGCGATCTGGCCAACTTCGAGATGCGCGACGAGTCCAGCCTCATCCGCTGGCTGTCGCGCTGCGTGGAGAACGTGATCCGCGCGCGGGCGCGGTACCTCGACGCCGAGAAGCGCCGGGCCTCCTCCACCATCTCCGCGCGCGGAGGGGACGCGGACGACGACCGCGGCGGGTTCGATCGGCTGCCGCCCAGCAATCTCCCGACGCCGAGCGTGGAGATCGGCCGTGCGGAGGCCACCGGCGCGGTCCGCGACGCCATCTCCGAGCTCTCGGAGCGCCACCGCGAGGCGATCCTGCTGCGAGACTACGCCGGCTGCTCGTGGGAGGAGGTCGGTCTCGAGCTGGGGCTCAGCGCCAACGCCGCCCGCATGCTGCGCTCCCGGGCCCTCGCCAAGCTGGGGAAGCGGCTGCGGGAGCGGGGGATCGACTGAGCCCCCGGCGGCGCGCGCCGCTCACCTCCAGTCCCCGTTCAACACGAAGGCGCCCCAGGACAGGGGCCGCGCCTCGTCGTGCAGCGCGCGGTTGCGCCGCAGCATCTCGATCTGCGCGGCGCGCAGGGCTTCGAGCGTGCCCATCCCCTCGATCCAGAGGTTGTCGTAGAAGGCCCGCATGAGCTCGCTCGTCGACTCGTCCGACACCTTCCAGAAGGAGCTGATGACGGTCCTCGCGCCGGCCGTGCAGAACGCGCGACGGATGCCGATGAGGCCCTCACCCGCCTGCGCCTGGCCCATCCCCGACTGGCATGCGGACAGCACCACGAGCTCCACTCCCGAGAGATCGAGCCAGCTCACCTCCTCCGCGGTCAGGTAGCTGTCGTGGCGATCGTCCGGAGCGGGCGTGTTGGCCCCCGCGCAGACCAGCGCCGAGAGGAGCCCGGGGTGGTTGCCCACGAGCCGTCGCTCGGCGTCGTAGGCCCCGGGCCGATCACGGCTCTCGCCGCCGACCACCTGATCCCACACCGAGGTCATGTCCTTGGGAAGGAAGAACCCGTGCGTGGCGAAGTGGAGGGTCGAGTAGGCGGGCATCTCGCGGCAGAGCCGCTCCTCGGTAGCCTGCGTTCCCCTCAGGAGGAGGCGCCGGCTCTCCGTTCCGGTGACCGCCTCGTGCATGTCGAGCAGGACGCGGGCCTCTTGATCCGTGTGCGGCAGGCTGGGCCAGAAGCCGAAGCTGCCGCGATACGTTTCGCCCCGGTGGGAGATCTCGCGGCTCGGCCGGTCGTCCGAGGGCGAGGCGGCGGCGATCACTGGACCGGGATCGAGCTCGGCGCGCCTCTGGAAGTCCACGCCTCCCACGCAGAGGAGAGGGCCGGGAGCTCCTCTCCGCGGCTCGGCTGCGTCGGCGATCGCCGATGCATCCTGCACGTAGACGAATCCGTGGTGCTCCACGAGGAAGTCACCGCCGGGCAATCGGATGGTCTCGAAGGGGAAGGTCCCGACGGCCCCGTCCGGCGACAGGAAGACGATCTCCGCGTCCTTCACGTGCGGGGCGAGCGGGTCCCACAGGAGCGCGCGCAGCTCCGCGGCGGGATCCGGAGCGCCGGTGCTCTCGTCCACGGGCACGCCCCGGGGCGCGGCCAGGCCCTGGAGGAAGGCCTCCACCCGCTCCTCCACCTCCGCCACGGGACCGAGCTCGACCGACCGCGGCGAGGCGTGGTTCGGATGCGCGATCCAGGCCGAAAGGCGCGGCTCGCTCCACCGCGAAGGCTCGAGCCGCTCTCCGTTCTCGTAGCGCGCCGGTCGGTAGTCCCGGTTCACCAGGAAGCTCACCAGCGTGCTGCGGGGAGGGAGGTCCTCGAGGAGCTGTGCGTACTCCACCTCGTGCGCCGGCTCCACCTCGATCGAGCGACGCCACTGGAGCTCGAGCTGGTTGCGTTTCTCCCGCAGCTCCCGCAGGCGCTCGTCCTTCGTCTGCGGATCCAGACCCGTGTGATACAGGACGGCCGAGAGCTGCCCCTGGAGCTCTCGCATCTGCCGCGCCAGCCGGCGGTCCTTCGGGTCGAGCTCCTGGCGGAAACGCTCGTGGGAGGTCGCGAGCAGCCTCGCCACCTGTCCCTTCCAGGAGGAGACGGCCTCGTAGGCTTCACGCCGCACCTCCGGCTCGTCCAGACGCCTCGCCAGGCTGAGGAGGGTCTCCAGCCTCGAGAAGGAGCTCGCGAGGAAGCGGTAGTTCTCCTGCTCGCTCTGGGAGGCCAGCAGACGGCGCAGGCGGCCGCGCTGATTCGAATCGTCTCGTCGGAGCAGCTCCCATGCCTCCCGCACCTCTCCGAGATCGGCCCGCGTGAGAGCGAGAGTCTCCGTCGTTTCGGCCACCCGCGGGTGTGCCGGGCCGAGCGTCTCCTCGCAGATCGCGAGCGCCTGCTCGAACAGGGGCACTGCCTCCTCCACGCGCCCCTGCTCACGCAGCACACCTCCCAGCCGGTAGATGCTGTGGGCCACGTCCGGGTGTCCGGGCCCCAGCGTGGTCTCGCGGATCTTCCTCCCACGCTCGTAGTGCTCGCGCGCTTCCTCGAAGCGCCCGCGGTCGAGATGCAGATCGCCGAGGTTGTCCAGCGAGGAGGCGGTCACCCGGTGCATCGGACCCAGAACCTCCTCCCGAATCGCCAGGGCACGCTCGCACACGTCGCGCGCCTCGTCGTGCGAGCCCTGACTCTCCAGCAGGTTCCCGAGGACCGAGAGGGCATTCGCCATGTTCGACTCGTATCCGGACTCCTCGGCGGCCGCGTAGATCTCGAGAGCGCGATCGAGCATGGGACGGGCCTCTTCGCGGAGTCCCTGCTTCTGCAGGAGGCTCCCCAGGTTGACCAGGCTGTTGGCCGTATGGGGGTGGTCGGTCCCCCAGTATCGCAGCCGTAGCCCATGCGCACGGTCGAGGACCGGTCGCGCCTCGTCATAGAGACCCAGGGTCACCAGCACGCTCCCCAGATTATCCAGATGGATCGGAATCTCCCGAGAGACCTCGTTGGTGAGGCGACTCCGGATCTCCAGAGCTCGCTCGAGGTACTCTCGAGCCTCCGCGTAGAACCCCAGGTCCTGCCGCAGGATCGCGAGGTTGTTCAGGACGGTGGCGATCTCCGGGTGATGGGGGCCGTGGATCTCCTCCCGGAGCGCCAGGGCCTGCTCGTAGAGGATCTGCGCCTCCTCGTAGCGCGCCCGTCTCCAGTAGTGGACCGCGAGGTTGTTCTTGGTCTCGGCCACCAGGCCACTCTTGGGATCGTGCTCCTCCAGGATCGTGAGCGCCCGCCGGTGGAGCTCGAGCGCCTCGTCGGGTCGTCGCTCCGCGATGAGCAGGTCGCCCAGGTTCCTCAGGCTGTGAGCCATCGAGAGGTGATCGGGTCCCAGCGTCCTCTCCCGGATCTCCTTCGCCCGTTCGTAGTACTCGCGCGCCTCGGAGAAGCGGCTCTGGATGAACAGGGTCCTTCCGATGAAGTCCAGAACGTCGACCGTGTCGGGATGCTCGGGTCCCAGGTGCTCCTCGCGAATCGCCAGGAGGCGCTCGTACACGCCTCTCGACTCCTCGTACTGGCGGTTGTTCCAGTGGGCACCGGCCAGGCGATTGAGGGCATACGCGAGGTAGGGGCTGGTGGGATCTCCCTCCCTCTCGGCCAGGGCGAGGCGCTTGCGCGCGTCCACCACGCGCGCCACGGCGCGTTCGGCCGGCGGGTAGTGAACGAGCCACCCCTTGCCCAGCTCGAGCGTGAATGTTCCGCGGTGGCCGCGAAGGGCGCAGGCCTCCAGCACGTAGTCTGCTCCCGCGCGGAGCTCCTTCATGTTCAGACGAGAGTCGAACTGTACGAGGGTGTTGGAGTCCTCGAAGAGCACGTCTCCCTCCGCGCTGCGCAGGACGAGGTGCGCGTCGAAGTCCTCGGAGCGCAGGATCGCGTGGTAGGGACCCGTCTCGTCGACCACGATCCGGTAGCGCCGGGCGGCCACTCCCTCGGCGGCGTCTCTGGCCCGGAGGAAGTCCGTCTCTTGGAGCGGATCGGTGTCCCGGATCACGTCCTCGACCTTCTCGCCGACCCGGAGGACGGGGAGATCGTCTGCGTGCACGGCGAGCGACAGACCGAGGATGATCGGTGTCAGGCAAGGGATCATCCGGGGGATAGGAGAAACCAAGCTCCCCGTTTCGTCAACCGGGCGCCTCGAATCGAGCAACGGACCCCTCGGAAGGGCCCCTGTGCGCTTTGCGTGGCGAGGGGGCCCTGGTAGAGTCGTCCCGGAACGTCGGGTCGCCCCGCCCGCCACCCTCGGCCCGGCGGAGTCCCGGAATCGGCACGAACGTCGTCGCGGAGGTTGGAATGGAAATCGTCAAGGAGATCGTCGTCTTCCTGGAGAACCGTCCGGGGACCCTCGCCCGGGTCACCGCGGCGCTGTCCGAGCACAAGATCAACATCCTCGGCTTCACCATCCTGAACTCCCTCGACCATGGCGCGCTGCGCATGGTGGTGAACAAGCCCGAGGCGGCGCTGCACCTGCTCGGGGAGC
>CAYRXS010000208.1:0-12202 GCA_964428225.1 uncultured Planctomycetaceae bacterium
GCTGGGGTTCGGAACGATTGCCATCGCTTCTGGCAGAGATCTATCCGCATCTCGCGTCCAGAGACCGGATGCCGTCAATCCCGTTGCGATCACCCCCACCCCGGGATACCTCGAGCTTCAGTCCCAGGCCATCGCCCAACCCAGTGGTGAGTTCGTCACCGGAACTCTCACGTATCCGGATGTCGCGTGGCCCGCGAGGTGAGGAGGATCGTCATGAGAACACAAAAGCTATTTCGAACTCTCCTCTCCTTCGTCCTCGGTGCGCTGGTCCTCGGCGGAGTCGCCAATGCCACCATCATCTACGTCGATGACGACGGCGGAGGCGACTACCTGACGATCAGCGAAGCCGTGGCGAACGCCGTGGACGGCGACGTGATCATCGTCGCGCCCGGGACCTACGTCGAGGAGGTCATCGTCGACGTCTCCGTGACCATCGCCGGATCGGGGGTCGACCAGACCTTCGTCATGCCGGCGACATCGAATCCCGGCACCGGGATCGATTCCCAGGTCACCACGACGACGTGGCTCTTCCGGATCCAGGACGACGACGTCACGATCACCGGTCTCACGGTTGACGGCAACAACCCCGCGCTCTCGGGGGGCATCGACGCCCGAGGCGGGATCATCACCGACTACTCGACCGGCACCTACTACGATCTGGAGGTCCTGAACTGCCGAGTGCAGAACCTCGCTTACCGTGGCATCTACGCCGCGGCTGGCGGCAAGGGACACAGTTTCCTCCAGAACACCGTGAGCAACGTCAACGACGTGTACCTGGAATCGGCGGGCATCTTCTTCTACGACGCTCAGGGCGAGGCGCGATTGAACGTCGTGGACAACTGCTCGATCGGACTGGGCTTCCACGAAGGCGGGGGCGGTACCCTCGACGACAACGACGTCAGCCTGTGCGACCTGGGTATCCTGGTCAACGGGAGCACCGCGGCCACGACGGTCGTGGACAACGTCATCGACGACTGCGGCCAGGGCATGCAGACGACCGCGCTCGACGGCACCGTCGACGTCCTCACCAACACCACGAACGGGTGCGGGACGGGTCTGGCGTGCTTCGGGCTCGGAACCGGGAGCACCACGGCCGACGGGAACACGCTCGACGGGCAGGGAAACGCCAGCTCGAACGGCGTCTTCGTCAGCACCGACGTCCACCCGTGGGGCTACGCCGCCGTGACCGTCTTGCTCCAGAACAACCTGTTGACGGGCAACGACTACGCCGTGGTCGGGATGGAGGATCCGGCACTCAACACTCCCGTGTTGTCGTGCACCCTCTCGTCCGACGCGAACGAGTACAACACGTTCTACGGGAGTGGGTCCTTCAACGTGTTCCTGCAGGACTGCAACGACAACGTCGATGCCACGCACAACTTCTGGGGCGCGGTCAACTCGGCCCTGATCGAGGCGACGCTCTGGCACCAGGTGGACGACCCCCTCCTCGGGCTGGTTGACTACTCGGACACCGTCGATCTCTACATTACGGTGGACGACGACGGCACCGCGGACTACACGACGATCAATCCCGCCGTGCAGGATCTGCTACCCGGGGGAACGATCTTCGTGATGCCCGGACTCTACGTGGAGGACGTCCTCGTCGACCGGAGCTGCGTGATCCAGGGCTCGGGGACGAGCGCCAACCCCACGACGGGCACCATCCTCCAGGGAGCGACCATCGCCCTCGACATGGTGGTGGTGACGGTCACGGCCTCGGACGTCTTCCTCGAGAACATGAGGATCGACGGCCAGCAGCTCGTGTACGACCAGGCCGGCATGCTCATCTACGGTGCCAACATCTCGGGGCTCACGGTCACCGACTGCGTGTTGCACACCGCGATCAGCGCCCTGGTGTACGACGAGGCCACGCAGGGCAGTTTCCTGCGCAACGAGGTCTTCGACTTCGGCATCAACCCGTCCTGGGGCGGTGGTATCTATCTGATCGACTCCGGCGCGGACGTCGGTATCGCCGGAAACGGCAACTACGTCCACGACGGCCTCTCTCCCGGCATCCTGTTCACCGCCGCATCCGACGGCCTCGCGGACAGCAACACGGTCGACACCACTCCTCTCGGACTCCTCGCGAACGCCTCCGGCGCGCGCACGGTGTTCCAGAGGAACGAGGTCCGCGACTGTGATCAGGGATTCCAGTCCGTCGGCTGCCAGGACGTGGTCGACTTCTACGAAAACTCGGTCTTCGACTGCACGACCGGGTTCATGCAGTTCGGCTACGGAGGACAGCTCCACACATACGTCAACAACTACGTGCACCACCGGCTGTCCACTCCGGGTTCGTCCGGCTTCTTCTTCACGACGGAGTACGCCTTCGGCGACGACGACGTGAACGTGGTGGGCCGCGGCAACGTCATCAGCGGCGCTGACTACGGAATCATCTTCGACGAATCCGTGTCCAGCCAAGGCTTCGTGGTAACCGCCGATCTCGACGGCTCCACGAATCCCAACTGGATCACCGGCGCGGGCGTCCAGGACGTCCTGCTGCAGCTCTGCGACGACGACATCGACGCCGGCTACAACTACTTCGGTAGCACCGACGTCGCGACGGTCGAGGACAAGATCACCCACAAGCTGGACGACTCCAGCCTCGGCTTGGTCGACTTCTCCGGACTCCAGGCTCCCGCGCCGAACATCCGTCGTCGCGGCGAGCTCAGCCAGGGCAAGGAGATCGCCCTGGTCGTCGCCGGTGACATCGGTCGCATCAGCCTCCCCGTGTACGGAAGCGCTCCGGCGTACATTCCTACGCCGTGGGGCATCCTGCTGATCGATCCCACCACGGTGTTCACCCTGAACGCCGGCGTGGTGGGGCCCTCGGGGCTGCAGTTCACCGAGGTCATCATCGTTCCGGACTTCGACCCGGGATTGACCTTCTACTTCCAGGCTCTCGTCGGGCTCCCCGGCAACTGGATCCTCTCTGACGGAGACCAGGTGACGACCTTCTGATTCGGAGCTCGTCCCTCTCCCGAGCGGACACCGGACGCGACGATTCGCAGCGTTCGGTGTCCGCTCTGCTTAACCGCTGATACCATCTCGCCCTCCCATGAAGGCGAGGAGCACAGAGCGGCGCGTCAGTGACCGGTGGATCGCGGCGGCGGCCGTGGCGGTTCTCGCGGCCTGCGGTCGCGACGGGGCGGCCTCGGAGGAGCGGGCGGCCGAGGAGCCAACGCCGGCGACGACGACCGACTTCCGGTTCACGGGCTCCGCGGCCTGCGAGCCCTGCCACGAGGAGGTCACCGCGGCCTGGAGCGCGAGCCACCACGCCCTGGCCGAGCGGGAGATCGATCCCGCGATCGACCGGAGCGCCTTCCTGGGGAAGGGCGAGATTCGTCACGGCTCGCTGACGAGCACGGTGGGGGCGGAGGGCGACGAGCTCCGGATCGTCACCGAGGGATCCGACGGAGAGGTCCGCCCCTTCGCGGTGGACCGGGTGATCGGCGTCTCTCCGTTGCGCCAGTTCCTGGTAGGGGGGGAACGCGGTCGTCGCCAGGTGGCCGCGCTCTCCTACGATCCTGCCGCCGACGAGTGGTTCGACGTCTTCGGCGAGGAGGATCGGCGACCCCACGAGTGGGGACACTGGGCCAACCGCGGGATGACCTGGAACGCGATGTGCGCGGATTGCCACAACACGAACGTGCACAAGGGCTACGACGCGGAGACGGATTCCTACGAGACGACCTTCAGCGAGATGGGCGTCGGCTGCGAGGCGTGCCACGGTCCCGGCCGGGATCACGTCGCGTGGCAGGAAGACAACGAGGGGATGGCGGGGGATCCCACCCTGGCCGGCCTCCGGCTCGACGATTCGGCGGAGCGGTGGGTGGACGCCTGCGGAGCATGTCACTCCCGCCGGCTCGAGCTGCGCGAGGAGTTCCTCGCGGGGGAGCCCTTCCTGGATTCGTTCTACCCCGATCTCCCCGACCTGTCGGAGGTGTACTACGCGGACGGGCAGGTCCACGAGGAGGACTACGAGTACGTGTCCTTCCTCCTCAGTCGGATGCATGCGAAGGGAGTCGTCTGCACGAGCTGCCACGACCCGCATTCGGCGCGGCCCCGGGGGCGGGGGAACGACCTCTGCCTCATGTGCCACGCCTACCAGCTCTCCCCCGAGCTGGGGCCGATCGATCCGGCCTCCCACTCGCATCACGATGTCCGCCAGGAGGGGGGGCAATGCGTCGGGTGCCACATGCCGGTCACGACCTACATGCAGCGCCACCCGCGGCGAGATCACGGGCTCCTGATTCCCGATCCGTTGCTCACGAAGGAGCTCGGGATCCCCAACGCCTGCAACCGTTGTCACGACGACCAGACCGTCGACTGGGCGATCGAGGCCGTCGAGGAGTGGTACGGCGAGCGGATGGAGCGCCCCTATCGCACGCGGGCCCGGATCGTGGCGCGTGCCCGGACCGGGGATCGCGGGGCGGGATCCGCGCTCGCGATCTTCGTCGGCGGGGAGCCGTACGACGCCTGGCGAGCGGTGGGAGTGACCCTGCTCGGCTCGTGGGGGCCTGTGCCCGAGGCGTGGAAGGCCCTCGTCGAAGCCTCGACGGACGAGGCGCCCCTCGTGCGCGCCGCGGCGGCGCGGGCGATGGCCACGGCGGGGCCCGCGGCGAGGGAGATCCTCATCGGTCTGCTCGACGATCCGGTCCGGGCGGTGCGCTTCTGGGCCGCCTCCTCCCTCGGCCCGATGCTCGATCCGTCCACTCGCGCCGCGCGCGATCTCGCGGAGGTCCACCGCATGACCGCGGACCAGCCGAGCGGGCTCGTCGCCCAGGCCGGCTTCTGGCTGAGTCGGGGCGACCTCGACCGCGCGATCACCCTGCTGCGGCAAGCGGTGGACTGGGATCCCGGATCGGCGGGGCTCCAGCAGACGCTCGCCGTGGCCCTGAGCCAGGCCGGGCTCTTCGAGGAGGCGATCAAGGTGTGCAAGAAGGCCTGCGAGCTCGCCCCGGACGATCCGGACGCGTGGTTCTCCCTCGGTCTCGCGCGCGGGGCGATCGGGAACTCGGCGCGGGCCGCCGAAGCGCTCGAGCGCGCCACGGACCTCGATCCCGCGTTCGTGCGGGCCTGGTACAACCTCGGTCTCGCCCGCAACGAAGCGGGAGACGCCCCCGGCGCGGTGCATGCCCTGGAGAACTGCACGGCTCTCGAGCCCAACGTGCCCGATCACTGGTTCGCCCTCGCTGCCGTCCTCCGCGATGCGGAGCGCGTCGAGGAGGCGAAGTCCGCGGCCCGGAAGGCCCTGGTGATCGATCCTCGCCATGCGGGCGCCCGCGGGCTGCTCGAAGAGCTCGAAGGCGCCCCGACGGATCGGTGAGAGCGGGAGGTATCTCCTCTACTCGAGGAGGTGCCGCACGAAGAACTCGTGCTGGCGGCGTCGGCCGTAACGCGTACCCGCGGCGCCGTGGCCCACGCCGGGGAGGACGAGCATCTCGAAGTCCTTGTCCGCCCTCACCAGAGCGTCGACCACCTGCATCGTGGAGGCGGGATCGACGTTGCGGTCGAGCTCGCCGACGATCAGGAGCAGCTCGCCCTTCAGTCCGGGAGCCAGCGTGACGTTGCTCTGCGCGGCGTAGTGGGGGCCCACCGGGTAGCCCATCCACTGCTCGTTCCACCAGATCTTGTCCATCCGGTTGTCGTGACAGCCACAGTCGGCCACCCCGACCTTGTAGAAGTCTCCGTGGGTCAGGAGCGCCCCCAGGGCGTTTTGGCCTCCGGCGCTGCCGCCGTAGATGCCCACGCGCGTCGCGTCGAGGTGCGGGTAGCGCTCCGCCGCGGCCCGGATCCACCGGATGCGGTCCGGGAAGCCGGCGTCGGCCAGGTTCCGCCAGCAAACGTCGTGAAACGCCTTGGAGCGCCAGTTCGTGCCCATGCCGTCGATCTGGACGACCACGAAGCCGCGGTCCGCGAGGGATTGCACCCGGTGATCGGCCCGGAAGGACTTGGGGACGTGGCTCCCGTGGGGTCCCGCGTAGATGCACTCGATGACGGGATAGCGGAGGGTCGGATCGAAGTCAGCGGGCCGGTGGATGATCCCGTGGATGTCGGTCACGTCGTCCCTTCCCTTGGCCACGAAGGGCTCGGGGAAGCGCCGACCGGTGGCCAGGACCTCGGAGGCGTCCGCCTCATCCAGCGCGCAGATCAGGGTCCCGCTCTCACCGCTGCGCAGGACGTGCACCGGCGGGAGATCCACGCGGGACCAGGTGTCGACCAGGAACCGGCGGTCCGGGGACCACTGGATCCGGTGCGTGCCGTCTCCCTCGGTCAGGACGACGAGGTTCGAGCCGTCGAGGTCGATGCGGGCGTGGTGGACGAGGTACGGATCCTGGCCGGGCACGATGCCGCACGCCCGGAACCAGATCCGCCGCCGCTCCGCATCGACCCGCTCCACGCCGCGGACCACCCACGGCCCGCGGGTGATCTGGTTCTTCACGCGCCCGGTGACGCGATCATAGAGGTAGAGGTGGTTCCATCCGTCGCGCTCCGACATCCAGATCAGCTCGTCGGTGTCGTCGAGGTGCTCGAGATGGGTCTTGCCCTGATAGTCGAAGAAGGTCGTGCACCGCTCGTCCACGACGGCCCGCGTCTCGCCGGTGGCCGCGTCCATCGCGAGGACGCGCATCGTCTGGTGGCCGCGCTCGTTGTAGAGGAAGAAGCAGCGCGAGCCGTCCGGCGTCCAGTGGTAGCGGGAGACGTTCCAGGGATTCGGGAAGAGCTCCTCGCCCAGGGGCAGGTGGACGCCGCTCTCGGCGTCGAAGAGCTGCGGCCTTCCGACGGGCAGGTCGTCGCCGGGCTTGAGGTAGGGATAGGAATGGAGGCGAGGCTGGACCTGATCCTTCGGGGCGGACTCGACCATGTACACGCGACGCTCCCGCACGGTCCGCGTCCGCTTGGCGATCAGGTGACGAGAATCGGGTGACCAGATCACGTCGGGCAGGGTGTCCGGCGGATCGGTCGCGTCGTACTCCATCTCCACGAGGCGCGCCCGCTGGACGTCCTTGCGGTACGAGTCTCCGTCGCAGCCTTCGAAGGCCAGGGGCCTTTCCTCGCCCGTTGCGGCCTCCCGGACCCAGAGGTCGTGATCCCTCACGAAGGCCACCCACCGGTCGTCGGGGGAGGGGACCTCCGTCCGGGGCGTCCGCTCCTCCCGTCGCCTCCTGGAGCGCTGGGTCGGATCGCGGCCGTCGATCACGGCGAGGCCCCCCTCGCGGGGCGCGTCGAAGACGGCCAGGATCTCCCCCTCGCCGCGGGTCACCATCCACACGTGCCCGGCGAAGGTCCGCTGGCGCTTCCGCTCCCCGGGGCCGAGCTCGCCGTACTCGTGGAGGCCCCCCGAGCCGTCGATCCACTGGAGCGCAACGGTCTCCGCCAGGCGGTTGACGAACGTGACGTGGGTCTCGGGCCCGCCGCTTCCCGACGGTCGCGGTGTCCGGTCGAAGGGGATGCCCTCGCTCTCGGCGGTCGCGTCCGACTCCGTGACCTCGTGGGTCTGCAGGTCGAGCCGCCAGCTCCGCTCCTTACCGCGCAACTCCACGGCGAGGGTTTTCTCCTCGAAGCGGAGCGTGTCGACCGGGAGCCTCTCCGCCTCGATCACATTCCCCGTCAGCGCCGAGAGTCGCTCCGCCACGGCCGCATGATCGAAGGCCGGCAGGCGCGTCCCCTTCTCTGCATCCACCAGCACGAACTCGCGCGTGCCTCCGGCCAGATCGTTGCGATACCAGAACCGCGTGCCGTCCTCGAGCCAGTGGGCGCGAACGACCTCCCGGTACACCTTGGGTCGTGCCGGTCGCTGCGCCTCGAGGAGGGGGGTCAAGGCGCCGGCGATCGAGAGCGAGAGGAGAAACCCGGGCAGGAGCCGCATACTGATCATGATCGTCGTCTCGTTTGGCGTTGGCCCCGGCGCCTACGATTCGCGCCGCGTGAGGATGTCGAAGAAGCGCTTCGCCTTGCTGGTCGAGGGGCGCCAGGTGACGCCGGCCCGCGCGAGGAGGTCGAGCAGGGCGGTGCGCGCGAGCTCGGCGTCCCCGGCCTCCACCTCGACCTCGATCTCGTGGTGGATCCGACCGCCGGGGAACTCGGTGCGGTCCAGCTCGAAGAGGACCTCGAGCTCGCCTCCCGCGACGGGGAGGGCGATCGGGCCGAGCCGCCGCCGGTCGTTGCGGAAAGCCCCGACCTCGAGCAGGACGCGATCCTCGACCGAGGCGAGCATCGTCGAGAGCAAGGCGGGCGCGGGCTCGCCGATTCGCTCGATCAGCAGAAGCAACGGCGAGCACTCACCCGCGAGGATCGCCCGCGCTTCCTCCGGCTCGACGAGGATCTCCTCCTCGGCCCGCACGGCGAGGGGACCGGCATCCTCGCGTATGCCCTTCCCCTTCGCGGTCAGCAGGAAGCGTCCCGCCTCCTCGCGCAGCCGAAGCGCGCACCGCGCGTCCCGCAGCCGCCAGTCCCTCGTGTCGTAGAAGTGATTCGTCTGTCGCGAAGGCGGGGGGACCGGAGACGACGAGTCCGTCACCTCCGCGACGAGGGCGTCGAGGTCCGCCTCGGCGTCGACCCGGAACTTGAACTCGTGCTCTTCCTTGTCCATGAGGTCACTCCGGGAAGGATCCTCGGGGACGAGATCAGGGGACCTGGATGAGCTCGGCGATCGAGCTGGCGTCCCCGAACGCGATGAGGATGTCGCCCGCCTCGATCCGGTCGGTCGGCCGCGGGGGCAGGACGATCCTGCGTCCCGGCTTCTGGTGTCCCACGATGAGGATGCCCCGGGTGTTGAAGTCCGTCTCCCGCAGGGTCTTGCCGCAGAACGGTTCGTCCTCCGTGATGCCGATCTCCGCGAGGTTGAGCTTCCGCCCCTGACTGGTGAAGACCTGCATGAAGTCCTCGAGGTCGGGGTTGATCAGGAGGTTCGCCATCCTCATGGCGCTGGTCTCGTAGAGACTGACGACCCGGTTCGCCCCCGCGCGCTCGAGCTTGTCGGCGACCTTCTCGTCGGTGGACCTCGCGAGGATCTTGATCTGCTGGTTGAGGAGACGGCCCGACAGCACCACGTACAGGTTGTCGGCGTCGCTGGGCAGCACCACGGCCATGCCCCGGGCGCGGTCCACCCCCGCCGCCTCGAGCTGGGAGTCGTCGGTGGCGTCCCCGGTGACCGCGAGGAAGCCGCTCTCGCGAGCCTCGGCGATCGCTTTGGAGTCCCGGTCGATGACGACGAAGTCCTGCTCGGACTGATAGAGCTGCGCGCACAGCCTCCTCCCCACGCGGCCGTAGCCGCACACGATGACGTGCTCCTTCAACCGGTCGATTGCTGCCTTCATCTTTCGCTTCTCGCTTCTGCCCCCGAGCTGCATTCCGACGACGAGCTCTCCCACCTGCGCCACCGCGAACAGGAAGACCCCGAGCCCCATCACCAGATACAGGATGACGATGATCCGTCCCCCCGCGCTGAGGGGATGCACTTCTTCGAACCCGACGGTGGTCAGGGTGATCACCGACATGTAGAGGGAGTCCAGGAAACTCCACCCTTCAACGATCATGAAGGCAACGGTGGCGACGAGCGGGAGCACGAGCAGGACTCCCATGATGCCTGCGATGCCCAGGTATTGATCGCGCGACTCCCGGATCGTTCGGCTCGAGGCACTCATGGCACGCACCGCGGAGAGTCTACCCCGATCCGAGCCACGCTTCGCGCTCCGTGAATCGCGCGCGTCCCTATCCGTCCATCTCCTTCGGTCGGACGATCTCGACCAGGGTCGCGGATCCTCCCGCCAGGTCGTCCCAGCTCCCGGCCGTCTCCAGTCGGGCGAGGGCGCAGGTGGGGAAGAACTTGCGCTCCCCGGCGTGTTGCTGCCAGTCCTCGGCCAGGAACTGGACGAGGATCTCGAGGTCGGGGTTGTGGCCCACCAGCAGGATGCGCTTCACGTCGGCCGAGCACTCCGCTAGGACCTCCAGCAGGCTGGCGAGGTCCGTCGCGTAGATCCTCTCGTCGTGGCGGACGGGGGGGGTGGCGCCCTCCAAGGCGGGCAGGAGCAGCTCCACCGTCCGGGCCGCGCGGAGGGCGGGGGAACAGAGGATGAGGTCGGGGACCAGTCCCCGGGAAGCTATCCAGGCGCCCATTCGCGGCGCGTCGCGCTGCCCACGGCCGGCCAGGGGGCGGTCGCGATCCGTGCTGGCGTCCGAGTCCCAGGAGGACTTCCCGTGGCGCATGACGAGCAGCTCTCGCGGGGGGTTTTGCGCGTTCTCTCGGCCCGGATCCGTCATGACGTGTACCTCCGTTTCCACGGTTCCCGAACCGGCTCCAGTCCGGAATCGGGGTCGGACGATTCTAGAACCGAGGCTGCCCCGCCTCCAGCCACCGATTCCCCGGAGATGACATGGAGTCCGCCGTGCCGCTACACTCCCCCGACGAGCCGATGAGCCGGAAAGCCAAGCTGTACACCGTGCACGGGAGTCCCTGGCAGAAGCTCGAGGGGCCACAGATCTTCGAGGCCGCCGAGCTCGGCCTCGCGGTATCCCGGTCCGACTACAAGGTGCAGGAGCCCGCCCTGCGCGAGAGGCTCCTGGACGCTCAGCAGCGCCTGAGCGAGGCGGACTTCCCGGTGCTGCTCCTGTTCAGCGGGGTCGACGGGGCGGGCAAGGGGGAGACCGCCAACACCCTGAGCGCGTGGATGGACCCCCGGCGCGTCGTAACCCGGGCCTTCGGCGCGCCGTCCCAGGAGGAGCTCGAGCGTCCCCCGAACTGGCGGTACTGGCGGGACATGCCCCCGCGCGGACAGCTGGGCGTCTTCCTGAGCGCCTGGTACACCCAGCCCCTGCTCGATCGCGCCTACGAGAACATCGATGCGCGGGAGTTCGACGAGCGTCTCGACCGGATCGCCGCCCTGGAGCGCATGCTCGCGGAGGACGGGGCCCTGATCCTCAAGTTCTGGATGCACCTGGGACGGGAGCAGCAGAAGCGTCGGCTGGAGACGCTCGAGCAGGACCCGCTCCTGAGCTGGCGGGTCACCCGGCTCGACTGGAAGCACTGGCGCCTCTACGAGCACTTCGTCGCCGCGTCCGCGCAGCTGATTCGCCGCACCGACACTCCCTTCGCCCGCTGGACCATCGTCGAGGGGGCCGATGCCCACTATCGCAACCTGACCATCGGCCGCTCGCTGCTCGACGCCCTCGAGCACCGCCTCGAGCAGGAGGGCTCCTCCGCCGCGGTGCCGCCGGCTCCGGCCCTCGTCGAGGCGCCCGAGGACGCCGAGTCCGGGACGGAGGAGGAGTACGAGAGCGGAGTGCTGTCGCGGCTCGACATGAGCCAGGAGCTCTCCAAGAAGAGCTACCGGGCCAAGCTCAAGAAGTACCAGGCGAAGCTCAACCTCCTGCACCGTCGCGCCCGGGCGCAGGGGACGTCGATGATCCTGGTCTTCGAGGGCTGGGACGCCGGCGGCAAGGGAGGCGCGATCCGGCGCGCGACGGCGGCGCTCGACGCCCGGGACTACCAGGTCATCTCGATCGCGGCGCCCACCGACGAGGAGAGGGACCACCACTACCTGTGGCGCTTCTGGCGCCACCTCTCACGGGCGGGGCGCGTCACGGTCTTCGATCGGAGCTGGTACGGCCGCGTGCTCGTCGAGCGCATCGAGGGATTCGCGAAGGAGCGGGAGTGGCGTCGGGCCTACGACGAGATCGCCGACTTCGAGCGCCAGATCCTCGACCACGGGACCGTGCTCGTGAAGTTCTGGCTCCACATCACGCCCGACGAGCAGGAGGAGCGGTTCCTCGCCCGCAAGGACACGCCCTACAAGAGCTGGAAGCTCACGGAGGAGGACTGGCGCAACCGCTCCCGGTGGGCGGAGTACGAGGACGCCATCGACGAGATGGTGGCGAGGACGAGCCAGGAGCGCGCCCCGTGGCAGCTGATCCCGGGCAACGACAAGCGCTTCGCCCGGATCGCGGTCCTCGAGAGGATCTGCGGGGCCCTGGAGGAGGCCCTCGACTGATTCCAGAGAGGGGGGCGGTTCGGGGGATCCGTGGCCATCGAGGGCTTGTTGGCCGCAGTGGTGGCCATTCTTCCGGTTCTTCCGGCCAGCTCGAGCTCTTGATGGCCGATACGGTCACCAAGGAGTGGCCGTCCGGGCTCCACGGGCCTTGTTGTCCTTGATCCGGGGCGCCGGCAGGTGCTTAATGGCCGAATCGGACAGGAAACGGC
>CAYRXS010000209.1:0-7486 GCA_964428225.1 uncultured Planctomycetaceae bacterium
CGTCGGCGTGGGCTGGGATCTCTCCCACCGCATGATCCGCGTGTCCAACGACTCCGGCGGCGGAGCCTACCTGTCCGACCTGCAGCACGGCGCCAGGACCTCCATCGAGGCGGGCGACCGGGTGGCCAGCGTCAGCTACAGCGGACCTGACACCAACTCCAACAAGACCACCGCGACGTACATCAAGTCGATCGGTGGGCTTCTCGTGTGGGCCGCGGGCAACGACGGCCGCTACCTGAGCATGAACAACCGGGACGCCGACGACATCATCATCGTGGGCGCTACGAACTCGAGCGACGTGAAGGTCTCCTGGTCCGCCTACGGGCCCTTCGTGGACCTCATGGCACCGGGAGACGGCGTCTATACCACCGACGCCGACAGCAACTCCGACTACGCCTCTGTCAGCGGCACGAGCTTCTCCTGCCCCCTGGCGGCCGGTCTCTGCACGCTGATCTTCTCGGCGAACGGCGCCCTCAGTCCGGACGACGTCGAGACGATCCTGAAGGACTCGTGCGACGATCTCGGCAGCTCCGGCGTGGACAACACCTACGGGTACGGTCGCATCGAGGTCTTCGAGGCCATGAACATGACCGGCGGCGGTGCTACCGCGGATTTCTCGTACTACAACGGCTCCGGCTACAACCCCTTCATCTTCACCAGCACGAACCTCCCGATCCTCGGCTCGAACTGGGTCACCGAGGTCGACGGCGGCTCGGTGGGGGCCTCGGGCCTGACATTTGCCGTCGCCTACTCCGCGCCGTTCGGTTTCATGACCGGCATCGGCGAGCTGCTGGTCGACGTGAGCTCGCCCTGGCTGCTGACTCACATCTCGGGAGGCGGCTCGGGCATCAGCACGCACACGATCCTGCTGCCCAACGACCCCTTCCTCGCCGGCATCCACGCCTACACGCAGGCGCTGCTGAACAACGTCGGCGGAGTGGCCAAGCTCACGAACGCGATCGACGCGACGCTCGGTTACTGATACGGACGGACCCGTCGAGGTACGACGGGTCACTTTCCGACCACGCGCGCCCGTCGGGCTCCCGGCGGGCGCGCGTCTTTCTATCGGCCCTCGAGCCTCCGCAGCGCCGCTCTCGCGTTCTCGTTCCCGGGATCCAGCTCGAGTGATCGGCGGTAGTTGACGGCGGCGAGCTCGTTCTCGCCCGCGAGCAGATACGCCTCGCCCAGACTGTCGTGCGCGTTGGCGGATTCGGGGTAGAGCTCGATGGCGAGCCGGAGCAGTGCGATGGCCACCTCGCCGTCGCCCCAGAAGTAGAGGTACTGGTAGCCCAGCCGGTTCAGGATGGCCTCCCGCGCGAGCTCGTGGTCGGGAGCGGTGGCGGCCAGATCCCGGATCGTGTTCGCGGCGGCCTCGACCCCCCGCGCGGCGATCGCGTTCACCAGGTCGTCGATCGAAGGGGGAGCGGGGCGGGACGCGCGGTGATCCACGGTCAGGGGAACGCCGGGAGCGGTGTCCTGGGGATCGCCCGCCAGGAAGTTCCGACCGGAATCGTCGCCCCGCAGGAAGGCGCCGAGGAAGCTCGAAACGTAGCGGCACACCGCCTCGTACCTCGGCCGCGCGTCGGCGCCGATCGGTCCCCAGTACGCGAGAACCGGAGACCTCCCCTCGATCATGGCGAAGGAGTTGAAGTCGCAGTGCTGCGCACCGTCGACGAGGATCAGGAACCGCTCGGCATGGACCGCGGTGTCGAACAGAGAGCCCGGGGCTCCGGGAGTCACGACGGCTGCCGACCGCGTCGCGTGCAACCAGGGGATGCGCAGCCGCTCCCGGTCGTAATGGGGGGAGGCGCCCGGCAGATCCGAGGGGTGCCCGTAGAGGATCCCCGCGTCCAGGCTGACGAAGGCGTCGACGTCGGGGTTGCGCATGGCGAGCGTCACGCACGCCATCCCGCCCATGTCGAAGCCGAGCAGGCCGAGCCGCTCCTCGCTCACGCCGGGAAGCTCGCGGGCCCGCACGATCACGACCTCGAGGTCGCGGATCTGGGTCTCGAGATCCACGACGTCCAGGTTCACGAGGCGCGAGCCGGTCCCGATCAGGGGGCAGGTCGCGACGACGTGTCCGTGGCTCGCCAGGTACTCGGCGAGGATCGCGTGGGCGATCGGCGACTCGTAGTAGAGGCCCTGCCCCACGACGACCAGGGGATGGGATCCCGCGGCGATCGGCGCCTCCTCGACGGCCCCGGTGGGGGTCAGCAGGAGGGCTTCCAGCTCCTCGCCGGAGAGCGAGCGGGCGAGGGGACCCCGGGCGAAGTCGCCGCGCCGGTCGGAGCCGGTCGCCGCCGGCCAGAAGTCCTCGTCGACCAAGGCGGCGTACCTCGCGAAGGGCATCGTCGCGTACGCCGCGGTCGGATTCGCGGGATACCAGATCCAGACGCGGATCGGCCGGCCCGGCGCCCCGGCCCGGATGGGGGTCGCGGCGGGCGCGCGGGAGCGGTCGAGGACCTCGAGCAACCGGAAGCCCACCTCGTGGGGCCCGGGTTCGAGGTTCCCCCAGAGCGGGGAGCGCTCCGCCGGCGCGCCGGGCGAGGCGAGGAGCGGGACGACGGCGAGCAACAACGAGAGCGGGTTCATCGGGGAGGCCTCCGGAGTCGACGCCGCGCCCGTGGGGGGGGACGAGGCTCCGTCGAGTATCGTCGGACCGCGGCGATTCCTCCGCGCGCTTACGCATGCCTTGCCGTCGGGGCGGGACGTCCCGCGGGCGTCGGGCCCTGGTGGGCGAGCGAGCGCGGTGCGATCATCGACGAGGAGTTTCTTCGGGATCTCCGCCACGCTCCCGCGCATGGCGGCAGCAGGGTGGAGGGAAGCATGGAACCCGACACCACGACCACCGACGCGCAGGAGCTCCTGAGCCACACGAGCTGGATCCGCGGTCTCGCGCGGAGCCTGGTGGGGGAGCCCTCGGCCGCGGACGACGCCGTGCAGGAGACGTGGATCGCGGCGATGCGCCGCTCCTCGCGACGGCGGGGAGCGATGCGGCCCTGGCTCGCGGGGATCCTGCGGCGGGGCGTGCGCCAGCGGCGTCGCGAGGAGAGTCGACGGTCGCGACGGCAGCGCGAGGGAGCGCGATCCGAGGCGACGCCTTCGACGGCCGAGCTCGTGGAGCGGGCCGAGCTGCAGAGGCGCGTGGCGGAGGCGGTCGTGCAGCTCGCGGAGCCGTACCGCACGACCGTGCTGCTCCGCTACTTCGAGGAGCTCTCCTCCGCGGAGATCGCGCGCCGGCAGGGGATCTCGGCGGGGACGGTGCGCTCGCGCCTGAAGCGCGGGCTCGATCTCCTGCGCGATCGTCTCGACGAGGCCCACGACGGCGATCGCTCCGGCTGGCGGGGAGTGATGGTGGGCTTGCTTTTCCATGGACCCGGAGCTCCGGCGGGCGTCGCCGGAGGCTCCCTGGTGGCCGGAGCCCTCACGATGATGACGAAGAGCACGATCCTCGTCGGTGCCGCCGTCCTGGCGGTGCCGGTCCTGGTCGGAATCTGGATGATCGGGCGCAACTCGGAGGACCCTGCGCCGGTCCCCTCCCCCGGGGCGGGTGAGCCCGCGGTCACCGCCGACCCGTCCGAGCCCCCCGCGGGATCAGGAGTCGTGGCCGAGGGAGCACGCGCGGAAGTCGCGCTCGATCCGGAGGGCGCGAACGAGAACGGGGCGGCCGCGGAGGTCGTCGAGCTCCGATCGGTCGTCGAGGCGCGCCTCGTCGACGAGGAAGGCCTCGCTCTCGCGGGGGGACGGTTGCGGGTGGTCGAGCCCCGCGCGGAGGCGGAGGGGCGGAGCGGGGCGAACGGCTCCGTCGTCCTCGAGGTCACGCTTCCCGAGAAGCGCCGGCACTTCGTCTTCGAAGCGAGCTATCCGGGCCGGGTGACGCGGCAGGCGGAGTCGCGGCTCACCGAAGGGGTGGTCCAGCTCGGCGAGATCGTCCTCGAACCGGCGGGGGCGGTCTCGGGCCGGGTGGAGGATCCCGACGGGGTGCCGATCCCCGACGCCGGGGTCTGGGCCTGCGAGGTCGACGACTGGCGCACCGATCCCGGGGAGCTGCGTCGCCTGGGCCCACTCCGCCGGTACGACGCCCCCACGACCACGACCGACGAGCACGGCGAGTTCCACCTCGGCGATCTCCCCCCCGGCCTGCGCCGCGTCTGGGCGGGGACGGAGGGCCGGACCTGGTCCTCGGCGGATCCCGTGGAGGTCTCCGCCGGCGAGGACGCCCGCGATCTGGTGATCGTCCTCGAGGAGCTGCGTCCCGACGACACGATCGAGGGGATCGTTCTGTCGCCGGACGGCGAACCCGTGGCGAACGCGCGCCTGGAGAGCATCTACGCCGCGGCCTCCGACATGAGCTACCGCTCGTGTCGCTCGGACGAGGAGGGGCGCTTCTCCCTGCTGCTCGCCCACCGGGTCCCCCACACCTTCGTGGTGAAGGACTCGCAACGTCGCTGGAGCGACGTCGAGGCGCCCGACGTGGCCCCCGGGGCGAGGGAGGTCGTCCTGCAGTTCCGGGAGGCGCGCTGGATCGACGTCCGCGTACGGAACGAGCGGGGGGGCTCGATCGAGGAGTTCGCGCTCACCGCGCGGATCGTGAAAGAGGCCAACCACGTCTCGGCGGAGAGCGTCGAGCAGGCGGTTCACCCCGGCGGGCAGGCCGACCTGCGCGCTCCGAACTACGACTTCGCCATCGCGGTGGACGCTCCCGGTCACGCCCTCGCCGTCCTCGGCCCGTACTCCGCCGAGGATCCGCCCGAGACCGCGGAGGCCGTGCTCGCGACCGTGCCCGGGGTGCGCGGTCGCGTCCTCGCCGGCGGCAAGCCCCTGCGCGGGGCCGAGGTGGAGATTCACCGTCTGATGGAGAACATGCATCTCTGGGTGAACGGATTCTCCTCCTTCGTGTTCGGCCACGTGCCCGACGCACGCGCGACGAGCGGCGAGGACGGCGCGTTCACCCTGACGGTGCGACTGCCGGGGCTCTACGTGCTCCGCGCCACCGCGGAGGGCTACGCCCCGGGCGATCTCGCTCCGTTCGAGATCGACCCCGCGGTGGGGGCGGAGGACCTCGAGATATCGCTCGGTCACGGGGGAGCGATCGCGGGCCGTGTCTTCGTCGGTCCGGGCGAGAATCCCGCGGGGCTCGTCGTGGGCGTCAACCACGGGGACGGAAACCCGGAAACTGCCCGCACCGAGGGCGACGGGTCCTTCCTCTTCGAGGGGCTTACCCCCGGCATGTGGCAGGTGCTGCTCCGCGAGGAGGAGATCGGCACCGGCGGCATGGCGGGTATCGCCATGAGTCCCTGCGAGGGCTTTCCCGAGATCGCCTGGGACTGCGAGGTCTTCGAGGGGCAGACGACCCGCTTCGATCTCTACACGGAAACCGCCGCGCCCACGACGCTCGTCGGCGAGCTCGCGATCGCGGGGGGAGGCGCGCGGGGCTGGCTGGTGTCCGTGCTCCAGGTGGTGCGGGGGAAGGTCGAGCGCAAGCAGGTTTCGGTCGCCGCCGACGGGAGCTTCCGCATCGAGGACATTGCCCCTGGCTACCGGGAGCTGCGCCTGCTCGGCCCCGACGAGGACCACGGCCGCCTCACCTTCGAGGAGTGGCTCCCCCTGGAGCCCGGCGAGCAAGCGTGGTCCCTGCGCCTCGAGCCCGCCGCCCTGACCGGCCTTGCGCCACCCTCGACCGAGGGCTCCGAGGTGGTCGTCGAGCTCGTCGTCCACCCCGCGGGGGCCGGGGAGGCCCACCCGGGCCTCGAAGGCCGGTGCCGTCTCGTCCCCGACGCCTCCGGCCGCTTCGAGCTCCCCCTCGTTCCCGCCGGCGCGGTCGAGATCCGCCGCTTCGACCCCGAATCGGCGTCCCGCTCGAGCTGGGAGACGGTCCTGGAGCTCACCCTCGCCCCCGGCGAGACGAGGCACGTGATCCTCCCCTGAACCGTTCCGGACGGCCGTTTGGCCCCACCTCGCCGGGGAGCGTATCCTCGGGGCCGTGAGACGGATCCAACTCCTGCCCAACCTGATCACCCTGGCGAACGCCTTCTGCGGGCTGCTCGCCATCGCCAAGGCGATCGACGCCCTCGCCTACACCGGGACGAGCCCGGTCGTCTTCTACGAGAAGATGGAGGCGGCGTGCTTCCTCGTCTTCCTGGGGATGGTCTTCGACAGCCTCGACGGGGCGGTGGCGCGGCTCACGCGCGCGTACAGCGACTTCGGGGCGCAGCTCGACTCCTTCGCCGACGCCCTCACCTTCGGGGTCGCGCCCGCGATGCTCGCGAAGGTGCTGATCGAGCACGAGGGCCTGCTCACCGGCTACACCGGCAACGCGCGCCTGCACTTCCTCGCCGCCGCCGCCTTTGCCCTCATGGCCATCCTGCGGCTCGTGCGCTTCACCCTGGAGACCGACCACGACCGCGAGTCCCACACCACGTTCCGAGGGCTGCCCTCCCCGGGCGCGGCGGGAGCGGTCGCCTCGACCATCTGGCTCTACCTCATTCTGAGCCGGCCCGAGCTCGAGACGACGGAGGGGACGCCCACCCCGCTGCACCGGCTGCTCGGGTGGATGGAGGATGTGGAGTGGAGTCCGTACCTCGACTGGATCCCGCCGATCCTGGTCTGCATGCTGCCCATCCTCGGGCTGCTCATGGTCAGCCGAGTGCGCTACGTCCACCCGATCGTCGCCGTCTTCGGGGGGCGCAGCCAGTTCTTCACCCTCGTCGCCGTCGTGTTCGCCGTGTTCCTGTTCTACATGGCCCCCGTGCCCTTCCTGTTCCTGCTCTTCAACGGCTTCGTGGTCGTGGGGCTCCTGGTCCCCCTCGCGCGCCGGGGCGCGGGCAAGGGGGAGGAGGCGTGATGGTCGAGGTCCTCGTCGGGCTCGGCTCGAACCTCCCCCGTCGTCGCGAGCACCTCGCCGCGGCGGTCGCCGCCCTCGACGCCGCGCCGGACTTCGAGGTGGTGGAGGTCTCCCCCTGGATCGAGACCGCCGCGGTGGGGGGACCCGCGGACCAGCCGGCCTTCCTGAACGGAGCCCTGCGGGGCTGCACGCGCCTCGGCCCCGCCGACCTGCTCGATCTCCTGCACGCGATCGAGCACGCCCGCGGCCGCGACCGGGACGTCGAGGAGCGCCACGGGCCGCGGACCCTGGACCTCGACCTGCTCTTCTACGGCGAGCGGACGATCGACCTCTCCGATCTCGTCGTGCCCCATCCCCGCCTCGAGGATCGGACCTTCGTCCTCGAGCCCCTCGCCCACCTCGTCCCCGAGCGCCGCCTCCCCCGCACCGGGCTCACCGTGCGCGCACGGCTCGCCGCGCTCCGGGCCTCCCCGACCGACTCCGCCGTGGCCGCCCGATGACGGCTTCCCGGACCATCGTCCGCCTCGACGAGCCCGGCGCGGCGCGTCTCTGGTGCGAGGTGGCTCGCCGCGAGGGTCGCTCGATCGGTTTCGTCCCCACGATGGGGGCGCTGCACGAGGGACACCTCTCGCTCGTGCGCCG
>CAYRXS010000209.1:7586-12156 GCA_964428225.1 uncultured Planctomycetaceae bacterium
GCGGGGGTGGCGACGATCGTGGCCCGGCTCTTCGAGGTCGTGCGCCCCCGGGCGGCGTACTTCGGCGAGAAGGACTGGCAGCAGTGTCTGGTCATCCGCGACCTCGCGCGGGAGATGGGGTACCCCGAGGTCGTCCTGTGCCCCACGTCGCGCGAGCCCGACGGTCTCGCGCGGTCGTCGCGGAACGAGCGGCTCTCGCCCGCGGAGCGCGAGCAGGCCCTCGCCCTCTCCCGGGCCCTGTTCGCGACCCGGGACGCGTGGCAGCGCGGCTTCCGGCAGGCCCCGGACCTGCAGGTGATCCTGCTCGCGGAGCTGAACGTGCCGGGGATCGAGATCGAGTACGGGGAGGTGCGCGATCCCGGGGCCTGGACCGTGGACGACCCTCCCGGGCAGCTGGAGCGGGCGCGCGCCCTGGTGGCGGCGCGGGTGGGCGCCGTGCGGCTGATCGACAACCTCGCGCTCCACGAGCCCGACGGCGAGGAGGCCGGGTGAGCCGGGGGACGGGCGGGACCCGGGAGATCCGCGCGCGGGCTCCGGCCAAGGTGAACCTCGGTCTCGAGGTCCTGGGCCGGCGCGAGGACGGCTACCACGAGCTGGCGACGACGATCCTCGCCCTCGATCTGTACGACGAGGTCACGGTGCGCCTCGACGACGAGACCGGGGGGACCGAGCTCGTCGTGGACGGTCCCCACGGGGGCCCCGACGTGCCGGGCGACTCCCGGAACCTCGCCTGGCGCGCGGCGGAGGCCGTGCGCGAGCGGGCGAACGAGACGCGTCGCCTCCACCTGCGCCTCACCAAGCACATCCCCCCGGCCGCCGGGCTGGGCGGGGGCAGCGCGGATGCCGCGGCCGCCCTGCTCGCGACCTCCGCCGCGATCGGCCTCGCGGGCGACGAGGCCCGCGACGTCGAGATGCTCTCGCATCTGGGCAGCGACTGTCCCTTCTTCCTCGTCGCGCGGACCGGTCTCGCCCGTTGCGCGGGCCGCGGCGATGTCGTCCGGCCCGTGGCGGGAGAGGACTTTCCCTGGTGGATCGTCGTGGTCGCGCCCGCGGTCGAGTGCTCCACCGCGGAGGTGTACGGTGCCTTCGAGGCGCACTCCCTGCCCGCTCCCGAGCCGTCGTTCGACCTGGACGCGGTGCTGCACGGCGCGCTCGACGACGCGCGCTCGAGCCTCGTGAACGATCTCGAGGCCGCCGCGCTCGCCTCCCACGCAGGGCTCGCGGCCTGGCCCGAGGTATTCGACCATCCGGACGCGGGGCACCTTCGCCTCGCGGGAAGCGGGTCTTCTTTCTTCGGTTTGTACGGGAACGAGGCGGACGCGAAGGAGGCGCTCGCCGGAATCGTCGCTCGCGCAAAAGCCCGTGATCTCGGGCTTCGCGGCTCATGGGTGCTCCGGGCCGCGGGTGGGGGAGCGGCGGTCGTCGATCCGACGGTGCCAACCGTGTAAAGCGACCGCCTTGCAATTCATAACTGGAGTCCGCCTCATACCTTGCAGCAAAGCTTCCGCCCCCCCGCCTGCTCCCGAACACGCTGCATGGACATCACCGAGGTTCGCGTCAAGCTGCTCGATAGCCATCCGGACAAGCTTCGCGCATTCGCCAGCATCACCATCGACGACTGCCTGGTCGTCCGGGACCTGAAGATCATCGATGGGGCACACGGGCTCTTCATTGCGATGCCGAGCCGCAAGCTGTGCGACCGCTGCCCCTCCTGCGGGGGCAAGAACCACCTGCGCGCTCGCTTCTGCAACGACTGCGGCCGCCGGCTCCGAGGCGACCGCGGAGGCCAGGACGAACGGGGCCGGATGCGGCTCTACGCCGACATCTCCCACCCGATCCACCAGAAGGCCCGCGACTTCCTGGAGGAGCGCGTCCTCGCTGCCTACCAGGAAGAGGTCGAGCAGTCGAAACAAGAGGGATACGTCGCCCAGAGCTTCGACGATCTCGACTACGATTCCTACGAGCAAGCGAACGCCAGCCGCTCCTGAGGGGAGCCGTCCCCGGTCGTAACGGGGAGCCCGCCCTCGACGCGCGGTCGGATCGCGGGAGGGAACGTTGGAATCACCGAGCACGTCAGAGCTGCGCCTCGCCGTTCTCGGGTGCGGGTCGGTCGGGAGCGCCTTCGCCTTCGAGCTCGCCGCCGCGGGGGGAGAGCTCGTCCTGTGGTCCCGCACCGCGGCGCGCGCGGCGGCGCTGGGCGAGCGGGTGGCGGCCCGCTCGGAGCGTGGCCCCGAGGTGATCGTCGACCTCCGGCAAGCCCTCGACGGGGTGGACGGCGCCCTGCTCACCGTCACCGACGGGGCGGTCGAGGAGATGGCCGGGCGCTGCGCCGCGGCCCGCGCCCACGAGGGCGCCGCGGGCGCCGCGCCGATCCTCCTGCACACCTGCGGCTACTTCGGTCCCGAGAAGCTCGCCCCGGCGGCCGCGGCGGGCTGGGCCACCGGCAAGCTCCACCCCCTCGCGGCCATGCCCACGGGGGACGACGCCCGGGGCGCCCTGCGCGGGGCCTGGTTCGTCGTGGGGGGGGATCCGCGGGCCCGGGAGCTCGCCTCGACGATCGTGGGCTCGCTGGACGGCCACGAGCTGCCGCTGGTCGACGGCCCCGAGGTCTCCCGTACCTACCACGGGGCGGCGACCCTGCTCGCGGGGGGCGTGGTGGCCCTGATGGACTACGCGGTGCGGGTCTTCGAGACCTGCCTCCTCGAGAAGGAGGGCGCCCACCCCGCCCTCGCCACCCTGCTGACGACCGCGGTCCGTCACCTCGAGGAGCTCGACACGAGCGAGGCCCTGGCCGGACCCGTCGCCCGGGGAGCGGCGGACATCGTGCGGGGGCACCTGGAGGCCTTCGCGGCCCGGGACGAGGCGACGGCGCGGCTCTACACCCTGCTCGTGGCCCGGATGACCGAGCTCGCGGCCAGGCGGGGCTCGATCGACGACGCCCAGCGCGCCGCCCTGGAGCGCCTCCTCACCGACGAGTAGAGTCGCTCTCCCATGGCCCTCGTCGTCTCCCTCCTCACCGACGATTTCCCGAGCCTGGCGCGCCGCGCCGTCGAGCAGGCGTCCGCTGCGGACCTCGTCGAGATCCGACTCGATCGCATCGGCCACCCGGGCGAGGCGGCCCTGGCCACGCTCTTCGTCGACTGCCCGGTCCCCGTGATCGTCGCCGTGAACGGCCCCGAGGCCTTCGGCACGTGGGAGGGCGGCGTCGAGGACCGGCTCGCCATCCTGCGCGACGCGGCCGCGGCGGGGGCCGGGTTCGTGGACGTCGACTGGCGGCTCGCCGACGCGCTGGGGGCGGTGGCGGGGCCCTGCCGGCGGATCGTCTCGCGCCACGTCCTCGACGAGACCCCCGCGGAGATCGCTCCCCTGCACGAAGAGCTCGCCGGGGTGCTGCGCGAGGGCGACGTGGCCAAGCTCGTCACCCACGCCCGCCGCGCCGAGGACGGGATGCGCGTCCTGCGGTGGCTGCGGGGGGTAGAGGGCGTCGTGGGCTTCTGCTCCGGTGAGGCGGGGCGCTTCACCCGGGTCCTCGCCCCGCTCTTCGGCTCGCCGCTCACCTACTGCGCCCCCGCGGCCCGTGGCGGGGGGGAGGCCGTCGAGACGACCGCCCCCGGTCAGATCCCGGTGGACGAGCTGCGGGCCACGCTCCCCCGCGCCGGAGGGGGACCGGGGACGGCCGTCCTCGGCGTGCTCGGCAATCCGGTCGGCCACTCCGTCTCCCCGCGGGTCCACGGGGCGGCCCTGCGCGCGGGGGGGATCGACGCGGTCTACGTGGCCTTCCAACCCGACGACCTCGACGGCTTCCTCGACCTCGCGGGCGACGAGCGGTTCCGCGGGTTCTCCGTCACGATCCCCTTCAAGGAGCGGGCCTTCGCCCGGGCGGAGACGAGCGACGACGGGTCGCGCCGCACCGGGGCCTCGAACACCCTTCTGAGGACCAGAAACGGCTGGAGCGCCCACAACACGGACGTCACCGCGGTGGGCTCGGTGCTCGAGGAGGCCCTGGCCCTCCACCGCGAGCGCACGGGCCGGGCGCTCGACCTCGAGGGTCTCCGCGTGCTCCTGCTCGGCGCGGGGGGCGCGGGCCGCGCGGCGGCGGGGGCGGTCCTGGCGCGAGGAGGCCACGTGACGGTCACCGGAATCCCCGAGGACCAGGCGTTTGCCTTCGGCGAGGAGCTGGGCTGCGTGGCGGTGGAGTGGCGCCGGATCCCGGAGATCGACTACGACGTGCTGGTCCATGCCACCCCCGTGGGGATGTTTCCCGACGTGGGGGGCTGCGTGGTGCCCGAGGACTGGATCCGCCCGAGAAGCATCGTGATCGACGCGGTCTACGTCCCCGCCCGCACCGCCCTGCTCGCCGCGGCCGAGGCGCGGGGGTGCACCTGCCTCCGGGGGGGCGCGTGGTTCCTGGGCCAGGCGGTGGACCAGTTCCGGCTCTTCACGGGCCTCGAGCCCGACGTGGAGCTCATGCGCCGCGCCTTCGAGGAGGGGGTGGGGATCGATGGCTGAGCGAGGATCCCCTCCCGCGGGCGCCGGCGGGCGGACGATCGCCCTCGTGGGCCTGCGCTGC
>CAYRXS010000210.1:0-12146 GCA_964428225.1 uncultured Planctomycetaceae bacterium
CCGAGATCGACGTAAGTCCAGAAACGGAATTCTGAACCCTTCAGGTTGGGCTAGCTGACGGTGACCGTCTCGCCCTTCTCGATCAGGCTCAGGCCGTAGTCGAAGCCCTTCTGGAAGGCGCGGAGGTTCAGGTCCTCGGTTCCCGGGGGCACAGACACCTCGACGGCCTTGCGCATCGCGTCCACGTTGATCAGGCCCGTGACGGCCGCGAAGAAGCCGGTCATCACGATGTTCAGGACCATCTTGCGGCCGAGCTCCTCGGCAAAGCGCGTAGCGGGGATGGAGAAGGGCCGGATGCCCGGCTTCAGCCCGGACGGCTTGACGAGGTCCTCCTCGTAGAGGAGCAGCGCGTGCTCGGCCATGCCGGGCGAAAACTTCGTGAACGCCTCCTGCGACATCACCACCAGGATGTCCGGGTGGGTGACGTAGGGGTACAGGACGGGGTCGTTCGAGACGACGACCTGGGACGAGCAGGCGGAGCCGCGAGCCTCGGGCCCGAAGGCCTGAGTCATGGTGGCGTACTTGTCGTCATAGATCGCGCCCGCCCTTCCGATGATGATTCCGGTGAGGATGACGCCCTGACCGCCGAATCCTCCGACTTTGATTTCGGTAACTGTCATCGGATTACCCTTCGTAAGGCGTGAAGCGGTCGCCCAGCCGGTTGCTGAGCTGCTCGTTGTAGTTGTCGAGGAACGTCGACTTCTCCTTGTCCACGAACTTCCCGCAGATGATCTTGCCCTGGAAGTCGATGTCGAGAGTGTTCGTGTCCGCGCCGTTGTGGATCTCGCTGTTGTCCATGTACCACTGCATGCGCGTGAGACCGTCACCGAGGCGGTTGCGGCGCTCGTACAGGGTGGGGCAGGGAGCGATGATCTCGAGGAAGCTGAATCCCTTCTTCTGGATGGCTTCCTTCATGGCCTTCGTGATCTGGCGCACGTGGTACGCGGTCCAGCGCGCGACGTAGACGGCGCCGCAGGACTCCGCGAGGTAGGGCATGTTGAAGGGGTGCTCGAACATGCCGTAGGGCGCCGTCGTCCCCACCGCGGTGAGAGGCGTCGTGGAGCTGGCCTGTCCGCCGGTCATCGCATACGTGTGGTTGTTCACGAAGACGACGGTCATGTCCATGTTCCGGCGGGCGGCGTGGATGAAGTGGTTTCCACCGATGGCCGCGAGGTCGCCGTCACCCGAGTAGACCACGACGTTGAGGTTCGGATTCGACAGCTTCAGCCCCGTGGCGAAGGGAATCGCGCGCCCGTGCGTGGTGTGGAACGAGTCGAGGGCCAGGTAGCCCGCCACGCGTCCCGTGCATCCGATGCCGGACACGATCGCCAGCTCGTCGAGCGGAATCCCGCAGTCCTCGACCGCGCGCGCGAAGCAGTTCACGGTCGTGCCGATGCCGCAGCCCGGACACCAGATGTGCGGCATCCGGTCCATCCGGAGGAACCCCTCGACGGGGTTCGCTTGGACTTCCATGGTTGCTTCCGTCATTTGGCTGCCTCCTCGATGGCTTTCAGAATCGTGCTGACCTCGTGGACCGCCCCGCCGGCGTGGGGAACGAGGACCGTCTTGCAACGGCCGCCGACCACACGCTCGACCTCGAGGGACATCTGTCCGTAATTCATCTCCGGGACGACGATCGCCTTCACCTTCTCGGAGATCTCGCGCACCGGCTCCTCGGGGAACGGCCAGGCCACGATCAGGCGGATCCGACCGACCTTGATGCCCTTGGCGCGCGCCTCCTCGATGGCCTTCAGGGCCACGCGGGCGGTGATGCCGTAGGACAGCACCACGATCTCGGCGTCGTCGAGGTCTTCGGTCTCGATGTTGCGGATCTTCGGCTCGTTGTCGCGGATCTTGCCCACGAGACGATCGAGCATCGTCTTCTGGCAATCCGCGGTCATCGTCGGATAGCCGCGCTCGTCGTGAGTGAGCCCCGTCACGTGGAAGCGGTATCCGTCGCCCACCTTGGCCATGTCGGGGATCCCGTCCTCGCCGGGCTCGTAGGGCAGGTACTCGCCGGGCTCCTTCTTCGTCCAGCGCCGCTCGGCGACCTGGATGTCCTGGGCCTCGGGAATGACCACCTTCTCGGTCATGTGCCCGACGCATTCGTCCATCATGAAGAGGACCGGGACGCGGTAGGTCTCGGCGAGATTGAAGGCGTCGACGGTCAGATCGAAGCACTCCTGCGGCGACTGCGGGCAGATCGCGATGACCTCGTAGTCCCCGTGGGACCCCCAGCGCGCCTGCATCATGTCCGCCTGTCCGGGCTGCGTGGGCAGGCCCGTCGAGGGGCCGGTGCGCTGCACGTCGACGAACACGCAGGGGAGCTCGGAGATGGCGGCGAGGCCGATGTGCTCCATCATCAGCGAGAAGCCGGGGCCGGAGGAGACGGTCATCACCTTCTTGCCCCCCCAGGCCGCGCCCTGGATGGCGATCGACGAGGCGATCTCGTCCTCCATCTGGATGAAGATCCCGTTCCCGACGAGGGGGAAGCGCGCGGCGATCCGCTCGACGACCTCCGTGGAGGGCGTGATCGGGTAGCCGGCGACGAAGCGGCAGCCGGCGGCGAGGGCGCCCTCGGTACAGGCGTGGTCTCCGTCCAGGAAGTGAGCGCCGGTCAGTACGCCGGCGGGATCGGCCTTGGTGTACTCGACCATCATGCGACTCCTTTCTTGTCCCGGCGTCCGACCTTCACCGCGTAGATGGCGAAGTCCGGGCAGTACATGCCGCACAGATCACAGCCCGTGCAGTAATCGATGTCGATCACCTTGGGAGGGTGGTAGCCCTTGGCGTTGAAGCCCTCGTCGAGGTCGAGGACCGCGGTCGGGCAGAACTCAACGCAGAACCCGCATCCCTTGCAGCGCTCCTGGTCGATGAGAATCTCGCAGATGAACTTGCTGATCTTTCGTTTCTTCGGTTTGTCGGTGGGCATGATTGCCTCCGTAGGGCATCAGGAATCGCCGCGCCAGTCGCTCTCCCAGAGGAGATCTTCCATGCGTTTCCAGAGCTCGGTCACGTCCCGAACGAGAACCACGAGGTTCTGTCGGTTGCCCTTGATGTCGTTGGCGAAGTTCCGGAGGACGGCTTCGATCCGGAAGCCCATCTTCTGGAACACAGCGAGACCGGTCGGCGCGCCTTCGAAGGCCTGCGCCTGGATCATCTCGACGCCTTTCTGTCGAGCCAGGGCCACGAGCTCCTTGAGCAGAAGGAGACCCGCGCCCTGATTCTGGATTTGGCGTGCGACGACCAGGCGGACTTCGGCCATGTGGCTCGACCAGCCGTGTGCGTGGTGGCGGATGGTCCCGTCCGCGACGACTCGATCACCATCGAGCATCAGGATCGGCAGGACCTTGTCGTAATCGAGGTTGTTGGCCCAGTACTCGATCATGCTGCGGTCGGCGACGTCGTTCTTCAGGAACAGGCGGTCCTCCTCGGGAACATCCTGGGAGAAGAACGCGTGCAGGCGATCGAGGTCGTCGGAGACCATGGGCCGGACGGTCACCTGCGTGCCGTCCTTGAGCTTGACAGTCTTCGGATATTCGGAGAGATCCATTTGCAAATTCCTTGGGCGAGGGCGTCGGTCGGGGCCTCGGGGCCGTTCAGTGGCCGGGGATGGCAGGGGTCTTCGAGGAGGAGGGGATCCGGCCGGGGGCGTTCGTCGTGGAGGTTCTCGGCCCGCAGGATTAAGCGCGAAAGCCTACCGTCGGGGGCCGGAACCTGCCACCCGCTCCGCCCCGTTTGTGGAGCGAAATCCGGGCCCGAATCCCGGCCCCCGGCGCCCCCCTCAGTCGGTCAGGGAGAACGCCCGGTAGGAGAAGTCGGTGAAAGCGCCCCTCCCCCCTCCGGAGCGCACGCCGAGCCGGACCTGTAGGACGGATTTGCCCTCGGTGAAACGGGGGTGAACGTCGAAATCGGAGTCGAACCACCGGAGCGTTTCATTCCGGTCCGCGTGGTACCAGATCCCGACGGGCTCGCTGTCGACGAAGACCTCGGCCGTCTGCCGGGGAGAGGCCTGGTCGAGCCGCCGGCGGAGGCGCACGCCGCGGTTGGCGGGATCGATGGCGAGGGCGAAGGAGATCTCCCCTCCCTCGTGCCGGCGGCCCGTCTCCCGGTGCTCGAGGAGGTGGTTCCGGCCCTCGGGGCGGGAGGTCACCGGCCCCGTCGGCGTGCTCGCGGTCGCCGCGTAGCCGTGAGCGGTTTCGCTCGCGACGTTGCCGACGTCGAGGAAGTCCGTCTCCACGAGGGCCGGCCGACCGCGGAGGTAGAAGAAGGCCAGGCTCCCGTAGCTCGAGCGGATCGTGTCGTAGCCCCCGTGCTGGATCCGGGCGTCGAGATGGGACCGGAACGGTACGGGTGCCTCGAGGTGGTAGCGGGCGTAGCAGCTCCGGATCCCGTAGGCCGCCTGCATGGATCCCCCCTCGGCCTGGATGTCCCCCACCACGCAGGCGAAGGGCGAGTTGAACTCGCGGTTCGGCCAGAAGCAGCCGAGGTAGTAGTCCTCGCTGCCCGTGCCGTTGATCTGGGGCGAGATCGCGCCGTCGAGGGCGAAGTGCTCGTCCCCCTCGCAGTAGTGCGCGCCGAGCATGGTCTGGACGGTGCCCACGTACCAGCCGGCCCCCGGCGTCTCGGCGAGGAGCCAGTCCCGGCCGTAGGTCGTCCAGCCCTCCCGGAAGGTCGTGGTGAAGTAGGCGAGGCGGTCGGCGGGGGGAACCTCCTCCTGGTACGCGACGGAGCACCCGATGGGCCCGAGCCGGGTCTCCGAGTCGTTCACGAGGACGATCCGTCCCGAGCGGGTGAAGGGCATGGGGAACCAGCACGACAGCCGCACCCGCCCGTTCTCCAGGGACTCCACGGCCAGCGGCATGCTGACCATGGGCGTGACCTTCACCGCGCTCCCGAAGAAGTACCCGAGCGGCGCGTTCACATCCCAGCGGTCGTGGCCGTCCCACAGCATCAGGATCCGGGTATCACGGATGAGCTCCTCCGAGGTTTCCGCCTCGAGGACGAGGGAGAGGATCGTGCCTCCCCGCTCGCGGTTCAGGAGGACGAGCTCCTCGCCGGGATCGAGCCCCTCGACCCGGGACTCGAGGGCGTGCTCGACGGGGAGAGAGCCCGTCCCGATCTTCGCGAAGGCGTCCTCGACGAAGCCGCGGTCCTCCTCCCCGGTGAAGGTCGCGAGCGGCGTCCCGTGGGGGTAGCTCTCCCAGAGCACGTGGTAGAAGTAGAGCTCGCCGCTCACCGTGATCTTCAGGTGCTTCTCGAACGGAACCGGTACGAAGGAGTTGCCGGCAAAGGGCCGGTCGCCCCAGTAGCCGCGGCGCTCGTAGGACACGAGGGGCGCGGGGAAGAGCGGGTGCTCGCCCTTGTAGAAGGCGAGCATGGGGATCGAGAAGCGCGGCTCGTCCTCTCCGTCGAAGTACCAGTGGAACACGGCGTCCTCGCGGATGTCCGTGCTCCACATGCTGCGCACGCACCCCGGCCCCGCGGCGTCGAAGATCACCGCGTGCCCCTTCTCGTCGTCGTAGAGGTGCCAGGTGGCGTCGCCGTTCTTCCCCTCCCGGCTGTGGGAGGAGAACTGGTGGATCGAGGCGAGGCCGGGAACCTCCACCAGATCGTTGAATCCGGTGACGGGCAGGGAGGGGACCTCCTCCTGACTGGCACTGGAGCCGAACGCACCTAGGATGGGGAGAGCCACCAGCGGAACGAGGAGCGGAGAAAGCGACATGGGAACCTCCGAAGGGAATCCGGAACGTGTGCCGAGACGAGCGAACGCGGAGGGAAAGGATCGCTCCCCCGACCACCGAGGGGCAAGGGTCTTCCGCGTCGTACTCGGCACGGTGGCCGTGCTCCTGCTCCCCACGCTCGGGCGAGCGCAGTTCGATGGCGAATCCGATCTCCGACAGTCCGAGCCGGAGGAGCTGAAGGTCCTGGGGGACGACTCCCACGAACTGCTGTATGAAGAGCTGCTCGATTGGGTGCGCACGCGCGAGTCCCAGCGGTGGAGATTCAGCCTGGAGAAGTTTCTGAAGAGCAGGAAGGCGCTCGAGGGCTACCAGTCTGGTCGCCGTGAGAGCTACCTGGAGATCCTGGGCGAGATGCCGGAGCAGACGCCCCTGAATCCGCGGGTGACGGGGACAATCGAAGCCGATGGCTACCGCATCGAGAAAGTGCTCTTTGAGAGCCGGCCGCATCATCACGTCACCGCCAACCTGTATGTCCCCACCTCGCGCCCCGGTCCCTTCCCCGGTGTCCTCGTGGCTTGTGGGCACTCGAACAACGGCAAAGCCGCCGACACCTATCAGCGCGTGTCGATCCTTCTCGCCCTCGAGGGCTTCGTCGCCCTGATCTACGATCCAATCGGCCAGGGCGAGCGGCACCAGCTCGACATCGACCGCCACGGTACGACCGAGCACGAGCTCCTGAACCACGGGGCGCTGCTCGTCGGCGAGAGCGTGGTCAAGCACGAGCTGTGGGACGGAGTACGGGCTCTCGACTACCTGCTCTCCCGACCGGAAGTCGACCCCGATGCCCCGGTCGGCATGACCGGCAACTCGGGAGGCGGCACCCAGACGACCTTCCTGATGGGCTACGACGAGCGCATCTTCGCTGCCGCGCCCTCGTGCTTCGTCATGACCCGCCGTCGGCTGTTCCAGACCATCGGCCCCCAGGACGGCTGCCAGCACCTGCCTGGCGAGGGATACCTCCACCTCGACCACGCCGACTACGCGATCATGCGAGCGCCGAAGCCCACCCTGATCCTCGCCGCGGAGAAGGACTTCTTCGAGTTCGCCGCCACCGAGAAGGCCTACGCGGAGGCACGGGCCGCGTACGAGGTGCTGGGCGCGCCGGAGCGGATGGGACTCTTCTCCCACGACGACGAGCACGGCTTCAGCAAGCCCCGACGCGAGGCGGCGGCGGCGTGGATGAAACGCTGGCTTCTCGACAACGACTCGCCGGTGGTCGAGCCCGAGCTCACCGTGCAAACGGACCAGGCGCTCCAGGTCACCCGCACCGGCCAGGTGCGCACGGACTTCCCCGACGAGGTGACGGTGTTCGACCTCAGCCTGGCGCGCGCTCGAGAGCTCGAGACGGAACGCCCTTCGTTCGGAGGGGAGGGCCTCACGCGGGAGCTACGCAAGGAGGTGGAGGAGATCCTGGGCTTCTGGCGCACAAGCCACGTGGTCACCGGACCCGTGCAGCCGCGGTTCCCTCCCGCCTTCTTGCCGAGAGAGCGGTATCTGATCGATCGGGACGGATTCCGAATCGAAAAGAGGTTCCTCCGCACGGGGTGCGATCCCGACCTGCCGTTCCTCCTGTACGTGCCTCGAATCGAGTGGGATCCCTCCGAGCACCCTTCCGTCATCTACGTCCACGGAGAGGGCAAGGCGGTGGATGCCGGGCCCGGGGGACGGATCGAGAAGCTCGTCGGCACCGGCCACGTCGTGGCCGCGGTCGACCTGCGGGGCATTGGCGAGACCCGGGACCACGGAAGCCAGGCGAAGTTCCGCAACTCCGAGCACCGCGTGGCCGCCATCTCCCTCCACCTGGGCCAGTCGCTCTTCGGCCAGCGCGTGGAGGACCTCGACAACCTCCTTGGATACCTGCGCCGCGAGGAGCTGATCAACGAACCCGTCGAGATCATCGGGATCGGATCCGCCGCCCCCATCGTGCTCCACGCGGCGGTCCTCGCCGATCCCCCCGTCCGGGTGCGGCTCCGGGGTGGAATCAAGTCGTGGACCGACGACGTGGTGGCTCGACCCACAGATCCGAATCTCATGGGCTACGCCGTCCCGAACGTCCTCGAGCACTACGATCTGCCGGATCTCGTTCGCCTTCTCGGGGACCGCGTGGTCATCGAGGACGAGTGAGAGACCCCGGGAGCACCCCATGAGCGAATTCACGATCGGCCGCCAGGACATCCTCGACGCGCTGCGCGCCGGGGTGGCGGAGATCCCGTGGTTCCGGGCCGTGTGGTCCGGGGGCAGCGACGCGAGCGGGCGCACGGACGAGATCTCGGACGTGGATCTCTTCTGCATCGTCGAGGACGACCGCGTCGAGGACGGGCTCGCGGCGGTCCGGCGGATTCTCGAGAGCGTCTCCCCCATCGAGCACGAGTGGCGCCTGCCCTCCCCCACGCCGTTCGGCTGCGAGCAGGCCTTCGTCCGGCTCCGGGACACCGCGGACTGGCACATGGTCGACGTGGTCATGATGAAGGCGGGCGACGACGAGCTCTTCCTCGAGCGCGAGCGGCACGGCGAGCCCCTCGTGCTGCTCGATCGCGACGGCCTCGTGCAACCGGTGCCCCTCGACCGCGAGAGGCTCCTGCAGCGGATGAAGGAACGCCTGCCCGTCCTGCGCGAGCGCTTCGCGATCTTCAACCACTTCGCGATCAAGGCGGCCCGGCGCGGGGCCCACGCCGACGCGATCCACTCCTACGTGCACACGACCCTGAATCCGCTCATCGAGCTCCTGCGCATGCGCCACTGCCCCGAGCTCTTCGACTACGGCCCGCGCTACCTCGACCGCGACCTGCCCGAGGACCAGCGCCAAATCATCGAGGAGCTCAGCTTCGTCCCCTCGATCGACGACCTCCCGGACTGGCACGCCCGGGCCGTGGCCCTCTTCGAGGAGAACCTGCGCGCCCTCGACGCGGGCGAGTGGTCGCTCGGCTAGACGGGAGCGAGGGGATCGTCGGAGGGCTCGACATCCGACGCGGCCACCTCCTCCTCCTTCCTTCGATCGCGGAAGAAGAGCACGAAGAGCACGAGGATGACGCCGGCGAGCATCGCCGGGATCCCCCAGATCCACTTCCAGTTCATGAGCGCGAGCTGCTCGTGGCGGTGCTCCTTCTGGACCGCCTGCTTCTCCTCGAGCTCGACGAGCTTCGCGGCCAGGTCCGGCGCGCGCTCAGTGATCTCCTCTCGGGTGACCTCCTCCTCGGTCGCCCACGGGTACTGCTCCTCGAGCAGCGCGACCTCCTCCTTGACAGCATCGACGAGCTTGCCCGCTGCGCCCGCCAGCTCGCCCGCGGCCTTCGATTCCTCGGGCGTGTAGCGAGCCTCGATCCTGCCCGCCACCTGGGCTCCGATGAGCATGCCGAGTCCGAGGGTGCACAGGACCAGCATCCCCTGGGCCTGGGCTCGGATCTGCTTGGGCGCCGTCTGGTCCGTGTAGATCTGGCCGGTGACGAAGAAGAAGTCGTAGCAGATCCCGTGCAGGACGATCCCGCCGATGATCATCCACGCCACCTCGTCCGGGGCCCCGAAGGCGAAGAGCGCGTAGCGCACCACCCACGCGAGCATCCCCACCGCAAGCATCCACTTCACTCCGAGGCGCGCGAAGCACAGGGGCATGACCAACATGAAGAGGATCTCGGACATCTGCCCGAAGGACATGGTCTGTCCCTCGGGTAGTCCGGTGAGCTCGACCACCCTGGCCGCGATCTGGTAGTAGAAGGCCAGCGGGATGCACACGAGGAACGAGGCGGCCATGAAGATCGCAAACGAGGGGCGCTTGAAGAGCACGAGGGCGTCCAGGCCCAGGATCTCCCGTATGCTGATCGGTTGATCGGTGGCCACCGGCGGCGTGTGCGGCAGTGAGAACGAGTAGAGCCCGAGGAGCAGGGCCGCGCCGGCGGTCAGGTAGAACATGTTGATCGAGCTGTCCCACACGAGCCAACTCACGAGGAGACCGGCGACGATCCACCCGATGGTCCCGAACACACGGATGAGCGGGAACTGCTTCTCCGTGTCGGTGATGTTCTTCATCGCCAGGGCGTTGGTGAGCGCCAGCGTGGGGAAGAAGCACAGCATGTGGCCGAAGAACACGACGTTGATCAACGCCGGATCGGGCTCCGCGGCCCGCATCAGCACCGTGGCCGCCAGCATGATCCCCCCCCCGAGCAGGTGCATCACCCCGAGCACCTTCTCCGTGGAGAAGAACCGGTCGGCGATCATCCCCACGAAGAAGGGGGAAATCATCCCCGCGATCGGGCCGACCGAGTAGGTCCAGCCGAAGTCCGTCGCTCCGAAGCCGATGGTCGAGAGGTAGATCGGCGCCGTGACGTACCACGCCCCCCAGATGAAGAACTGGAGGAACATCATCACGCAGAGCTGGGTGGCGACGACGGGGGATGAGCGGCCGGATGCGGTCATGGAATCGCCTCCCGGGGCGGTCGGTCGGTGGTGGCGGCGGAGGGGCCGAGGCGGATCATAGCGTTCGGAAGACGCCGAGCCAGCCCCTGGCCGATCACCAGAAGATGACGTAGAGCGCGATGGTGAGCAGGATCACTCCGGTGCCGAGGGCGTAGGAGTACTTCGGAACGGTCGTGTCGATCTCGGATCTGGGGTACGTGATCGGTTCGAGGCGCGGGCGCCGCCACGTGATCAGGAGCATGATGATCGCGAGCACGACGAAAATCAGCCCCATGTGGTGCAGGAACGACCAGCTCCCGAAGTCGTGGAACCACTGCTCGAGACCTCCGACCGGCTCGCCGCCGGCGGTGGCCCGAACGAGGTTCTCCTCGTCCACGACGTACCGATTGACGATGACCCACTTCGGCACGCGGCAGATCGCGTAGAGCACCGGCCCGAGCAGGAGCGCGGTCTTCGCGGCCGCCGAGGGCACGCGCCGGAAGATCAGCCCCACCAGGAACACGGCCACGATGCCGGGCGAGATGAAGCCCCAGATCTCCTGGATGTAGTTGAACACGCCCTTGAAGCCGCTGATGACCGGCGCCCAGAGACACGCGACGACCACGATCGCGGCGGTGGCGGTCCGGCCGATCGTGACCTGCTTCTTCGGATCCGCGCTCCGGTCGACGTACTTCGTGTACAGGTCGACAGTGAAGATCGTGGATGCCGAGTTCAGCCCCGAGTTGAACGAGCTCATCACCGCCCCCGCGAGCGCCGCGAGCATCACCCCGCACAGGAACGGCGGCATGATCTCCGCGATCATGTGGGGATAGGCGAGCTCGCCCGCCTTGGCGACGTCTCCGCCGGCCTTGGCGAGCACGTCGTCGCCGAAGAGCTGGAAGGCCATGATCCCCGGCATCACGATGATGAAGGGAATGATCAGCTTGAAGATGCAGGCGAGGTAGATGCCCTTCTGCCCCTCGGCGAGGCTCTTCGCGCCGAGCGTTCGCTGGGTGATGAACTGGTTCAGGCCCCAGTAGAAGAGGTTCGGGATCCACAATCCCCCGATGAACACCGCGAGCCAGGGCACGTCCGGATCGTTCCAGGGCAGGACGACGTGCAGCTTGTCGCCGTTCGTCTCCGTGAACGACCGCCACCCGTCGAAGAGGCTTCCCCCGTCGACTCCGCCACCCTCGATCAGCGTGCCTCCGCCGTACAGCTTGAGGCCGAGGTACATCACGATCCCGCCCCCGAGGAGGAGCGCGCCCCCCTGGAGGAGGTCGGACCACACGACCGCCTTCAGGCCGCCGTAGATCGTGTACGCCCCCGCGATGATCCCGATGCCCCAGATACCCGCGACGGTGGCCCAGAAGGTGGCGTTCTCCTGGGTCATGTCATAGTTGTTCATGAGCATCTTCGGGAAGTCGAAGACGCCGTTCAGACCCTTCGCGCCGCTGTACAGCACCGTGGCGAGGAACACGATGACGTAGGCGAGCAGCATGTACACGGCCATGATGGACCGCGTTCCCCGGTCGTAGCGATACTCGAGGAACTCGGGCATCGTGTAGATGCCCACCTTCAGGAATTTCGGCAACAGCCACCACGCCACGATCACCAGCGTGATCGCGCTCATCCACTCGTAGGAGGCGATCGCGAGCCCCACCCGCCCGAACGCGGTGCCCGCCATCCCCACGAAGTGCTCGGTCGAGATGTTCGACGCGATCAGCGAGAAGCCGATCAGGTACCAGGTGAGCTTCCGTCCCGCGAGGAAGTAGTCCTCCGAGCTCTTCTCGCGCCGCGACGCGTAGAGCGACACGGCGACCACGACCGCGATGAAGGCGATGAACGCGCTGACGTCGAACCAGTTGAGCTGCACGAAGGCCCCTCCTCGGATCGGGCGATCGCCGGGTGCGACCCCCACCGAGGCGAGATTCTAGTCCCCCCGGTCGAAATGACATCGGGCTTCGACGACAATCTCGCCCCCTCGATCCCCGTCCGGAGACCCGTCATGTC
>CAYRXS010000211.1:0-12006 GCA_964428225.1 uncultured Planctomycetaceae bacterium
CCCCCCCCCACCGCCGCTGCAGCGGACGAGCTGGCGCTCGCCGCTGATCGGCGGTTCCATTGGAAGCCCCACCCCACGCCCCGGCAAGGGCGAATCGATGGATCGCGGCCGGAAAGGCCCGTGAATGCGGGCTATTCCCGGAACCGCGGCGATCGGCGGGTGGCCTCGATCAGGTCGAGACGCCGGGCATGGGCCAGGGCGAGGGCCAGGGCGTCGGTCGCGTCGTGGGGAACGTCGGGGAGCTGGGTTTTCAGGATCGTGGCCACCATGGCCGCCACCTGCTCCTTGCTCGCGTTGCCGTTCCCCACGATCGCCTTCTTCGCCGCGGCGGGGGCGAGCTCGATGACCTCGATCCCGTGGCGGCCCACCGCGGCCAGCACCGCCCCGCGCGCCTCGCCGATGCGCAGCGCGCTCTTCACGTTGCGGGCGGCGAAGGCGCCCTCGACCACGACGGTTCGCGGCCGCAGGCGGCGCAGGATTTCCTCGAGCTCCTCGGCGAGGTGGGCGAGCCGCGCGGCCATCGCCTCGCGGGCCGGGGGCTCGATCACCCCGCAGACGACGAGCCGGGGCTCCCTCGGGGCGAGGACGATCGCGCCGTAGCCGGCCATGCGGGTACCGGGATCCACTCCCAGGAGGACCGGCCACGGACAGTCGGGAGGAACGAGGTCGTCGGGGAGCACGGGAAGAGGATACGGTACGCGCCGCGCACAGCGTACCCTCGTACGAGCCATGGCCTCTCCCCCCTCCGACCCCCTTCGCGCTCGCGCGGTGATCGTCGCCGCCGGGGCTTCCACGCGCATGAACGACGGGTCCGAGGGCGTGGTTCGCAAGCCGTGGCTCGAGCTCGGCGGGCGGACGGTCCTCGAGGTCAGCGTCGAGGCCTTCCATCGGTGCCACGAGGTCGAGGAGATCGTGCTCGTCGTCCACCGCGAGGACGTGACGCGCGTGGAAGAGCTCGTGGAGGCGGGAGGCGCCCTCGCGAAGGTGGCGGCGGTCGTGCCCGGCGGTGCGCAGCGGATCGACTCCGTGCGGTCCGGGGTGCTCGCGTGTTCCTCCGCGGTCGACGTGGTGGCGATCCATGACGCCGCGCGTCCCCTGATCGAACCGACCACGATCGCGCGCGCGATCCGTCTCGCCGCGGCCGAGGGCGCGTCGCTCGTGGGTACCCCGGTGTGCGACACGGTCAAGCGCTCGCCGGACGGGCGCCAGGCGCACGAGACCGTCGCGCGGGAGGGTCTCTGGCTCGCCCAGACGCCGCAGTGTTTCCTGGCGGAGCGCTTCCTCGAGGTCCTGGAGAAGGCCGAGCAGGACGGATTCCGGCCCACGGACGACGCCGCCATGTGGGAGAGGTACATGGGCCCCGTGGCCCTCGTGGACGGCGGCTCCGCGAATCCGAAGATCACCACGCCCGCCGACCTCGCGATCGTGCGCGGGCTCTTCGCGGCCAGGAGGAGATCATGAGCCTGCGCGTCGGGACCGGCTTCGATGCCCATGCGCTCGTCGAAGGTCGCCCCTGCGTCCTCGGCGGGATCGAGCTCCCCCACCCCACCGGGCCCCTCGGCCACTCCGACGGGGACGCGGTGCTGCACGCGATCGTCGACGCCGTGCTCGGCGCCGCGGGGCTCGACGACATCGGCACGCTCTTTCCCGACTCCGAGGCGCAGTGGAAGGACGCCCCCGGCGCGGAGCTGCTCGGCCTCGCCTGGGGGAAGGTGCGCGAGGCGGGCTGGACGCTCGTCAACGTGGACGTCGTCGTCGCCACGGACGGCCCGCGCATCGCTCCCCACCGCGAGGCGATGCGCCGGACGATCGCGGGGCTGCTCGACGCGGACGTCGGTCGCGTGAACGTGAAGGGCAAGAGCCTCGAGGGCCTCGGCGCCCTGGCGAAGGACGCGGGGGTCGCGGCGCAGGCGGTCTGCCTGTTGCAGCGCTGAGCCCGGAGGCTCAGGTCTCCTCCCCGGCCCGGCCGACGAGGCGGCGCCAGGGCCAGTAGATCACGACGCCCACCGCCACGACGGAGAGAGCACGGCCCGTGACGTCCCAGCCCGTGAGCCACAGCGTGCCTCCCACCGCGAGCAGGGCGCAGATCAGGTAGACGATCGGCGCGAGCGGGTAAGCGAAGCTCCGGAAGGGGCGCGGCAGCTCGGGGCGGAAGTGGCGAAGCTGCATCAGGGCGAGGGCGGCGAGGCCGTGGAAGATCCACTCGACGAAGACGATGGAGGCCACGAGCTCCTGGATCGTGTCCAGGAAGAAGTAGACGATCGCGAGCGCGCCCTGGATGCAGAGGGCGACGACCGGCGCGCCCGTCCGAGGATGCAGGTGGCCGACGGACTGGAAGAAGAGCTTCTCCCGCGCCATGGCCACGTAGAGCCACGGACCCGCGATCACGTTCACCGCCGCCACCCCCACCGCGGAGATCGCCATCCCCGCGGCGAGCAGGCGCTTCCCCGTCTCCCCGATCGATCGCTCGGCGAGAGTGGAGGCGAAGGCGGGGTCGGAGGCGATGCCGTCGATGCCGAGCACGCGCAGGAAGGCCGCGTTGGCGAGGAGGTACACGACGACGACCCCCAGCACTCCGAAGACGATCGCCCGGGGCAGGGTGCGGCGCGGCTCCTTCACCTCGGGGGCCACGTAGCACAGGAGCTGCCAGCCCCCGTAGGAGAACAGGACGGAGAGCAGGGCCACGACCATGCCCGCGCCCAGCGAGTACTCCGACGCCGCGATCGCCTCTCTCGCCCCGGCGTCCTCCCCCGCCGCGCCGGGCGTGAAGAACACGAGCCCGCAGACGATCAACCCCGCGATGACCACGAGCTTCAGGATCATGCAGACGTTCTGGAGCAGCGCCGCGCGCTTCACCCCGAACATGGTGATCACCGTGAGCCCCACGACGACCCCGAGGGCGATGGCGGTGTGACCGGGGCTCCCCTCGTCGCCGATCGACGCGGGGAACACGACGTGCATCTGGTCGGCGCAGAACTTCACGATCGCCGCGATCGCACCCGTGGAGATCGTGGTGAGCACGACCCAGGCGAACAGGAACGCGGGGAAGGGCCCGAAGGCCTCGCGGAGGAAGACGAACCACCCCCCCGACCTCGGGAACGTGCCCCCGAGCTCCGCGAAGGTGAACGCCGCGCACATGGCCACCACTCCCCCGAAGACCCAGAGGGCGAAGAACGCCCACGGCTCGAAGGCGAGCCGCGCCACCTCCTGGGGCGTGAAGAAGATCCCCACGCCGATGATCCCCCCCATGACGAGGAGCGTGGCGTCGAACGCGCTCAGCTTCCGACGGTTCGCGGGCTCGCTCACGGCTCAGGCGGGAGCGCCCAGGTTCTGGAGGGAGGAGAGCCGGGCGTAGGTGCCGCCGTTCGCCACGAGCTGCTCGTGGGTTCCCTGCTCGACGAGGCGCCCGTTCTCGAGCACCGCGATCCGGTCCGCGTTCTGCACCGTCGAGAGGCGGTGAGCGATCACGATGACCGTGTGCCCCTCCATGAGCCGGTCGAGGGCGCGCTGGACCTCGGCCTCCGACTCGCTGTCGAGCGAGCTCGTCGCCTCGTCGAGGAGCAGGAGCGGCGCCCCCTTCAGCACCGCGCGGGCAATCGTGATGCGCTGGCGCTGGCCGCCGGAGAGCCGCGAGCCCATGTCCGCGACGTCCGTGTCGTAGCCCTCGGGCAGCTCGGCGATGAACTCGTGGATGTCCGCGACGTCCGCCGCGGCCTCGAGCTCCTCCGGCGTCGCACCCGGTTTCCCGTAGCGGATGTTCTCGCCGACCGAGGCGTGGAAGAGGAAGGGCACCTGCCCCACGAGCGCGTAGTGCGACGTCCAGTCGCGCTTCGCGAGATCGCGCAGGTCCTTGCCGTCGACCGTGATCCGGCCCGCACCGGGATCGATGAAGCGGGCGACGAGGTCGACCAGCGTGCTCTTGCCCGATCCGGACGGGCCGACGAGGGCGAGGGTCTCCCCGGTCCGCACCTCGAGGTCGAGCCCCCGGAGCGCGGGGTCCTCGCTGCCCGCGTAGGTGAAGGTCACGTCCTCGAAGCGGATGCCCGACCCGAGCCCGTCGAGCGGCAGGGGGTTCTCGGCCTCCACCACGTCCTCGGGCTCGTCCAGGAGCTCCAGGATGCGGACGGACGCCCCGACCGACTCCTCGACCCGCGTCCACCCCTTCGTGGCCACCTTGACGTGGTTGTTGAAGCGCGCGATGAGGATGAACAGGGCCGCGGCCGTGCCCGCCTTCGCGAACAGGTCGAAGTAGATCTGCCCCAGCCCGAGCACCAGGAGCAGGACCGCAACGCCGGCCACGCTGTAGAGCGCCGTCCACGCGTGCGTCAGGGCGACGGCCCGCACCATCTTCATCGACGTCCGGATGTAGCTGTCGTTGATCCGCCGGTAGCGATCCAGCTCGCGCTCCTCCCCCCCGAAGGACTTGACGGTCCGGATGCCCTGGAACATCTGCGTCAGCACCTGCACGGAGGACCCGAGTGACGTCAGGCTCTTGCGCGAGCCCTTGCGGACCTTCGCGGTGAGCTTCTTCACCGGCCAGAGGGTGGCGAGCGTCAGGACCAGGATCCCCAGGGTCACGAGCGGCGCGAGGTAGAAGGCCGCGGCGAGGGCGGTGATCGCGAACAGGGGCTCCAGGATGAGGTTGCGCAGGCTGACGTTGATGGCCACCAGCGTCGTCATGACGTCCGAGCTGATCCGGGAGAGCAGATCGCCGAACTTCCGCTGGCCGTGGTAGCGGATCGACAGCCCCATCAGGTGGCGCGCGAGCCGCAGCCGCAGGTCGACGATCACCCGGAAGGCCACGCGCCGCGCGAGCCACGTGAAGCCGTACTGGGTCACCGCCCCGACGAGGCCCAGCACGAGGGCGATGGTGGTGAGGGCGAGGAGCACGGCGAGGCGCCCGTTGTCCACGAGGCCGCTCTCCACCGACCAGTCCCGAAGCCACTCGAAGCCCCGCGCGATCGCGTTGGGCTCCGCCGCCGGGACGTCCTCGACGGGGAAGAGCACCTGGCTCCACACCGGCTCGATGAGCACGATCACCGACGTCTGCGCCGCCGCGGTGATCATCCCGAGCACCAGCACGATCACGAGGGCCCGCAGCTGGGGCCGGGCGTGCGGCTTCAGGAGCATCCAGGTCTTCTTGGCGTCGCTCTTCATCGCGGGGGGAGAGCCCTTCGACGGCGGGATCTTCGACCAGGGGAGGGGCCGTGTAAAGCCCGTTGAGCCGACTGGGCGGCTCAACGGGCCGCCGCTGCAGCGGACGAACTGGCGTTCGCCGCTGATCGGCGGCTCGGGGGCCGGGGACGGCAGAGGCCCCGCAGGAGCCCTCAGGGGTCCCGGCGGGGCCTCGGTGATCGATCCGGGGGATCTACAGCCCGGTGACCGTGGCCTCGGCGAGCAGCTCCTGGGCGTACAGCGCGAGGCGCTCCGTCAAGTAGTCCTGCTCGAGGTACGTGCGACTCTTCACGTCGATGGCCGAGAGCTGGACCGTGGGGGCGGCCCGGTGGATGAGCCGCGGGATGTAGTACCCGTAGGGCCCGACGATGGGGTTCTCGATCTTCCCCACCTCCTGCTCGAAGAAGATCATGTCGGTGATGCAGCCGCCGTTGAGGAAGGTGAGGAACTCGGGCTCCTCGAGCACTCGCGAGAGGTTGTTCCGGTGCTGGCCTCGGAAGCAACCCTTGCGCTTGAGGCTCATCTCCACCTGCTGGTTGCCGCGCTGGCTCTCGGGGATCGGCGGGTCCCAGAACTCCGAGTACTCCTCGAGCAGGGCGCCCCAGTTCTCCCCGTCCGCGAGCTTCTGCGCGACCTCCCGCGCCCGCTCGGCGGCCTTCTGCCAGCCGTCCTTCTTCCACGCCTTGTTCTCGAAGTCGTAGGCCGAGAGCAGGATGATGTCGATGTCGGCGGGGGCGAGGCTGACGATCGCGGCCGTGCGATCGATGCCCTGCTGATCGAGCACCTCGTCCGTCATCTCCTCCACCCGTTGCAGCTTGAAGGACTCGTAGAGGCGATGGTAGGTGAGCCACATCCCGAGGGTCGGGTACTTCTTGATGGAGATCGAGAGCTTCTCGAGGGAGAACAGGGAGTCCTTGTAGGGCTCGGCCTGCTCCTCCCAGATGGCCAATGCGTCGTCCCGACCGAGGAGGTGGCCCGATTCCTCCAGGGCCTGCTTCACGAGCGTCGTGTTGACGAGCCACTGCTTCGCCTTCCAGACCGCGAGGGGAGTGATCTCGTTCTCGATCTTCGGCCAGATCGAGTCCACGGAGATCTTCACCCCGTTGACGATGCCGAGCAGCTCCACGGGGACCCCGTCCTCGAGCATCTGGATGTCGGAGTTCTCGTCGAGGTGGGCGAGGACCTTCTGGGTCAGCATCCGGTTGAACAGCATCACCCCGGGGTCGCGCGGGTTCTGCTCCTCGGCCGGCTCCATGTCCGGTCCATGCGTCCGATCCCAGTCGTCGACGAGGACGGTGAAGATGTTCTGCCCTTCCTCCCCGGATTCGGAGAGGGCGGAGACGGTGATCGGCGGGTATTCGTGGGGATTCTCGGGCAGGAAGACCTTCTTGAAGAGCTCGGTCTGCTTCACCTGTCCGACCCAGCGGGGATCGTTCTCGGGCACGTAGTCCGCGACGTCGAGGTTCGCCTGACCCGCGATCTGATCCTCGACACCCTGCCGGATCCGGGCCACCGCGGCGTCGAGCTCCTCCTGGGAGATCCCGAGATCCTCGGGCTTCTTCCCCTCTTGCTCGATCTGACGCTGGATCTCCTGGTCGATGTGGACCTGGAACTTCGCCTCCTCGAAGAGGCCGCGACCCACGTTGGTCACGAAGAGCACGTGGCGCTTGATCTCGGCCAGGGAGATCTTCTCGCCGTTCACCTCCAGCGAATCGCCAAGCAACGGGTGCTCGCCCGTCGTGGCGGCCTCGAAGGCCAGCGCGGTCTCCGCCACGGTCAGGCCGGTGGTCTCCGCCGCGCCGGGTCCGGAGGGATTCTCCGCGGGTGTGTCGGCGGCCGGCGGAGAGTCGGATTCCGCCTCGCCACCACAGGCGACGAGGGGCGCGCAGGCGACGAGACCGAGGAAGATCGAAAGGGAGCCGCGGGCGGGTGAACGGAGCATGGCGGTGGGCCGGGTGTGGGGTAGGAAGGGCGGGAGTCGAGAACGAGCGGACGCGCCGATCTACGACGGAGTAAGATCCGTGTGAGCCGGAACCTCCGGAAAGCCGCGATCCCTGGGGAAGGAAGATCGCCGACCTCCGGGGCTCTCCATCGAGCGCGGAGCGACGTTTCCTCCTGGAAAATCGTCGCAAAAGTCTACTGGCCGCCCCCCTCGATCCAAGCTCCGATCGGGGGGGATCCCCACGAAGTCGGCCGGGAGAAAGCCCCCTCCGGGCTGGTACCATGGGCTCTTTCCCGGGTATTGCCCTCGCCGGGACCGCACCTTCGGCCTCCTCCCATGCGCTACGAACCCCGCACCATCGCCTTCCTCTGCGAGCTCCTGCATCCGCCCCTGGCCCCGGATCCCACGCCCATCCAGAAGATCCACAACCGGATGTTCGAGGCGGGGGCTCCCGCCTACAAGAGCTTCGCGGTGACCCCGCAGGGAGCGGAGCTCTCGAACCCCACCCCCCAGCCGGGAGCGGCGTCCTCGGTCCGGTTCCTGGGCGACCGGTTCCAGTTCCGGGAGGAGCTCTCCGGGCTGACCACGGAGGACTTCGCGGCCCGGGTACGGGAGATCGCCACCGCGGTCGCCGAGCTGCGCCGCCTCCAGCTCTTCACCGCCCAGGTGGTCACGATCCGCACCCTGATCAACCCGAAGAACTTCCGGGACTCCCGGACCTTCCTGCGGGAGGCCGTGTTCGGATTCGGTGACGAGCTCCAGGAGTTCGAGCGCGCGCCCCGGCTGTTCGGTCTGCGCCTGGTCTTCCCGCCCGAGCAGGAAGCGCCGAACGCCCACACCCTCCGCACGGAGTCGTTCGCCAACGACCCGCGCTCCCTGTTCCTCGAGAACCAGAGCAGCTTCGGTCCCTCCATGGTCGTCCACGGGCTCTCGTCCATCGAGGAGAACATCCGCGCCACCTACGACTTCCTGGTGGAGCGCGCCCTGCCCTTCATCGCGCGGTTCGACGCTCGTCGAGAGGAGTAGGGAGCAGTGGTGCGTTTTCCCCGACCGTGCTGGATACTGGCGGCGATCCTGCTCGCCGGATGCGGGGAAGAGAACGGCGAGTCGCGCGACGACCCCGCCGGGGGCGATGCCCCGCGCGCGTATGATCCGGACGTCGTGCTGCTCGTGGACGAGGTGGAGATCCGCGGCCCCGAGGTGCAGGTCGTGGCCGATGCGATCGCCGTGATGTTCCCCGAGTACACGCCCGTCCACTGCCGGCGGGTGGCCCTTCGCAACGTGTACCTTCCGCGGGCCGCCGTGAGGGCGGTTCACTCCGAGCGGCGCGCGGAGGCGGTGCGGGAGTGCGAGCGAATGAGCGAGGCCCTGCGCGCCGATCCCACGGAAGGGGAGGCGGAGGCTCAGGAGCTGAGCGGGGACTTCCGCCGGCTCGAGCTCGACCTCTGGGTGTACGCGCGCGGCCTCGAACCGGGCGTCTGGAGCCCCCCGTTCGAGCAGATCGGACGCCTGCGGCTCGTACAACTCGTCGGCATCGAGGAGGGCGAGGAGGAAGCCCTCGACGCCGTCACCGTCCGCGTCCACGACTTCCCCTACCTGCCGGAGGGGAGCACGATGGACGACGTCGAGGCGGCCATCGACGCTTCGCGGCTGTCGATCCTGGATCCCGCGTGGGGGAAGGCCGTCCCCGAGAGCACCCGGTACAGGATGCAGGGGGAGACGCCGTGAGCTTCGCCCGTGCGACGAGCCTCGGTCGCCTCGCGCCGATCGGGCTGCTCCTGTCGAGCCTGGTCCTGCTCGCGGTCGGCCCCGCGGCCCAGGACGAGGACGAGCGAGAGGAGGTCGAGCGGCTCGACGCCTGGCCGGCGCTCGAGAAGGAGGCGCGTCGGTCGGCGCAGACCGAGATCCAGCGGCTGCGCAAGGCGCGCACCGAGGCGATGGGCGAGCAGGCCCGGGACGCCCTCGTCGCGCTCGGAGCCGGCGCGGCGCCGCTGCTGCTCCCGGCCCTGGGCAAGGAGAAGGGAGAGGACGCCCGCGCGCGCATCGTGGAGGTGCTGGACAAGATCACCGGTCCTCCCCACACCCGCCTCCTGGCCGAGGAGTTCGCGAACCGGAGCCTCGAGGTCCGGATCTGGACCCTGCGCCGCGTCGCCCTCTTCCCCGACCCCGGGGTGCGCCCCGCCGCGGAGGCGGTCTGGTCGAAGCTCCGCCCGGCGGCCGAGAACGAGAAGAAGAAGCGCAAGGAACCGGACCCGAGAGAGCGGCTCGCCGGGGCCCTCGCCGCGACCTCGAGCGGATCCTGCGCGGGTCTCGAGCACCTGCTCGAGCGCTCGATGCGCGGCTGGAAGAAGCTCGGCCCGGGCGTGGGCACCGCCCCCGCCGGGGGCCGGGGCCCCCCGGCCACCGCCCTGCTCACCGATCGCCTCGACGGAGAGCGGGCCGAGACGATCGCCGCCCTGCGTCTGCTCGCGGGATGCGGCGAGCGGGAGGCGGCCGTCCCGAGGGTGAGGCCCTTCCTCGACGCGGAGGACGCCGGCCTGCGGATCGCGGCCATCAACGCCCTGCGCGGAATCGTCGACGGCGACCCCCCTGTCGAGAAGCTCTCGGTGTTCGACGCCATCGAGCGCGCCAAGGCGTGGAAGCGGAGGTTGTGAGGAGATGACGTCTCGACTCGCGCTCGGCCTGGCTCTCGGCGTCCTCCTCGCGGCGGAAGCGAGCGCGCAGCGTCGGGACGATCCCCGCGCGAACGACCCGAGCACCTGCCCCTACACCGAGGGAGACCCCGAACGTCTCGCTGCCGCAGGGCTCGTCTCCCTCGGCGGCTTCGCCTTCGCTCGAGCCGACACGACGGCCATCGACAACCTGCTCGGCGCCTGCGACATCCGATGGGTCGAGACGGACCACTTCCAGATCGGGATGGGGCTCGGCCCCTACCGCGTCCCCCAGAAGGAGAAGAAGAAGATCCGCGCCGAGCTGGAGGAGCTCGCCGTGAAGCTCCCCGAGGTCAAGCCCGACGCGAAGGTGCTCGATTCGTGGCTGCGCGCCCACCTGTTCGCGCAGCGCGTGGAGAAGACCTACGCCCGCTTCCTCGAGATCATGCAGGTGGAGCAGTCTGCCTTCCCGCCCGGTCCCCGCACCTGGTTGATCGGCACGCCCTACATGGGCGAGGGTCCCCACGTCGGCCAGGAGGGCAAGTTCGAGATCCTCCTCGTGCCCACGGAGGCCGACCACGTCGCCTTCCTGCGGGACCAGTTCGGCCTCCGGGTGAGGATGACCCAGCGCTGGAACATCACGGACACCGAGACCCTGCTCGTGTCGATCCACACGCGCCAGGGCAGCCTGCGGAAGGACACGGCCATGCACGGTCACGTCGTGTTCAACGTCGCCGCGATGCTGAAGGACGGCTACCGCCACTACTCCTACGACACGCCCCCCTGGCTCATCGAGGGGCTCGCCCACTTCATGGAGCGCGAGGTCGATCCCCGCTACAACTCCTTCGACTCCTCGGAGGGCGCGATCTCGCCGAAGTCGCGCAAGTCGGACTGGCCGGGCGAGGTGAGGAAGCTGATCCGGACGAAGAAGGCCCCCCGCCTCGCCGAGCTCACCCGGCTCCGCGACTTCTCCGACCTCGAGCTCCCCCACCACTTCGTCTGCTGGTCCATGACGAAGTTCCTGATCGAGGAGCACCCCGACGCCTACGCGGCCCTGAACCTCCGCCTGCACGGCCGCATGACCGAGGAGGGCGTCCCCGACGGCTCGGACCTGCCCGGCGTGCTGCGAGCCGCCTTCCGGGAGGAGCTGGGAATGTCTTTCGCGGGGTTCGACGAGGCGTGGAGGGAGTGGGCGGAGAAGAAGTAGAGAATGCCGAGGCTCCGATCGGTCACTCCCCCGTTTCTTGCACTATCCTTCGGTAGAGGGAGGGGTCGCGAGCGCCCTTCTCGCGTATGTGACCTCCGATGAAGCCGCCCCATCGAGCCCTCGCGTGCATGGCCCTGGCCCTGGCCTGCGGCGCGTGCCTGGCCCCGCCTCCTCCCGTCGAGGTGCGAACCCCGGTCGGCGAGGTACGGGCGAATTCGGAGGAGACGGCGGAGAGGATCGCGACGCTCCTCCAGGACCAGCTCCCCCGGGTGCGGGAGCTCCTCCCCGGCTCCCAGCCGCGGTCGATCGACGTCTGGGTCCAGGAGGAGCTGCAGGTGTACCGGCACCGCCAGCGTCCGGCGGGCATCCGCGGCTTCACGCTCTTCGACGACGAGTTCGACGCCGAGCGCATCCATCTGAGGGAGAACCTCCAGTCCCCGTGGTACCTCTCCCACGAGCTCGTGCATGCGGTGATCGGCGAGGACTGGCGGCCGCTTCCCGGGATCCTCGAGGAGGGGCTCGCGGACGTGATCGCCGAGCGGCTGAATCCCCGCTACGCGGGCCACATCCGCGCCCACCGCCTGCTGAGCGCGAGCGCCTTCACGGACGGGATCGACGTGACGGTCTCCTACCGCTATCCGGAGTCCGGGGTGCTCTCCCGGCACTGGAAGCGGCGGGCCCGCCCCACGCGCATCCGCGCGGGCGACATGCGGGAGAGGGAGGTGATCGGAGAGCTCCTCGCGACGTCTCGCGGCGAGCTCCAGCGGGACTGGTCGGAGCTGCCCGAGCCTTTCTACGGGATCGCGTGGCTCATCGTCTCGCGCATCGTCGAGCGCCAGGGCCTCGAGGGGCTGCACCGGATGTGTCTCGAGGCCGAGGACCAAGGCCTGGACCTCGTGCCCGTGGATCGGATCCTGGCCGCGGCCGAGATGGACCTCGACTCGCTCGACTCCACGTTTTTTTTTTATGTTATGGGGAGCTACGAGATCTACACGCTGGCCGACATCGAGCCCGAGCTGTTCGTCAAGGCG
>CAYRXS010000212.1:0-11989 GCA_964428225.1 uncultured Planctomycetaceae bacterium
CGACCTGGCGTCGCTGGCCCGGAAGATCGTCACCGACGGCGAGTCGGTCGCGTGGCGGGGACCCGCGGGTACGCACCTGCGCCTGCCGCTCCGGGGCGGCGTCGAGGTGCGGATGGACCGCGAGAGGGGACACGAGAAGAGCACGCTGTGGCCGCACTTCGAGGTCCGCCATCGGCTCCGGGTGGCGGTGCAGTCGATCCTCCCTCTCCCCGACTCGCCGTTCGACGCCCTGCTCACGGGGATCGCCAACCCGCCCCTGCCGACGGGCGACGACGAGCGGGACGCCCTGGGCGAGGACTACCCGCTGGCCACCTTCCTCTCGGACGCCCGCCGCCTGCCGAAGGACGTGCCCCGAGGGCACGTCCTCGCGGTCAGCATCTCCGGCTTCGCCCTCGACATCACGTATCTCGGCCCGAACGAGGGGGTGCGCGATCCCTACGTCCTCGAGGAGCCCTGCGGTGCCCTGCTCCTTCCCCTGACCCGGTCGGACGGACCGGGGGGGACGATGGAGCTGTCGCTGCGCATCCGCCGGGTCCGCCACCTGGAGAATCCCCTGACCGGAGCCCTGGTCGACGTGCTGGAGGCCGACGCGCCCGGACGCCCGCTGGATCTCTTCGTCAGCCGGTGGCAGCTCGAGGCCGAGGGCTTCACCGTCCCGCGTCCGGGCTGGCGCATCGAGGGAGCGTTCTTCTTCACGGGCCGGGTCTCGGGGGGGCTGCCCTCGAACCGTCGCCGGAAGCGCTCGAGCTTCGGCTGATCAGCGCTCCGGCCGCTCGACCTCGCGCTTCACCGAGGCGATCAGGGCCTCGACGTCGGCGCGCGAGGCTCCGACCCAGCTGCACAGGACGACGAGGTCGGAGTCCGGCTCGCGTTGCACGAAGTGCCCGCAGCCCTCGAGCTTCCGGAGCTCCGCACAGGCCGCGGCTCCCTCGGTTATGTGATCCTCGAGCTTGGCGCACGCGGCCGCGAACTCCCCCGCGTCCTTCTCGCGGTCCCAGACCGACACGGAGAGCAGCACGCGCGCGTCGTCCTTACCGAGCAGCACGTAGCGGTCACCCCCCCACCCCTCGGTGGCGCGCGTGGTGTACCGCATTCCGATCATCGCGAGCTGCCCCCGGAGCCCCTTCCGTTTCTTCAGGGGCTCGACGACCATGGCGAGCCTCAGCTCCCCGAGAGTGTTCTCCTCGATACGACTCCAGCCCGCGGGCAGCTCGTCGCAGCCAAGATGAACCGCGACGGGGTCGTCGCGCAGCTCCGGATCCCAGTACTTGTCGGGGTGCAGCACCTGCTCGCTGGAGAGCGGGGGATTCTCGAAGGCGGCCTGGACGTCGGCGAGGGGGGGCACGCCCATGGTGCCCTTTATCACGCTCTCGGTCCGGTTGAGGAAGGCGGCTCCCTTGAGGTACTCGCCGAGCAGGGGCTTCCAGATGTAGGGCGGCGTGCTGCCCATGACCTCCATGCCCATGTCCCCGCTCGCCGCGAGCTCGCCGGGATCGAGCTCACCCATGTGCTCCATCGTCCACTGGTTCATCAGCGCGGTCGCGCTTCCCTCGACAACCGCCTTGTAAGCGAAGGCCGCGTCGTCGTTCCCCTCGCGCTCCTCCATCCCCGCGTCCAGGTCCTGGTACTGGTCGTCCAGGGCGTGGGTGAGCTCGTGGGCGAGGATGATCCGGGCCAGCCCCCCCGTGAACGTGGACAGCAGGAAGAACTCGTCGCGCTCCGGATCGTAGAATCCGCCCACCTGCTCCTCGAGCAGGGCGAACATGGTCTCGACGAGGTCCATCCCCGGCGGGATGAGGCCGAGGAGCTTGGCCACCGCCTCCTCGGCCGCGATCTCCTCGGGGGTCATGTCCTCCTCCATCTCCTGGCGCGCGAACTCCAGGAAACCCGCGTGATCCATGGTGGAGGCCGGCACCGCGTGCTTGAAGGGCAGCCCGCGCAGCTCCTCGATCTCGGCCTGGATGTCGGCGACGATCTCGTCGAGCTCCTCCTGGGTGATCTTCGCGTCCTCATCCTGGACGGGGACCGAGAGGAGGAGGGGGGAGGCGAGGAGGAGGGGCAGGCCGGGATGGAGGAAGCGGTGCATGGGGGTACCTCGGGGATGACGGAAGCCGGGTGATGGCTTCCCTGCGGGCGGCGCGCGATGGGCGGACCGGATCTTACCGAGCTCGTGCACTCCCGAGGCGCGGCGCGGACGGCATTTGCAACCACCCGGAGGGCTTGGCACGATCTCGCGGCCCCACCGCTCGTCCGTCCTCTCCGCCACCGGAGCCCAGCATGCGCCAACGAGCCCTCGTCCTGCCCCTCGTTCTCCTCGCTCTCCTCCTCGGCTCCGCGGCCCCCATGGCGCAGGACGAGGGGGCTCCCCCGACCGAGACGCCCGCCGCGGCCGAGGATGCGGTCGCGGGCACGGAGGACGAAGGAGGATTCCAGGCGCGCCTCGATTCCTTCTGGGGAGAGTGGGTCAACGGTCCCATCGCCAACGTCATCTTCTGGGACATCTACTTCTGGGACAACGCGGTCGACCCGACGGATGCGACGGACCGCGACGTGGTGATTCCCTTCGCGGTCATCTGGCTCGTGTTCGGCGCGCTGTTCTTCACGCTCCGCATGGGCTTCATCAACTTCCGCGCCTTCAAGCACGCGATCAACGTCACGCGGGGCAAGTACGACAATCCCGAGGACGAGGGCGAGGTGAGCCACTTCCAGGCCCTCTCCGCCGCCCTTTCCGCGACGGTCGGTCTCGGCAACATCGCCAGCGTCACGATCGCGGTGATGATCGGCGGCCCCGGGGCCATCTTCTGGATGGTCATGTGCGGGCTGCTCGGGATGTCCTCGAAGTTCACCGAGTGCTCCCTGGGTCAGATGTACCGCGAAGTCCGCCCCGACGGCCGGGTGATGGGCGGAGCGATGTTCTATCTCTCCAAGGGGATGAAGGAGATGGGCGCGGGAGGGCTCGGGAAGGTCCTCGCGGTCTTCTTCGCCGTCCTCTGCATCGGCGGCTCCTTCGCGGGAGGCAACGCGTTCCAGGTCAACCAGTCCCTGAACGCCATCGAGCAGCAGATCGGCTTCTTCGGGGACCACCGCTGGGTGTACGGGCTCCTCATGGCCTTCGCGGTGGGCGTCGTCATCATCGGCGGCATCAAGCGCATCGCGGCCACCGCGGAGAAGATCGTGCCCTTCATGTGCGCGCTCTACGTGATCGCCTGCCTGACGATCCTCTTCCTCATGCGGGACCTCGTCCCGAGCGCCTTCGGTCGGATCTTCAGCGAGGCCTTCCAGTGGGACAGCGTCTACGGGGGCCTGATCGGCACCCTGATCCTCGGCTTCAAGCGCGCGGCCTTCTCCAACGAAGCGGGGATCGGCTCCGCGGCCATCGCCCACTCCGCGGCGCGAACGCCGTATCCCGTGCGTGAGGGCATCGTCGCCCTGCTCGAGCCGTTCATCGACACGGTGATCGTCTGCACGATGACCGGGCTCGTGATCACCGTCTGCGGCGCCTACAACCACGTGGATTCCGCCTACGTGCAGCAGGTCAGCGAGCACCTCACGGGGGACTACCCGGACTACGCCCCGCTGATCGCGGCCGAGAAGGGCGCGAGCGTGACCTCGCTCGCCTTCGGCAGCGTCGTGAGCTGGTTCCCCTGGATCCTCGCGGTGGCGGTCGTCCTCTTCGCGTTCTCCACCCTGATCTCCTGGTCGTACTACGGCGAGCGATGCTGGTGCTGGCTCTTCGGGGACAACGCCTCGATGCTCTATCGCTGGATCTTCCTCGTGTTCGTGTTCCTCGGCTCGGTGCTCTCGGCCACGAACGTCCTCGAGTTCGGCGACCTGATGATCCTCGGCATGGCGCTGCCGAACATCCTGGGCGTCCTGTTCCTGTCCGGGAAGGTCCGGCGTCGACTGGACGAGTACTGGAGCAAGTACAAGGACGGAGAGTTCCCCACCTACAAGTGAGCCGATCCGCATCATGACCGCCACGTCCAACCGAACGATCGCCCCCCTCGACCTCGCCGCCGAGCGGGAGTTCCTCGGCCCCGCCCTCGAGGAGGCCGTGCTCGACGTGCTCCGGAGCGGCCGCTACGTGCTCGGCCCGCACGTGGAGCGTCTCGAGCAGGCCTTCGCGGAGCTCTGCGGGGTCGACCACGCGGTGGGCGTGTCCTCGGGCACCGACGCCCTGGTCCTCGGCCTGCTCGCCCTCGGCGTCCGCCCCGGCGACCACGTGGTCACGAGCCCCTTCACCTTCTTCGCGAGCGCGGGGACGATCGCGTGGATCGGCGCGGTGCCCCGCCTGGCGGACGTGGACCCCGAGACCGGGCTCCTGGATCCCGACGCGGCCGCGGCGGCGATCGACGACGAGACGACCTGCCTCCTGCCCATCCACCTCTACGGACAGCTCGCGGACATGGAGGCCTTCCGTTCCCTGGCCGACGCGCGGGGCCTCACCGTGCTCGAGGACGGAGCCCAGGCCCACGGCGCGAGCCGCGACGGGGTGCGGTGCGGCGAGCGAGGCGACGCGGCGACCTTCTCCTTCTACCCCACGAAGAACCTGGGGGCGGCGGGCGAGGCGGGGCTCGTGGTCACCCGCCGCGAGGGCGTGGCCCGGCGGCTGCGCGAGCTGCGGGACCACGGCATGACCGCCAAGTACACCCACGATCACCTCGGCACGAACGCCCGGATGGACGCCTTCCAGGGAGCGGTGCTCGGGGCGAAGCTCCCCCACCTCGAGGCCTGGAACGCCCGGCGGCGCGAGATCGCCACCCGCTACCACGCCGCCTTCGCGGATGCGCCCGCGGTCGCTCCCCTCGCCGTGGCGTGCGACGCGGGCCACGTGTACCACCAGTACACGGTGCGGATCCGGGGCGGGGTTCCCCGGGACGAGGTCCACGCCGGCCTGGCGGAGCGGGGCATCCACGCCGCCGTCCACTATCCCCGCCCGGTCCACTTCCAGGAGGCCGCCGCGAGCTGGGGCTACGGTCCGGGGGATCTCCCCCACGCCGAGCAGCTCTGCCGGGAGGTCCTGTGCCTGCCCATCCACCCCTTCCTGAGCGACGGGGACACGGGCCGGGTGGCGGAGGCCGTGCTCGAGCTGGCCGGGGGCTGAGCCGCGCCCCGGAAAACTCCTCCCGGCGGAAAACTGGCTCTCGGTTCACCATGAGCCGGGGCCCCGGAGGGCCGATAAGGGGGACACGGAGCCCCCTCCGCCCCGGCCCATGACGCGACCCGTCTCCGACAGCTTCCGACGACGCCCCCTGCTCGGTCTCCGCGCGGCGGTCCTCTTCCCCGGGGACGTGGCCACGGTGGAGGTACGCGGGGCCGTGAACCTCGCGAGCCTGGAGGCCGGCATCGCGGCCGAGGGGCTCTGCGTGGTCGCGCCCCTGCGCGATCCCGAGGCGTCCGTGACGCCCGAAGAGCTCCACGAGATCGGCACCCTCGCGCAGATCGTCAGCCGTCGCCAGCTCGCGGACGCCGGCGCGAAGGTGGTGTTCCAGGGCCTCCGGCGGGTCCGCATCGAGAGGGTCGCCGAGGAGGGAGAGGGGCTCTCGGCCGGAGTCCGTCCCCTGCCCATCGAGGAGAAGACGGGCGACGGGAAGCGCGAGCTCGCCCGCATGCTGGTGCGGCTGCGGGCCATCGCCGCCTCGAATCCCGCGACCCGCAGCGAGATCGAGGGGCTGATCCCCCTCTACGGCGAGGACCCGGCCCGGATCACCGACCTCGCAGCCACCGCCCTTCCCCTCGACTACCACCAGCGGGCGATGCTCCTGGTCGAGACCGATCCCCTGGGCCGCGTCGTCCTGCTCGACCGCCTGCTCGGCGAGGAGCACGTCCGCGTGCGGACCGGGCGCGCGATCGAGGAGGAGGTCGCGCGACGCATCCGCCACGCCTACCTCGGGGAGAAGCTCGCCGTCCTGCGGACCGAGCTCGGAGAGTCCGATCCCGAGATCGAGGAGGTGGAGGAGCTCGCCGGCCGCATCGACGCCGTCCCCCTCTCCCCGCCGGCGCGGCGGAAGACGCTGCGCGAGCTCGAGCACTTCCGGCGCGCCTCCCCGGACTCGCCGGAGTTCGTGCGGGTTCGCAACTGGCTGGAGTGGACCCTCGAGCTGCCGTGGGACGGGGCACGGGCCGAGGGAACGAAGGAGGCGCCGTCTCTCCGCCGGGTGACCGAGAGCCTCGAGCGCAGCCACGTGGGCCTCGAGGAGGCGAAGGAGCGGATCGCCGAGTTCCTCGCCGTCCGCCACCTCGGAGGGGGAGCGCGGGGAACGGTGCTGTGCTTCCTGGGACCCCCGGGCACGGGCAAGTCCTCCATGGGACGAGCCATGGCCGCGGCCCTGCAGCGGCCCTTCCTCGCCATCCCCATGGGCGCGACGACCCAGGAGCGCGAGATCGTCGGAACGCCGCACCGCCTGGCGGGAGGGATGCCGGGCGCCATCCTGACCGGGCTGCACCGCTGCGGAGCGATGAACCCGGTGATCCTCCTCGAGGAGATCGACAAGATCAGCCTGGGCGCGGAGGGGACCTCCTCCGGCGCGCTCATGCAGCTCCTGGATCCCGAGCAGAACGCCGACTTCCTCGACAACTACCTCGGGCTTCCCTTCGACCTGTCGCGCTGTCTCTTCCTCGCCACCGCCAACGTCGCGGAGGAGGTGCCCGAAGCCCTGCTCGACCGCATGGAGACGATCGAGTTCAACGGCTACAGCGAGTCGGAGAAGCTGAAGATCGTCCGGCTCCACCTCCTCGAGCGCGCGCGCTCGCAGGCGGGGGTGGACGCGAGCCAGTTCCGGATCAGCCCCGCGGCCCTGCGTACGCTGATCCGCAGCTACACCGAGGAGGCGGGCGTCCGCGACCTGCAGCGGCGCCTCATCGCCCTCGCCCGCAAGGCCGCGGTCCAGGTCCTGAAGGACGGGCCGCTGCTGCACGTGAAGAAGGACGACCTGGTGGACCTGCTCGGCCCCCGCACCGTCGAGGAGGACCTCCACCGGCGCCGGCCCAGCGTGGGCGCGGCCACCGGGCTCGCCTGGACGTCGGTGGGCGGCGCGCTCCTCCCCATCGAGTCCATCGCCGTGCCGGGGTCCGGGCGGATGATCCTCACCGGCCAGCTCGGAGAGGTCCTGCGCGAGTCGGTGCAGACCGCGGTCTCCTACGTGCGCGCGCGGTTCGGGGACCTGGGCCTGGACGCGGAGCTGCTCGACTCGCTCGACCTCCACATGCACTTCCCCTCGGCGGCCACGCCGAAGGACGGCCCGTCGGCGGGAATCGCCATCGCCACCGCCCTCGTGTCGCTCCTGACGAAGCGGCCGGCACGGCACGACGTGGCGATGAGCGGGGAGATGTCGCTGATGGGGCACGTGCTCCCCGTCGGGGGGATACGCGAGAAGATGCTCACCGCGATCCGCACGGGGATCCCCGAGGTCATCGTGCCGATGCGCAACGCCGAGGAGATCATGCGGCTGTCCTCGGACATCCGCAGCCAGCTCACGATCCACCTGATCGACAACGTGATCGACGCCTTCGGCCTCGCGCTCGTGCGCTCCCGGCCCGCGGGGGGGAAGGCGCGCCCGTCGGGCTCCGGTCGACGGCGGGCGGCCCGCCGGGCTCGCAAGCGCGACCGCGGGAAGCGGGGCACGGGCTGAGTCGAGACATGCTTGCGCCCAAGAGCAACCCGAGGGATCCTGGAGGCACGATGCGCTCTCCGATCCGATCCGCCCCCCTCCTCCTCGGGCTGCCCGTGTTCCTCATCGGCTTCGCGCTCGCTCCCGGAGGTTTCCAGGATCCGAAGCCCGCCCAGGACGAGAAGGGCTCCCCCACCCCCGAGGAGATCGAGGCGGAGCTGCAACGACAGATCGAGGAGCGGCTGACGAGGGAGCGCGAGGCCCACTTCCGCATCTGCGACGGAAACCGCAACGGGTGGATCTCCTTCCGCGAGGCGGCGTACGCGCTGAATATCGAGCGCGACGAGTTCCGCAAGTACGACAAGGACGAGGACGGCCGCATCGACTGGAAGGAGTTCGAGGAGCGCTACGTCAAGGTCCTGGCCCAGGTCGGCGGACACCCCGTGCTGCGGGCCGAGCTCCAGGAGATGGTCACCGTGGACGACCTGCCGTCCCTCACCCCTCTCGATCCCTCCGAGATCGTGATCACGTTCCCCACCGCGGCGGACCTCCTGGCGATCTACGACCAGAATCGCGACGAGAGCCTCGACGACACCGAGCTGGAACTGATGTTCGTGAGCCTTTTGGTCGAGCTGACCGCGAGGGACGTCATCGCCCAGCTCGACACGAACCTCACGAGGACTCTCGAGATGGAGGAGCTCGGCACGCTCGCGGAGATGGTGACGGAGAGCTTCCCCGGAGGAACGCCGGGCGAAGGGAAGCTGGAGCCGAAGGACGTCTACTCCCGGCTCTACGCCGCGAACCATCCGCGGAGATCCGTCCACGACACCCCGTCCCTGCCGCCGCTGATCCCCGGTCCGGTGACCCACTTCCGCCGGCTGGACCTCGACGACGACGGATTCATCGACGGGGACGACCTGCGCGAGCTCACGACCCCTTCGCGCGTCGACGTCCGCGCCAGCGCGATCCTGGCCGCCCTCGACACCGACGGCGACGACCGGTTGACCGAGGCGGAGTTCCTCCGCAGCGTGGGAGCCACGCCGGACCGCGAGCGCTGACCGCCGGGTCTACTCGAACAGGGGCACGAGGGTCTCGTGCCGGGGACCCCCGGAGGAGTCGGCGACCGTGAACTTCCGGTTCCCGCCGGCCATCGTCACCCCCGCCCAGCGGCCTTCACAGTCGAGCATGTAGAAGTTGACGCCGAATGAGGGGCGGTCGTTCTCCGCGAGCAGGGCCGGCTGCCAGCGCGCCTGGCGGCGAACCTGGCGCACGATCCGGCGCAGGACCTCGAGCCCCGCGTCCACCGGCGCGCTCCCCTGGCGGAGCAGCTCCACGATCGCGAAGCTCCCGTTCGCGAGGATCGCGGCCTCGCCGCGGCCGGTGGAGCCCGCGCTGCCCGCCTCCTGGTCGCAGTAGAGGCCCGCGCCGACGATCGGCGAGTCCCCGACGCGACCCGGGACCTTGAACGCGAGCCCGGAGGTCGTGGTCGTGCACGCCAGCTCGCCCCGGGTCGAGATCGCGGAGCAGTGCACCGTCCCGTGACGCTCCCAGCGGGAGGGGACGCGGGGCTCGTCCCGGACGATCGTCGGTCGATCCCCGTCGAGCCGCGAGCCGTGCTTCTCGTCCTTCGGAGCCTTCGGGGGCGCGAGGCGATCGTCCTTGTCGCTCATCGTCTCCTTCCACCGCAGCCACACCTCGCGTGCCCGCTCCGTCAGGAGCTCGGTGTGGGGGTGGCCGTGCATGCGCGCGAACTCGTAGGCCCCCCGGCCGACGAGCAGGCAGTGATCGGTGCGCTCCATCACCAGGCGCGCCACCTCGGAGGGGTGGAGGATGTCCTCGATGCAGGCCACCGCTCCCGAGTTGTGCGTCGGGCCGTACATGCAGGCGGCGTCGAGCTGCACGACTCCCTCCTCGTTCGGGATGCCGCCGAGCCCCACGCTCGAGTCCTTCGGGTTCGCCTCGACCGTCTTGACGGTGGCGATGACCGCATCGAGGGGATCTCCGCCCCCGACGAGGTTCACCCAGGTCTCCTTCATGCCGGCCAGGGCGTTGGCGCTCCCCACCATGACGGGGAAGTCCCCTCCCCCGCGGCCGGCGCGCGCGGCTCCTCCGAGGAGCGGGAGGGCGGCCATGCCGGCGACCGCTCCCACGAGGTCGCGACGCGAGGGACGGGCGAGGGACGCAGAGGGGTTCTGGTCGGGCTTCATGATCCGAGCACTCTACCGGGACCGCGGACACCGCACCAAGCCCGCGCGGAGCTCACGCCGCGAGGAAGACGTGGAACCGGCCTGGGATCCGCTCCGCCTCCCCCTCGGGTCGAGCCGGGGGATCAGTCCCTCTTCGGCTCGGGGAGCTCCTCGTCGATGCCCAGACAAAGGTTGCGCAGCCACTGACGGGCTCCGCGGCACCACTGCTCCCACTGCTCGGCGAGCTCCTCGTCCTCCTCCTCGCGGGCGGCATCCACGCGGACCTGCATCTCCAGGTCGAGGCTCTTCAGGTAGCGATCAAGGTCGCCGGGCTCGGCGTCCGCCACCGCGAGCGCGGTGGAGTATCCCGCCACCGCCGTGCGCCGCAGCTCCTCGGGATCCACGAACTCGATGCGGTCCAGGCTGGTCTGGTAGACGAAATCGGTGAAGTGCCAGAAGAGGACGGCCGGAATCCCGTTGTAGACGAAGGAGTCGTGGTCGCTGCCCCCCTCCCAGGGGTGGTCGCGGCAGGGCCATCCCCCCTCAACCAGCAGGCCCACGTCCACCATCGCGCAGCGCGCGATGATCGAGAGGCCGTTGGGATCGAGCATCTCCTCGTCCATCTCGCCCATGCCCCAGGGCGTGTGCTCGTCGGGGGGGAGCGCCATGAGGGCTCCCGGGTCGGGTCCTCGCTCGAGCAGGGCGATGGCCCCGGTGTCCGCGGATTCCCCGATCATGTCGCAGGAGATGCCCGCCACGGCCTCGAGGTCGGTGTGCTCCAGCCAGATCTCGCCGCCGCGCACCTCGTCGCCCCAGATGATCACGAGGCTCCGCGAGGGCCACGGGATCTCCTCGTGGCGGAGCAGGTCCACCAGCGCGCACGCGCCCTCCGCGAGCCCGGCGACGCCGCTGCAGTTGTCGCAGGCGCCCCACTCCTGGGCGTGCGCCGCGATGGCCACCGCCTCCTGGGGCCGCTCGGAGCCCACGATCGTGGCCACGAGCGTGCGCAGGGGCCGCTCCTCCCACGTCACCTCGGCCTTCAGGGAGATTCGCACGTCCTCGCCGAGACCGGTCGCCTGCATGCAGGCGAGCTCGACCTCCCAGAAGGAGCGCGGGGAGATCTGGGCCGCGGGGATCACCGTCGTGTCGCGCAGGCTCCGGTACTGGATGGCGTCGACGTGTCGCTCCTGGCCGCTCGGGTCCTCGCAGAAGTCGAACGAGGAAGCGGAGATCACCGCCGCCGCCCCGCGATTGCGCGCCCGGTCGAGCACCTGGCGGATGGGGACCTTGGTCACGAGGATCGAGCCGGCGTCGGGATCGATGTCGGCCAGGGACAGCACGACCGGACCCTCGACGTCGCAGGAGGGCGCGTAGACCGGGAGCATGCAGCGATCCGCGTCGGTGACGTCCGAGAAGGAGTGCAGCACGGTCGACTCGCCGAGGGCCGGCGTCAGGACCACCTCCGCACTCACCGGGGTCCAGGCGGGGTGGCCCAGGTCCGTCTCGATGAACTCGATCTTCAGCCGGTCGTCCGCGCCGTCGAATCCCGCCTGGCGCAGGATCCCCGCCACGTGGTCGAGCTCGGCGTCGAAGGCCGCGTTGCCCGCGGACAGGGGCGTGCCCTCGAACCGGCGGATCAGCTCCATGGCCTTCTGCGGGCGGAAGGCTCTCGAGAGGTGCTCGGCGAACCGGGCGGGCCCGGTCACGTCGACGTGGACCTCGGGGCCCACGTGCCAGTCCTGCTCGACGTTCTCCGGAAGCCCCGGGGGCAATCCCCCGCATGCCGTCCAGGCCAACCCGCCCGTGAGGGCGACGAGGACTGCGACGAAGGGCTCGAGGAGTCGGTGGCGCATGGAACGTACCTCGCAGGGGGGTTGCGATCAGTCCGCGACGTATTTGTCGATCAGGAGACCCAGCCTGGCCCTGACCTCGTCGGGGACCTTCCCGGGGTCCGTAATGATTGCGTACCGGAGTGCATCCATGCAAGGGCACGCGCGGGGCCGTTTCAGGTGGGGCACGGCGGCCAGGATCATGCGCTTCGCGAAACCCACGTTTTTCCCCATGATTTCGATGATTCCATCCACCGTCACGTCGTCGTGGTCCTCGTGCCAGCAGTCGAAATCCGTGACCATGGCTACCGTCGCGTAGCAGATCTCGGCCTCCCTCGCGAGCTTCGCCTCCTGGAGGTTCGTC
>CAYRXS010000213.1:0-11893 GCA_964428225.1 uncultured Planctomycetaceae bacterium
GGTGCACGAGGTCGACCGGCCCGCCCATGGCGTCGAGGGCCTTGCCGGTGATGACGCAGGTGTCGAGGGGATAGGAGGGGAGCTGCTCGGCGATGATCGCCTTCTTCGCGGCCTCGGCCTTCTTGGCCGCGGTCGCGGATTCGTCCTGGAGGGCCAGACCGGCGCTTGCGATCAGCGCGATCGAGAGGAGGGTGGTGAGGAATTTCATGCTTACTTCTCGTCGTCAGAGTTCAGATGGGGTCTCCGCCGGTCTACGACGAGCGCGAGCTCGCGAGACCAGCAATACAGGACCGGAACGACCAGCATCGTGATCAGGGCGATCACCATGCCCCCGACCGCGGGGATCGCCATGGGGATCATGACGTCCGAGCCCCGGCCGGTGGAGGTCAGGACCGGGAGCAGGGCGAGGATGGTCGTCGCGGTGGTCATCAGGCAGGGCCGCACGCGGCGGCGGCCGGCCTCGATCGTGGCCTCGCGCACCTCGGCCACCGTGGTGGGGCCGCGGCGGTCGAAGCCCTGCTTCAGGTACGTGGCGATCACCACGCCGTCGTCGGTGGCGATGCCGAACAGGGCGAGGAATCCGACCCACACCGCCACGCTCAGGTGGCGCGGCTCGATCTGGAAGAGCTCGCGCATCGACGCGCCGAGCACCTCGAAGTCGAGGAACCACGCCTGGCCGTAGAGCCACAGCATGACGAAGCCGCCCGCCCACGCCACGAGCACTCCGGACCACACCAGGAGCGAGAGCAGCGTCGAGCGGAACTGCAGGTAGAGGATCATGAAGATCACCACGAGCGCGACGGGCAGGACGATCGCGAGGGTCCGCTGCGCGCGCACCTGGTTCTCCCAGGAGCCCGCGAGCGAGTAGCTCACCCCCGCGGGCAACGCGAGCTCGCCGCGATCGACGAGGCCCGCGAGGTGCTCGCGCACGTTGTCCGCCACGTCGACCTCCGCCCAGCCCGCGAGCTTGTCGAAGATCACGTAGGCGACGAGGAACGTGTCCTCGCTGCGGATCGCCTGGGGCCCGCGCACGTAGCTGAAGTCCGACACCTCGCGCAGGGGGACGCGGGGGCCGGCGGGAGTCGGCACGAGAATGCGGCCGATGCCGTCGAGGTCGCTCCGCAGCTCGCGGGGATAGCGGACGCGCACCGGGTAGCGCTCGCGACCCTCCACCGTGCTCGTCAGGCGCTTGCCGCCGATCGCGACCTCGATCACCTCCTGCACCGCCCCCACGGACAGGCCGTGGCGCGCCATCGCGTCGCGGTCGAGCTCGATCTCGAGGTACGGCTTGCCCACGATCCGATCGGCGAACACGGATTCGGGTTTGACCCCGGGCACGTCGCGCAGGTGTTGCTCCAGCTCGAGCCCGAAGCGCTCGATCGTCTCGAGGTCGGGACCCTTCACCTGGAGCCCCAGCGCCGCGCGCATGCCGCTCTGGAGCATGACGAGCCGCGTCTCGATCGGCTGCAGCTTCGGCGCGGACGTGCTGCCCGGGAGCTGCGCGGCGCGGACGATCTCGTCCCAGATGTCGTCGGGGGACTCGATGTGGTCGCGCCACTGGCGCACTCGCCGTCCCTCCTCGTCGACGCCGTACTCGGCCACGTAGTCGATCACCGTCTCGACCATGCCGATCGGCGCGGGATCGAGCGGCGTCTCCGCCCTTCCGATCTTGCCCACGACGCTCGAGACCTCGGGGATCGCGGCGATCGCGCGGTCCTGGATCTGCAGCACCTCGAGGGACTCGCCCATCGAGGCGTGGGCCATCGTGCTCGGCATGTAGAGGAAGGAGCCCTCGTCGAGGGCGGGCATGAACTCCCGGCCGAGCCCGGGCAGGAGGTGCGAGGAGTCGACCCAAAGCCGCGTGCGGCGCGCCTCGTCGGGATCGCGGCCCGCGGTCTCGAGAGCGGCGGGCACGAACGAGAAGACGCGGTCGAAGCCGAGCCACGCGCTCGCCCCGAGCAGCACGATCGCCACGGGCAGGCTCAGGAAGAGCAGCTTGTGCCGCAGGCACCACGCGAGGACGCGCCCGTAGACGAGCTGGGCGAGCCAGAAGACGAGGAGGAGCCCGACGACGATCCCCGCCACGAACAGCACGTTCTCGAGCTCGCTCGTGGAGGGCCCGAGCGGTTGCCACTCGCCGGCCAGGAGCATGAGCACGACCCCGACGACGACCAGGCTCGACAGCCGGCCGCCGGCGCGCCGCAGCCCTCCGCTCATCCGCCCCGCGAATCGACCGGGACGGCGGGCGATCAAGAACCGCGCCGCGACGGGGAGGAAGGTGAGGGCCAGGACCACTGCCCCGATCAGGGCGAAGGTCTTCGTGAAGGCGAGGGGCTTGAAGAGCTTGCCCTCCGCGCCGGTCATCACGAACACGGGCAGGAAGCTGACGACGGTGGTGGCCACCGCGGTCAACACCGCGCCGCCCACCTCGCTCGTGGCCCGGTGCACGATCTCGAGCGGGCTCTCGTCGGGACCCGCGCGTTTGCGGTGCTGCACGACGTTCTCGCACACCACGATCCCCATGTCGACCATCGTCCCGATGGCGATGGCGATGCCCGCCAGGGCCACGACGTTCGCCTCGACGCCGAAGAGCTTCATCAGGACGAAGCACATCCCCACCGAGAGCGGCAGCAGCGCGCCGATCAGGAGCGAGCTGCGCAGGTGCATGAGCATCAGGACCACGACGAGCACCGTGATCAGCACCTGGGCGGTGAGCGCGTCCTCGAGCGTGCCGAGGGTCTCGTGGATCAGACCGCTGCGGTCGTAGAAGGGCACGATCTCGACGCGGCTGGACGTGACCCACGCGGGCCAATCCTCGCGCGGCTGGGCGCGCAGCCAGCCGAGCCACGCCTCGTGGGCGAGCCCCGCGCCCGCGAACGCCTCGAAGCCTCGTGTGCGCGCGAAACCCTCGACGGTCGCCCGGTCGGCTCGATTCCAGTCGACCACCGCCTTCTCGGGGAGCCCCGGGCCCACCTCCTCGATCTTCTCCCTCAGGTTCTCGATGGCTTCCAGGGGATTGAAGCCGTGGCGCACGACCGCCACGCCTCCGACGGCCTCCGCTCCCTCCCGGTCGAGCGCGCCGCGGCGCAGGGCGGGGCCGAAGGCGACGCGAGCCACGTCCGCCACCCGGATCGGCACGCCGTCGGTGACGCGCACGACCGTGCTTTCGACGTCTTCGATCCCCTCGAGGAAGCCGATGCCGCGGAGCGCGTACTCGACGCGGTTGATCTCCACGGTGCGCGCCCCCACGTCGAGGTTGCTCGACCGAACCGCGCCGAAGACGTCCTGGAGCGAGACGCCGTGGGCGCGCATCGCGTCGGGGTCCACGTCGATCTGGTACTCGCGCACGAAGCCGCCGACCGAGGCGACCTCGCTGATCCCCTCCGCGGAGGCGAGGGCGAAGCGCATGTGCCAGTCCTGCGCGCTGCGCAGCTCGTCGAGATCCCAGCCGCCGGTGGGATTCCCGTCGGGATCGCGTCCCTCGAGCGTGTACCAGAACACTTGGCCCAGCGGCGTCGCGTCCGGACCGAGGGCCGGCTGTACGCCGGGGGGCAAAGTGTCGGGCGCGAGGCTCGAGAGCTTCTCGAGCACCCGACTGCGCGACCAGTAGAACTCGACGTCCTCCTCGAAGATCACGTAGATCGTCGAGAAGCCGAGCATCGAGAAGCAGCGCACCGTGCGCACGCCCGGCACGCCGAGCAGGGCCACCGTGAGGGGATAGGTGACCTGGTCCTCGACGTCCTGGGGCGAGCGGCCGGTCCACTCGGTGAAGACGATCTGCTGGTTCTCGCCGAGGTCGGGGATCGCGTCGACCGCGATGGGATCCCGGGGAATCCCGAAGAGCTCCCAGTCGAAGGGCGCGACCATCGCCGCCCATCCCAGGCCGAGGACGGTGAGCAGGATCACCACGAGCGGGCGCTCGAGGCAGATCCGCACGAGACGTCCGAGCAGCGAGTCGGAGCGGGGGTCGGTGCTCATCGCTCCTCCTCGACGCCGTCGTCCGCGTCCGCGGGGGGCAGCAGCCGCCCGAGCACCTCGCCGCAGCGAAGCATCTCGTCGCCGAAGTACGGGTTGAGGAGCTCGTCGTCGCCCTGCAGCCACCGCGCGCCCCGGAAGTCGAAGGCCATCGGGCAGTACATCTCCCAGACCTCGCCGCGGTCGATGCCGAAGGTGAGGACCGTCGCGCGCACCGCGAGGTAGAGCTGCTCGAACTCGACGCGCAGCGGCGCGATCCCCGCGGAGGCACGGAGCGCGACGAGCGCGTCGTCGAGAGCCCTCGCTCGTCGCTCCCACTCCGCGCTCGCGTCCGCGTCGAGCGAGCCGGCGTCGATTGCCGCGCGGACCGCCGCGATCCGGTCTACCGCCGCGCGCGCCGCGGCGTAGTCGTCGCCAGCGAGGGCCGCGAAGAGCGCGACGTACTCGCGCCACACCGCTCCGATCGAGGCGCGGAAGGCATCGGGCACGGAGCCGGGCTCCAGGGGCACGACCTCCTCGGGATCCGCGAGGGTCTCGGCCTCGTCGTCGCCCGGCGACATCATGCTCCGCCCGCCGCGGATCTGCAGCTCGCTGTCGAGCTTGAACGCGCCCTCGGTCACGACGAGCTCGCCTTCCTCCAGACCCTCCTCGACCACGTACCACGCGCCGGCCCGCGGCCCGAGCCGGACCTCGCGGCCCTCGTAAGCGAGATCGTCCTCGTCGCTCAGCTCGACGTACACGATCGCCCGTCGGCCGGTGAGCAGGGGGGCGCTCGCGGGGACGACGAGGGGAGGCTCCGCCCCACTCCCCGCGGTCGCATTCGCGCGCACCGTGGCGCGCACGAACATCCCCGGCTTGAGCCGTCGGTCGGCGTTGTCGACCTCCACCCGCACCATCACGGTCCGCGTGCGCTCGTCGAGCTCCGGAGCGACGAAGGTGACCCGCCCCGCGAAGCGCTCTCCGGGGAAGGCTTCGGCCGTGAAGTCCACCGGCTGGTCGAGGGCCAGCCACGCGAGGTCGGACTCGAAGGCCTCCAGCTCGATCCACAGCCGGGAGAGGTCCGCGATCCTCAGGAGCGGCGTGCCCCGATTCACGAAGGCCCCCGTCCGGACCAGCCGCTCGATCACGACGCCGCCGTGGGGGGCGCGGATGGTCACGTGGTCGTCGGCCACGCCGGCCGCCTCGATCTTCGCGACGAGCGCCTCGTCGAGCCCCCACTGCCGCATCCGCTCGCGGGCGGCGTCGAGGGTGGCGCGGGTCGTGTCGCCGAACGCGTCCTCGCCGCCGGCTTCGAGGGCGCGGACGGCGCGCAGGGCCTGCAGCAGCTCCTCCTGGGCCGCGTACAGCTCGGGGCTGTAGAGGCTCGCGAGCGGATCCCCCGGCGCGACCTCCACGCCGGTGGAGTCGACGAACAGCCGGTCGATCCGCCCCCCGAACCAGGCGGTGATGTCCGCGAGCCGCGTCTCGTCGGGGAGGATCTTGCCCACCAGGGCGAGCTCCACCTCGACCTTCTGCCGCGCGACGGGCATCGTGTCGAGCCGGATGCGCGCGCGCGCCGCCGGATCCAGCACGAGGCGCCGGGGCCGGTCGTCGTCGTCGCCGCTCGTCTCCACGGGCACGAGGTCCATGAAGCAGATCGGGCACTTGGCGGGCTCGGCGCTGCGCACGCCCGGGTGCATCGAGCACGTCCACTCCGTCGGGGCGTCGTCCGACGCGGGCGACGAGGGACCCGCCGTCGAGTCGGGGCTCGTGACCGGCGCGAGGCCGCCGCGCAGGAGCCATCCGATCCCCAGGCTCGCGACCACGAGGATCCCGACCCAGGTGTGGGAGAGCAGGAAACGGAGCGCGGCGAGGCCGCGCGAGGTCTTCGATTCGTTCACGGTCCTTCCTCCGTGATGAGCGGCCGTCCGACGAGCGCCTCGATCCGTGCGTGCGCGCGAGCCCGGTCGGTGCGGGCCCGCTCACGCTCGAGCTCGAACTCGAGCAGCGTCCTCTCCGCGTCGAGGAGGTCCAGGAAGTCGGCGCTCCCCGCGCGGAAAGCGGTCTCCACCACCTCGAGGGAGCGGCGCGCACGAGGCAGGAGCGTGTGCTCGTGGAGCTCGAGTCGTCGCCGGGCCTCGTGCCAGGCGAAGAGCTCCTCGTCGAGGCGGAGGAGCAGCCGGTCGACGACGAGCGACAGCTCCGCGCGCGCCGCGCGCTCCCGCGCTCGCGCCTCTCGCACGACCGCGGCGTTGCGATCGGCGTGGACCGGCAGCCCGAGCGAGACCAGGACCGCGATCGGATCCTCGCCGCTCCCGTCGACGCCGCTCATGCGGGCGTGATCGGTGACGACGTACTCGAGGCCGAGGGTGAGCTCGGGACGCCGGACGTAGCCCGCTCGCGCGACCGCGTCGCGCGCCGCCTCGACCTCGCTCCGCCGCCGGGCGACCGCGGGGCTCGCCTCCTCGATCCAGGCGCGCAGCCGCGACTCGGTAGGAAGGGCCTCGACTTCCGCGAGCTCCTCGGGATCGGGGAGCGGCGCGTCGGCGGGTCGGTGCAGGGCCGCGTTCAGCCGCGCCCGCGCGGGCCGGCGGCGCGCCTCGTGGCTCCGCCGGCGATCGTCGACGCGGCCGAGCTCGATCTGGGCGCGCAGGAGGTCGGCGTGGACCGCCTCCCCCGCGGCGTAGCGCGCGCGCAGGACCTCCTCGGTGCTCGCGACGAGCTCCTCGTGGCGCCTGATGCTCTCCAGGGCCCGCTCCAGGTAGTAGAGCTCGTACCAGGCCTGCTCGACCTCGGCGCGCACCTCGGCGCGCGTCTGCTCGAGGCGGGCGCGCTCCGCCCCGACGAGGTGGCGGGCCACCTCCGCGGAGAGGGATCGCTCGCCCGGCCAGGGCAGCCGCTGGGACAGGGACAGTCCGAGGCGCTGCGGCCCGACCCGGGTCTCCACCGGCTCGACGAAGACGCGGGTGGAGAGGCGGGGATCGGGCAGGGCGCCGGCGAGGGTGATGCGCTCCTCGGCCGCGATCACCCGCTGCCGCGCCGCCTCCAGCGCGGGGTGGTTTCGCTCCGCGTGGCGGAGGAGATCCGCGAGGCTCGAGCCCTCGTCGATCTCGAAGGGGGCGGGCGCGTCGGGCTCCGTCGCCGCGGGTCGAGGCGCGCGGCTCGCGGGCGCCGGGGGGCGTTCGCGGTCGATCCGGCTCGGGGGCGAGGCGCAGGCGAGCGCCGCGCCGCACAGGAGCGCGAGGGGAGCGAGCCGGACGGTCCGGCTTCGTGCGGTCGGTCGTGTTTCCATCTCCGTCGTGGGTGGGGGTCGGGATCGTCGTGAGCCGGGGAGCGATCCCCGGCGAGGCCACTCGACGAGCGCGTACCGCGAGCGGAGGGGTGGACCTCGTCCGCGGCGTGCTCATGCGCGCTGGCCCGACGGCTCGCCGTGGCGGCGTCGGGGGCGCGCGGGATCCCTAGATCCGGGCGACGGAGAGCTGCGCGAGCAGAGCGGAGATCCCGCGTACGACGAGACGGTGCATCGCGCTGGCGTCCCCCGTGCCGAGGAGCACGAGGGGTGCCCCGGGATCGGATCGAGCCACGGGGAGGGGATCGCGGGAGTCGACGTCGAGCACCGGCGTCAGCGCGGAGACTCGACCGGCCCGGGCGATCCGCTCGCGCAGGAGCTCGGCCGAGACCTGCCCCGTCGCGGGGGCGATGCTCGGCGCGGGCGCGGGCCCGGAAGGGCGAAGCTCGCAGCGGCACCCGGAGGCGCGGCTCAGTGCGATCTCGTCATCGCCCGCCGCCGGCACCTCCGCGCAACAGCCGCCTCGCGTCGCCTCGCCGCGCTCCTCGTGCGGGGCGCAGCAGCAGGTGGGCCCGCACTCCGCGACCCCGCCTTCGTGGTCGCAGCATGCGTCACCGTGCAGAGCCGGCTGGAGCACGAAGAGAGCGGAGAGCAGGAGGGCTCCCACACCGGAGAGCCGTCGTCGGCTCCCTTCGTCTCTTCGCTCGTATTTGCAGTGCTCTTGCATGGTCCCGGGCTCTCGGCCCCTGGCGGCGCTTCCAACATCGGCTCCCGGTAGCCGATCCGTCAAGGGGTTGATTCCCATAACGAACCCTTTGCGCTTTCCGGTCGCATCCCACGACGTCGATCGAACACCGCGAGGGATATACTCGCCCTTTCAGGATTCCAGAGGTGGCTCCGACGGGGGGAGCGACGCCGCTTCTGATGCCTCGAGACAGGCGAGACGTCTTCCACCAGCCCCATCAGCCACATACGTCCCAGGCCCAGAACCATGACTTCGGATGTTGTCGATCAGGCGACCACCCATCCCTCCCCGGAGGAGCTGCTCGCCGATTTCGGAGACGAGTACCTTTCCATCCAGTCCCTGTTCAACTTCTGTTTCGTGCCCGGGGGTCGCCTGAGCCTCCTCAAGGAACTGACCCTCGACGAGGAGTGGGGATCCAACAACTTCGTGCTCCTCAAGTACCTGTCCGTCCACGTGCGGCTCGCGATCGAGCACGAGCACTACGTGTGGAACGGGGACCAGATCGTGCTCACCGCCGGGCGTCTGACGACTCCCACCGGCACTCCCATCTACCTCGGGCTCGTCCGGAACAGCACGCCCGACGAGAACCCCTGGGTGCTCAACTGGGTCGGCGAGCGGCCGAGCTGCGCCGAGCTCCCCGAGCCCGTGGACCTCGGCGAGTGGCCCGACCTCGATCCCGGCAAGGAAGTCGTGATCGCGTGCGACCTCACGAACGGCGACCGGCGGATCCGCGTGCCCGAGATCGGGGACGCGCCCCCCGTGACCCAGCTATCGGCCCTGGCCGGCGCCATCCAGTGGTCGCTCCACCGCCGGCTCGCGGTCCGCCAGATCCACGGTGGAGGGCGCGGGTTCTTCGTGCCCGTGTTCCTCACGAACCGCGACGACCTGACCCTCGCTCCCGATCTCGTGGCACCCCTGCTCGTCCAGGATCAGCGGTTCGTGGTCCGGACCTTCCTGGAGCCCCACGTCGCCTACTCCCCCGCGCGCGCGGTGGTGGAGCGCTGGGAGCAGTTGCCGCCCTGGCTGCTGGACGCCTGGGACAGCGTGACCACGGACGACGAGCGGGACGCGGAGGAGCCTGCGGAGCCGGTCGACGTCGACGACGATTGACGCCGGGTCATCGGAACGCGGATGCGCTTGGGGTAGCATCCCCTCATGACCACGGGCATGCACCCCTGGATGCGGACGACCTTCACCGTCCTGGGGCTGGTCGTTCTCGCCGCGTTCGCCTACTTCCCCCTCCTGCGCGCGGGATTCGTCGCCTCCGACTACCGCGTCCTCGTGGAGGTCGGCGGCGGCGGGGCGGAGGAGACCGACGGCGAGGCCTCCGGGGCCGTGCCGATGCCCCCGCTCTCCGGCCTGTCGCTCTCGACCTCGCGCTGGCTCTGGGGGATGCACGATCGCGGTCCGCTGGGTCTGCGTCCCGCGCTGTTCCTGCGGCTGGAGAACCTGGGGCTGCTCGCCCTCGCCGCGGTGGGGCTCGCGCTCTTCACGCGGCGCCTGCTCCTGCCCTGGACGGGGAGTGAGCATTCCCGGGCCGCGGCCTTCGCCACCGCCCTCGTCTTCGGGCTGCATCCCCTCTGCTCCTCGGCGGTGGCGGGCGTGGCGGGTCGCGGGGAGCTGCTCGGGCTCGTGCTCGCGGGCTGGGCGGGAGCCCTCTTCCTGCGCGGCCGGCAGGCCCGCAAGATCGGCTTCACCGCGGCGAGCTTCGTCCTCTGCGGCCTCGGAGGATTCGCGTCGGACCTGATCCTGGGGATGCCCCTGCTCCTGGCGGGGGCCGAGTTCCTCTCCGCCCACCGCTACCGCTCGATGCGCGGGCGGCTGCGTACGACGACCACCACCCTGATGGTCTTCGGGGCGGCCGCGTCGCTCGACCTGATCCTGCACGTGAGCCGGCTGGGAACGGCGGCGTTGCCACCCGGCGTCCGGGCCCTCGCCGAGATCTCCACGGACGCGGACCTCGCCACCCAGCTCGCCCGGGCGATCGAGAAGGTCGGACTGCTCGTGCTCCCCTCGAACTTCCAGGTCCTGGGTCTGCTGGGCACCGCGCTCGTCGGGGCGGCCTTCCTCATGGCGATGCAGCCCGGGCTGCTCGCCGCCCGCTCGGCCCCGCGGCTGTGGAGCTGGTGTCTCGTCGGCTGGCTCGCGGCCCTCGCCGTCACCGAGCTCCTGCACGCGCACGTCCGCGTCGCGCCCGCCGAGCTCTTCCTCGCCCGCGTGCTCCTCCCCTCGGTCGCGGTCATGGCGGTGGGGCTGGGGATCGCCTCCACGGCGCTCTCGGGGAACCGCCGGCGCCTCCTGCCCTGGGGAGTGGCGGTGGCCTACGCGGTGGTGGCTCACGGCAACGCGAAGCCCTGGCAGGCGGCCGCGGACGCGGCGGCGGAGCTGCGCGGGGCCATGCTGGCCGCCCTGGACGAGCACGGATCGGACGCCACTCTGCTCGTCCTGGATCCCCCCGACGCCATCGCGGGCGCCCTGCCCGTGGGGGAGGCGCTCGCCTGGCTCGTCCACCCCGACCTGGGCACGAGGGACGGAGAGCCGGTGGAGCGCGCGCGTCCCGAGGTGGCGGGGCTCTCCCGGGACGCCTTCCTCGCCCTGGTGCGCGACGCGGAGTTCCCCGGGCTGCTGGAGGGCGGCCTGGTCGTCCTGCTTCCGCCGGAGCCCGACGGCGAGGAGCCCGTCCGGCGCTCCCTGCGCCTCGAGGCGGGCGATCCCTCGAGCGGTCCGCGGAGCTGGAGGGACGACCTGGGCTCGCCCTCGATCAACCTGAACCCGCTCTCGACCTCCGTGCTCGAGGTGACCGCGCGCACGGGCACCGCGCTCGACGCCCTCGAGGAAGTGACCTGGACCTCGGTGGGGGGGGCGGAGAAGCGGAGCGCCCGCGCCGGAGTGTGGTTCGGAGAGTCCGAGGAGCCCTTCGGCCTCTACGACATGGGATCCTCCCTCGAGTGGAGGCTCGGCGACCGGATTCGCGGCGTCTTCTTCGAGGGGGGGGCGAGCCCTCTCTCCCAGGTCGAGGTGCGGGAGGAGCTGCCTCCCCTCCGCGAGGACCTGGTGGCCGAGCTGCCCGAGAACCGCTATCGGATCGTGTTCGCCCCCGTCACCGACGCTCGCGTGCTGTCGAACCTCTCGCGGGGTCGGTTCGTCCTCGGGCTGCTCGACCTGGAGACCTACGGCTACGCCGAGACGGACGTCATCCGGGATCCGAACGGGGTGCTTCGCGCGGAGCTGGGAGGCTGGGGGCGTGCGAGGCGCCTCCTCGACTCGGGCGGCCGCTACGGATGGGTCCTCGAGTTCCGGGTCGAGGACCGGGCCGTCGCGCGCAACCGCGGACACGTGGATATCCACTGGGAGTGGTAGGAGCGAGATCCATGCCGAGCGAACCCTCGAAGAACCTGGAGACCTCGGACAACAACGGGGGTGACGGGAGCAACTTCAAGATCGAGTACACCCTGGACGACGGGGACGGTTACTACTACCTCCGCATCAAGGGAGGACAGAGCAGCACCAAGGGCAGCTACACCCTCTACTACAAGTACATCGGGTACGTCACCGTGGAGGGCTACATCTACTACTGGGACGGATCACTGTCCACCAGCACAGGCACTCCGCCCGCACGGACCACCGAGGCCGCCGGCGAGATGATCGTGAAGGTGGGCATGATCACTTCGTCGCCCGGGCCGATGCCAATCGCCTCGACAGCGATGTCTAAGGCCCCGGAACCGTTAGCTACCGCGACGCCATACTTACGCCCGACTCGCTGTGAAAAGGCTTCCTCAAAACGAGAAACGAACGGTCCTTCGCTGGAGATCCAGCCCGTTTCGATGCACTCGGTCAGGTACTTCTTCTCGTTGCCGTCAAGCGCGGGCTCGTTGACGGGGATGAAATCGCTGGACACCATTGGC
>CAYRXS010000214.1:0-11852 GCA_964428225.1 uncultured Planctomycetaceae bacterium
CTCAGGTGTGCCCAAAGGACCGTGGCGCCGTCACTCGTGAGGGATGCGGGCTAGCACCGCTCGCGCCGGCAGCACCAGCGCCTCTCCACTAATGAGAGCTTCGTGCGTCCGAAGCGACGGCAGTACCGCTGCCAGGCCTGCGACGGCGTCAGGGAGCGCCGTCTTGATAGCGCCTTGGTCTTCCGAGTTGGACAGTCTAAGAGCTACGATCGTTCCGCATTGCGCAAGTGCGGTTTTTGGGAGCTCCGTCGGTCGCTGGGTCACCATCAACAGGCCGACGCCGTACTTTCGTCCCTCACGTGCAATTCGATTAGCAGAATCTCGAGTGAGTGCGCTCGCCCCCTCGCCCAGGTATCGATGCGCTTCCTCGAGAACCACGAGTACGGGGCTGGCGCGCCCGATTCCCTCCCCGCCTTTTTCGCAACGCAGAGCCACCTCGAAGACCAGATTGAGAACAACGCCGATGGCTGCATCGGCAGCGGCCGCGGGAACCCCGCTGAAATCAAGAACGGACACTGGCTTGTCCCCCCCGAGCCACTCGTGCATGACCTCAACGAGCGGATCCGGACCTGCAGGATCTCCGCGGGGCTCTTGAAAGAACCGCAACTGGGGATCAAGTAGCCCGAGGCGCAACAGGTCCGGGCTCGTTCCGTACGTGCCGTAGAGCGGGCCCCTGTGCGGCGCTTGACCGCCTGGGTTGTACGGTTCAAAGGTTGCCGAGCGTAGCTCCGCAGCGTCACCCGCGTCCGTCTTGCGTGCGGTTCCAGGATCCCCTTTGACGTTTCGCGTCTCGCGGTTCTCTTCATCGACTCGGTGCCAGATGGGACGGATGTCGAATGGGACGGGCGTGTCGGCGGTGACGGCAGTTGGGTCAATCGTGAGCCAAGTCGAGGATGTCACGAACTCGCGCCTCGCCTCAGTGACGAGTTCCACGAAGCGGTTGCTGAACGTAGCTCCTCCTGGCCCCCCTGCGAAAATCCGCAAGATGTCCAGCGCGGGCAGTGCCCAGTAGGGCACTCGCAGGCGGCTCTCGTCGTGCTCTCCCAGGACGCTTCGGACAGATGCGCTTTCACTGAGCGCCGTCGCATACTCTCCATGCGGATCGACGACGAGGATGTTCGCCGCAGTCCAGCCGCCCCGCACGAAGTTCTGCATCATCGAAGAGACCGCGCTGGTCTTCCCGGAACCCGTTGATCCCACAACCGCAGCGTGTCGGAAAACAAGACGGGAAGCGTCTACTGCGACAGGCACGTCCTCGGCAGCCGCGAGACGGCCGAGACGCACATGCTCATCGTCGGGGGGCGGAAAGACAGAGCGGAGCTGGTCCGCCGTCGCGAAGTGGACGGGATCATCCAGGCCCGGGTACGAACCGACCCCACGTTGAAAGCGGCCTGTGCCGCGATCGATCTCTCCCAGCAGCTGTACTTGGAGCCATCGCTCGTCGCACTGTGTGGTTTCCGCAGGAGCAAGCGGGCCAGACAATTCAGCGATCCCAACTAGGCTCACCGTGGCGACGAGGTCCACCATCCCCTGAGGAATGCGTACAAGCGAACCGATTTGGCCAACCTGCAGGAGGCGCCCGCGATAGATCGGCGCGACACCAGCGAGTTCGGCGTCCAGCGCCACCGTCACTGTCGCACCCAAGACGTGGCGGACTCGGCCGATGCAAGTCGGGTCGCGCTCAGCCATCGTTCTCGCCGCTCCTTTCACCGTCGGCAATCGTGGAATCGTCACCTGCTAGATCAGTTTCTCTGGCGCTGCTTCGCGCCAAGTACGAAGCCAGGTGCGCGAAATCAGGTAACGCAAGCGTCCCGTTCTCCCAGAGGTTGGGGAGTGGGTCCGATGGAGCCTTCCACTCGGCCCGTACTCCACCCAAGACAGCCTCGGTTCTTCCGATCAACTGCACGTTTGGAATCCGGCCGGCATATTCGCAGAGGTCAGGAGGCAGATCGGAGAAGCAGAACACGGCAAACTCTGATCGCTCGCACCGGGCGGCGGCATCGAAGATCATCTCGTTCAGGTGATCATCGCCGAAGGAGTACCCGGCGATGATCACTAGGGTTTCCGGGGTGTGCAGAGCACGCCTGAGTCGATCCTGCAAAACGACGAAGGGCACACGCCGGGACTCCTCGTACTTGGCATCAGAGGGGTATATCGCTGCTGGCAGTTCCTCTGGAACGGGCCGGCCGATTCGGACAATCTGGTGGTCATCCGCACGGATCCAGTTCACGGATCCGTGCAGCTTCCAAAGGCGAACGAACTGCGATGGCACGCAACGGCTCTCGGACCCAGGTAGTGCCTCAACGAGTTCGGTGCGGAAGCGTGCCTTCAGGTTGCCGACGAATCCATCGAAGTACGGCACGCCGAGGCTCTCGAGGGCCGTCTCCAAGAGCAGGTCGTAGTTGACAGTGAAGAGCTCGACGGGGAGGCGGTAGTCCGCCCTCGCTGTCCATGCAGCCAGGTTGACGACAGGCGTGAGATTCGCATTCTCGATGTCAAGAGCCCCGACGATCAACTGGCAGACCTTGGCATCAAGGGCCGCAGCCTGGGCCGCGGAAAGTCCATCTACCGTGTCATCGTTTGTGATCAGTCCTGCGATTCGGCGAAGACGACTCAGTACCCTCTCGATATTGCGCCCCTCGAGTTGGCGATCGAATGCATCACGGTCCGCCGCCTCCAGCTCTGACTGCACGCGTGTCTGCAACTCCGCGACATCCGGCAGGCCACACGCCTTCGCAACACCGGCACCGAGGAACATGCACACATGTCGTGAACGGGTTGCCAACTTGGCGCCCAAGGCGGTGGCATATTCCTGAGGGTTGTGGGTGTTGGTGTCCATCCGTTCTGGTGTGTCCATCGTCGTAGCTCTGCCCGGCTAGCGTTCTTGTCGATCAGCGGGGCGGCGAAGCCGCATCCGCTGGAGCGACTGGTTGGAAGGGCTCATTGGGCCCCCGCATTGATGTTCCACCACAGGGCGTAGCCGATGTATGCCACGAGTGCCGCAGCCAGGGGAACGAAGATCCAAGTCACCAATCGCAGTGCCTTCTTATATCTCGCAGAAACACACTTCTGCACCTCCAGCAGTTCCTGCGTCGCTGCGAGCTGGCGGAGGGCGATGTCTCGCACCTCTGCGAGGAGGTTGCCGTCATGCTGGTTCTCCGGCATGTCTACTCCTTCCAACTTGGAATTGTGCGTGGGCGGGGTAGCACGCTCCGAGCCCGTGTATCCGGCCGGATACGGACGACGGTTGGTCGGGGGGGGGTGGTCCGAAGCCTTGATCTCCCGTGGGTTTGCTGCGAGCGAGCCCACCATGATCCTAGCAGGATACCCCGCGAGGGGGGGGCTGCACAATTCGCGGGGGCCTGGACCGCACTCTCGCGAAGGCCCGCCTCCTCCGGCGGCCAGGGAAGCACGAGCGAGGCGCATCGCCCCGGATCGAGACGGATCCCCGGACGATTCAATCTCGGTGCGGCCGCCGGTCGATGGGAGAGGAATGGCACCGGGAATCCCGTCTCGGCAGGCGCGACTCATCGAAGAGCTCTCCGACCCGCGCCGCGGGGAGGAGTGGTTCGAGGACCTGCCCGGCGAGTACCGGGCGGACCTGGAGCACGACTGGAAGGCGAACCTCCGGCATCGGGCCGAGCTGCAGCAAGGGGCGCGCCTCGGGATGGGGCGGGACGTGCTCGTGGCCGCGCTGATCTTCGCGACCTTCGACCTGCTCTGCCCGCACCGGTCGGCGGGATCCTTCCTCGCGGCGCTGGTCGTGGGAGGGCTGTGGGGATTCGGCGGCACCGCCATCGACGCGGGCCGCCTGCTCGGCGTGGTCGTCGGGATGCCGCTCTTCCTGGTGGTCGGGGCGGGGATGCGGGGCGGGGTGTCCGTCATGCACCTCATCCTGACCTTCCTGCTCGGCTGCGTCCTGGCGTACTACGGGATGAAGCGGGAAGACCGCGTCTTCGAGTAGCGGCCCCTCGCGGGGACCCGTTTCCGGACTCCGACGCCTCGATCGAGGATCCGTCCGCTACCATCGTGCCCCGCCGAGCGGAGGAGGCCTGCGTCCTCCGGCGGCGGGAAGACACGAATGAAGCGCATCGTCCTCGTCCGAACACAAGGGCCGCGGAACGTCGGCTCCGTGCTGCGCATCGTCGCGAACTTCGGGCCCGCGGAGCTCGTGCTCGTGCGGCCGGAGAAGCGGTCGATCCTCGTCCACCCCGACTTCACCCAGATGTCCCACGGGGTCGAGGACGTGGCCGCGAAGGTGCGGGTGTGCGATTCCCTTGCCGAGGCGCTGGCCGACTGCACCGCGAGCTTCGGCTTCACCGCCCGCGCCCGAGACCATCGCCACCTCACGGACTGGCGCGAGGCGCGGGGGAACGTGATCGAGCGCTGCGCGGACGAGGACGAGACGGTGGCGCTGGTGTTCGGCAGCGAGGAGAACGGGCTGACCGGCGAGGAGACCGATCCCCTCCACGAGCTCGTGCGCATGCCGACCACCGACGAGCACACCTCGATCAACCTCGCGATGACCGTGGGCATCGTCCTGTCCACGATCTTCTTCGCCGACGCGCCGTCCGCCCGGACCGAGGGCAGCACGCCGCTCCCCGGAGGGCAACGCGAGTTCCTCGTCGAGCACCTCAAGCACGCCCTCGGCGAGCTGACCACCACCGGCCCCGCGAAGCGCGACCTCATGGCCTCGATCGAGCGCGTCTTCTCCCGCGCCCCCCTCGAGACGCGCGACGCCCGCGCGTGGCACCTGCTCGCCCGCGCGACGGGCAGCGAAGTGGAGCCGGCCGACCTCGGCTTGCCCGGCCAGGGGAAGTCAGTGCGGCCCAAGAAGCGATCCCCGGGGGAGGACGCGTGAGCGTGGAGCGCATCGAGCGGGCGGGAATCGCCGTCGAGGGAATCTCCGTCGCGGGGATCGAGACGTGCCTCCACCTGCCCGGCTTCCGGGTGGCCTTCGACATGGGGCGCTGCTTCCGCGAGGTCGTCCCCTGCCCGACCGTCCTCTTCACCCACGCCCACGTGGACCACCTAGGCGCGATCGTGAGCCACTGCGCCACGCGCGCTCTCCAGCACCAGTCCCCGCCCACCTACGTCGTGCCCGCAGCGGTCGCGGCGGACGTGGAGCGGCTCCTCGACGTCTGGCGCGCGCTCGACGGCTCCGACCTGCCCTGCACGGTCGTTCCCCTCTCCCCGGGCGAGGAGCACCCGCTCGGCCGCGACCTCTCCGTGCGCGCCTTCGCCACGTCCCACCGCGGACCGTCGCAGGGCTACGCGATCCTCTCGCGGCGGAAGAAACTCCGCCCGCAGTACCGCGGCCGCCCCGAGGACGAGCTGCGACGACTGCGCGTCGAGGAGGGCGTGGAGATCACCCACGAGATCGAGACCGTCGAGGCAGCGTTCCCCGGCGACGGGCTCATCGAGGTGGTCGAGCAGGAAGAGCTCGTGCGCATCGCCCGCCTCCTGCTCCTGGAGACCACCTTCGTCGACAACCGCGTCACGATCGGCCAGGCGCGCGGCGAGGGGCACACGCACCTGCTCGAGCTCCCGCCCCGCGCGCACCTCTTCGAGAACGAGGAGATCCTCCTCGTGCACTTCTCGGCCCGCTACCACGCCGAGGAGGTTCGCGCCGCCCTCGCCTCCGTCCTGCCCGCCGATCTGCTCGGTCGCGTCACCCCCCTGCTCTCCGACCTCCGGCCATGACGATCCTCGCCGCTCTCGCTCTGCTCGCATTCGGAAACGACGGCCCGACCTTCGAGGTTCGCGAGATCGAGGGGTGGCAGGTCCACGTGAACGAGCAGGCCCTCGCCGAGCACCCCGAGCCGATGAACGACGCCCTCGAGCACCTGCGCTGGCAGCTCTACGCCACCGCGCTCACGCTCCCCGAGGCCACGCTCGCGAAGGCGCGCGAGGTCCCGATCTGGGCCGAGTACGAGACGAAGACCGCGTGCATGTCCTTCCACCCCGCGCGGAAGTGGCTGACGGACCGCGGGTACGAGCCTCCCGAGCTCCCCTCGATGGTGGAGCTGGCCAACGCGCACAGCTTCCTGGCGTGGACGCACCACCAGCCGTGGATGGTGCTGCACGAGCTCGCCCACGGCCTCGATTTCATCACCATCGGGAACCGCCAGCGCTACGGCGAGCCGACGTTCGACGCTTTGTGGAAGGAGGTCGAGGCCGGCGGGAAGTACGAGTCGATCCGCCACTGGCAGGGGCACGAGTCTAAGCACTACGCCCTGAACAACCCGATGGAGCTCTTCGCGGAGTCCACGGAGGCCTACTTCGGCATCAACGACTTCTACCCCTTCGTGCGCGCCGAGCTGCGCGACTTCGACCCGGCCACCACGACCGCGATCCGCGAGCGGTGGGGGGTGGACGTCGAGGCGGAGGAGGCGCTCGAGGCGCGGCTCGCCGCGGCGCTCGAGTGGGATGCCGGGAGCGCCGCGATCGAAGGAGGAGCATCGGGCACCGTGGACTACGTGGACATCGACGGGTGGAGGGTCATGCTGCGGCACGAGCTCGTCGACGGTCCTCTGCGCTCCCCCTTGCTCGAGGCGATCGGCCACGAGCTGCACCTCGCCGGTCGCTACCTGCCTGCACCGATCTTCGAGGACCTGCGCGAGGCACTCCGGCACGACGGAATCCGGGTGTACCCGCGTGATTCCACCTTCCGGTACGTCGACAGCCGCCAGCCCGGGATTCTCATCGGCAAGGCCCGCAACTTCCTCGACTTCAAGACCCTCGAGCCCTGCATCATGATCCGGGAGCTCGCGGGATGCTGGTACGACCTGGAGCTCGACGAGGATCCCGCGATCGTGAAGGCCGTGCTCGCCGCCCTCCACCGGGCTCGGGCGTCCGGCCTCTACGACTCCGTCCTGCGCTTCGATGGAAGGCGCGTCCGCCACCCCGCCCTGCGGGACGCCCGGACGTTCTTCGCCGAGCTGTCGGAGTCGTACTTCCTGGGTAACGACCACTTCCCGTTCGTGCGCGCCGAGCTCATGAATCACGATCGGGAGAGCTTCGAGCTGATCGAGAGTCTCTGGCAGAAGAGGCAAAAACGATGAAGCGACTGTTCGCCTGCGTCCTGATCCTCGCCGCCGCGAAGGCGGCTCCCGCTGTCCCCCAGGACGGGCTCTTTCCCGTCGAGGTCCTCGGCTACGAACTCTCCCTGGAGGTCTTTCCCACCGCGAAGACCGTCTTCGGCGTCGCCACCGTGGAGGTCCTGGCCATCGAGAACGACGTGACCACGATCCCCTTCTCGCTGAACGCGGGCCTGGAGCTCGAATCGGTGACCGAGGGCAAGGCTGCCGTTCCCTTCACCGAGGGCAACCGGATCGCCGAGGGACGCGCGATCACCCTCACTCCCGAGCCGCCCCTGAAGAAGGGCAAGGCGCGCACCTTCACCTTCACCTACGCGGGGGAGGGCGTCGATCCCGGGTCCGAGGATCATGACTGGATGGGGATCCTGCTCGTGCGCCCCGACGAGATCCGCATGAGCCACCAGGCGCAGTGGTATCCCATCGTTCCCCGCGACGAGAAGGCCAGCGCGAAGCTGGTCGCCCCGGTCGAGCTCGAGCTCGTCCTGCCCGCGGGGATGGAGAGCCTGGGCCCCGGCCGCTACGGGGGTAAAAAGAAGCGCGAGGGGCGCGAGGTGCACACCTGGTCGAGCCGGACGCCGACCCGGGCCTCGATCCTCGCCGGCGCCTACGAGGTGCAGGAGCTGAAGGCGGGCAAGCGCCGCCTGCGCGTGCTCTCCTTTCCCGACCACGTCGAGGGAGCGAAGAAGTGGGCGAAGGAGGCGGGGGCGGCCCTGAAGTTCCTCGAGAGGTGGATGGGCAAGCCCAAGGACGTGCACTACGGCATCGCCGAGATGCACGTGAGGAACCGCGCCAACTCGTACAACTACGAGGCGGACGGGTTCTCGGTCTACGACAGCGTGCTCTTCGACGGCCGTGACGTGGATCCCCGCAAGGTCGCGCACGAGGCGGCGCACCTGTGGTGGGGGGGTCTCGTCGATCCCATCGGTCCCGGGGAGCGCTTCCTGACCGAATCCCTCGCGGAGTTCAGCGCCCTCCTCTACCTCGAGCAGGTGCACGGCGAGGAGGCGGGGATCGACGCCAGGCGGGGGAGGATCACGGAGTACCTGCGGGCCGAAGGAGAGGAGGATTCCCTCGCGGAGGCGACGTTCTCGAGTCCGCGTTACCGACCGGTGGTGTACGCGAAGGGCGCGATGGCCCTGCGCACGCTCCGCTACTGGCTGGGGGAGAAGGACTTCGACGAGGGATTGAAGCTGTACGTCAAGCGCTTCCGCGGCGGCAAGATCGCGGCGCGACTGGTCGACTTCGTCGACGCGATGCGCGCGAAGGCGGGCGACGACGTCGACGCCTGGGCCGAGGAGTGGCTCCTGCGCAAGGGCGTCCCGCACTACGCCGTGGACTTCAAGATGGCGGGCGAGATCGGAGGCAACACGACCGTCACGCTCACCGTCACGCAGCGCGGGGACGTCTACACGAACCCGGTCGAGGTCGAGATCGTCCAGCTCAACGGCTTCTCGGAGCTCGTCCGCGTCGAGCCGCGGGAGGCGGAATCGAGCCACGTCGTGATCCTGCGGGACCTGGTCGAGGGGCTCGTGTTCGATCCGCGGGCCCTCGTGGTGTCGGGGGACCGCAAGTAGCTAGAATCCGGGGGGACTCGACCATGAGTACCGCCGACGAACCGGACCCCGTCGTCTCCGAGGAGCGCGACGACGAGTCCTTCCTGGACCTGGTCTTCGACGAGGCCGTGCAGCGATGGAGCGCGGGCGACTCCGTGAGCGTCGAGCAGCTCCTCGCCGGGCGCACCCACCTCCGGGAGGAGGTACGCGAGCTCGTGCGAACCGCCCGGGACGTGGCCCCGGTCCGCCCCCCGCTCCTGCCCTCCCTCGGCGGCTACGAGATCGACCGCGAGCTGGGCAGCGGGGCGATGGGGACGGTCTACCTGGCCCGGCAGGAGAGCCTCGATCGGCCCGTCGCCCTCAAGGTCCTCTCGCTCGCCTCGTTCCTCTCCTCTCGCTCGCGCTTCCGCTTCCTCGCGGAGGCTCGCACCCTGGGACGCCTGCGCCACCCGCACGTCGTCTCGGTGCACGACGTGATCGAAGAGGGCGACACGCTCGCTTACGCGATGGACTGGATCGAGGGCGGCACCCTCGCCCAGGTGCTCGACGGCCTGCGGCGTACCGGCGGCGAGCCGACCCTCGACGAGGTGTGGAACGCGCTGGACACTCCGCCCGAGGCGCGGAAGGAGGAGCCGTACACGGTCTTCATCTGTCGGCTGGGGATCTCGATCGCCCGCGCGCTCGCGGAGGTGCACCGGGCGGGGCTCGTGCACCGGGACGTGAAGCCCTCCAACATCCTCATCCGCCGGGACGGCACCCCCCTGCTCTCCGACTTCGGCCTCGTGCGCGATCCCGAGAGCTCGCAGCGCACGCGCACCGGCCACTTCCTCGGGACGCCCGCCTTCTCCGCGCCCGAGCAGCTACAGGGCGAGCACGCCACGCTCGACGCCCGCGCCGACGTGTACTCCCTCGGCGTCACCCTCTACCAGGCCCTGAGCCTGCGCCTGCCCTTCGGGGGCGAATCGGGGTCGAACCTGATCGAGATGATCGAGCGCCGGCACTACGTTCCCCTCCGGCGCGCGAGCTCCCGCCTGCCGCGAGACCTCGACACGATCGTCTCCCAGGCCATGGATCCCGAGCCCGATCGCCGCTACGCGACGGCCGACGAGCTGGCGGACGACCTCGAGCGGCTGCTCAACCTGCAGCCGATCAAAGCCCGACCCGTCGGCGTCCTCACGCGGGCGAAGAGCATGGTCAAGCGGAACCGGCGAACGCTCTACGGCGTGATCGGCGGGGCGGCGGCGGTGCTCGCGGTGGGGGCGGTCCTCCTCCTCGCCTGGATGCAGCGGGCGGGGATCCCCGCTCGCGTGGAGAGCCTGTGCACGGAGGCGCGCCTGGCCCTGCTCGATCCCGACCAGGGGGAGCGGGCCTTCGCCTCGCTCCTCGGCGGCGAGACGCCGGACTACGACCGCCTGGGGCCGGCCATCTCGTTCGAGGGGGGACGCCGCGCCCTGGTCGCGTACGACGAGGCCCTCGCGCTCCGCCCGGACGACGTCGACCTCCGCGTGGAGCGCGACGTCGTGGCTTTGGCCATGCGCATCGCCCGCACCCGCGTGCCCGAGGAGCGCTACCCGGTGCTGGAGGAGCACTGCCCGCAGACCTGCTCGGCGGCCGCGCGCATGCTGCGGACGATGCCCGTCCCCCTCGAGGGTCTCGCGGAGTGCGATCCCCGGGACCGACGCTCCCTCGGGCTCCTGGCGTTCCTCTGCGGGGATTTTGCGCTCTGCCAGGAGGCCTGGACGGACCTCGTGTTCGGCCTCGAGGGGGATCCGCTGGTCGACGCCGCGCTCGGCCAGGCGCTGCTCGGCCTCGACGAGCCGGGCCGCGCCTACGTGCGCCTGATGCGCGCCTCGGCCGCGTTCCCCGAGGCGGGATTCCTCGCCGTCGACCTCGCGGACGCCGCCCTGCGGGCCGGGGAGCCCGCGACCGCCCGTCACTTCCTCGAGCGCGCCCGCGACCTCGGGCACCTGGACCGCCACGACACGCTGACCCGGGTGGAGGCGGACGTGCGCTTCGCCCTCGGCGAGGTGGAGGCCGCCCGCGAGCGCTACGACTGGATGTGGCGGCACACCTGCGTCCCGCCCGCCCACGAGCACTACGCCCGGTTCCTCGAGGACCGGGGCGAGCTCGAGCACGCGGTGCGCGTGTGGCGCGGCCTGTCGAGGGAGAACCCCGCGATCGAGCCGTACCGCGAGGAGCTGCTCCGCTGCGCGGAGGCCTGGTGGACCTCCCTGGATCCGTCGGCCCGCGTCGAAGCGGTGGCGCGGTCGCTCGATCCCTCTGCCTCCGAGGAGCCGGTCCTTCCCGGGCTGCCGGCGCTCCTCGCGCGGAGCGAAGCCCTGCTCCCCGAAGAGGATCGTCCGGAGCCGGAGCCCGGAGCGACGATCCACGACCTGCTCCTCACCGACGCGCTGGCGAAGGCCGCGCGCACGAGGCGAGATCCCCTCCCGCCCGAGCGCGTGCGGCTCCTGGCGCGGCTCTGCCTCTTCGGCGACGAGCTCCGGGCGCGCCTCGTCGCGGAGACGGGAAGCCCGGGCCTCGACCTCGCGTTCCGCGCCGTCGCCTCGCTCCTCGGGGCCGGCGTCTCGGGAGCTCCCGGTCCCGCTCCCCTCGACGTGATCCGCGAGCCGTCCGGCCAGGGGTGCCGGGTGCGCGGGGGCGGCGACGCGAACGCCGACAGCGTCCCGGACCTGCTCACGACCGGGCGCGCGGTCGGGGACCTCCCGAATCCGGTCTGCGTCTACTCCGGAGCGGACCGCTCGCGGCTACTGGAGATCCCGATCGCGACCGGGGACGGCGACTTCCGGGAGATCGCCTGGGCCGGGGACGTGAACGCCGACGGCCACGACGACGTCGCGGTCGGGATGGTCGGGGCCGAGCAGGGTCCCGGAGTCGTGACGGTGTTCTCGGGCTTGGACGGCGCGGAGCTGCGGACCCTCGCCGGCCCGCGGCGCGGCCGGTGGTCCGTCATCTGCGTCATCGCCGCCGAGGACGTCGACGGCGACGGGATCGCCGACCTGATCGTCGGCGCGCCCATGAACTCCGCGAACGGCTACCACACCGGCAGCGTGTCCGTCTTCTCGGGCGCCGACGGCTCGATCCTCCACGAGCTCCACGGCGCCTCCACGCACGGCTTCCTCGGCTTCTCGGTGAGCGGGGTCGGGGACGTGGACCTCGACGGCGGCGGCGACTTCCTCGT
>CAYRXS010000215.1:0-11794 GCA_964428225.1 uncultured Planctomycetaceae bacterium
ATCCGCACGATGAGGGCCTTGATCCTCTTCATCAGGCCCGGCCGCCCCACGCGCTGCTTCGCCTCGTAGGTCCATTTGAGGGCGATCAGGCGGCGGTGTCACTTCATCAACGTATCCGGGGTCACGATGGTGGCGACCTGATTCAGCGCCCGCCTTCCGAGGACCTTTGCCTTGGCCGCGAGTCTTCGTCGTTGGTCATCGGTCAATCGCAGCTTCCGGTCCTTGGTCTGCTCCTTGAAGATCCGATTCTCCTCGACGAGGTACGCGATGACATCGGCTTGGTCCCGGTTCACGCTCCAAGCCCAAGCGATCCAGGGGGTGCTCGGCGGGCGGGACCTCCTGCTCGTCCTGCCCACCGGGGGGGGGCAAGAGCCTCTGCTACCAGGCGCCCGCCCTCGTCCGCGAGGGGCTCACGGTGGTCGTCAGCCCGCTGATCTCGCTCATGAAGGACCAGGTGGACGGGCTGCTCCAGAACGGGGTGGCGGCGGCCATGCTGACCAGCGCCCAGGGGCCGGCCGAGCGACGGGTGGTCCACGAGGAGCTCTCGCAGGGGCGGATCGACCTGCTCTTCGTCTCGCCCGAGCGGCTGATGATGAACGGCTTCGTCCAGGAGCTCGTGGCGCTCGGGCTCGAGGCGGTGGCGGTGGACGAGGCCCACTGCATCAGCCACTGGGGCCACGACTTCCGGCCCGAGTACCGCCAGCTCGGAGCGCTGAAGCGGATCGCGAACGTCCCCGTCCACGCCTTCACCGCCACCGCGAACGAGCGGGTGTGCGACGAGATCCTCGAAGGGCTCGAGCTCGAGGATCCCCTCGTCCTCATCGGAGGCTGCGACCGGCCCAACCTCACCTACCGCGTGCGCCCGCGGACGGACCTCCTGCGACAGACGCTCGAGGTGATCCGCCGCCACGAGGGGAAGGCGGGCATCGTCTACTGCATCTCCCGCAAGGCCGTGGAGAAGCTCGACCAGGAGCTGCGCGAGGCCGGGGTACGCAGCGCCGCCTACCACGCCGGGCTCGACGCCGCCCGCCGCAAGCGCACCCAGGAGCAGTTCCTCGCCGAGGAGATCGACGTCGTCGTGGCTACCGTCGCCTTCGGCATGGGCATCGACCGTACCGACGTGCGCTTCGTCGTCCACGGCGCGCTGCCCAAGGGGATCGAGCAGTACAGCCAGGAGACGGGCCGCGCGGGCCGCGACGGAATGCCCGCGGAGTGCGTGATGTTCTACTCCGGGTCCGACTACTACGGGTGGAAGTCCCTCCTGGAGAAGGCCCACACCGAGGCCGCGGAGGAGGGCCGGGCGTCCTCGCCGGTCGTGCTCGACGCCGCCATCGCCCGGCTCGGCGGGATGATGGGCTTCACCACGCGGTTCCTCTGCCGCCACCGCCAGCTCGTCGAGTACTTCGGGCAGACCTACGAGCTTCCGGAGGGCGCCGAGGAAGGCGGGGGGTGCGGAGCGTGCGACGTCTGTCGGGGTGAGGTCGAAGCGGTCGAGGATTCGGGCGTCCTCGCCCAGAAGATCCTCTCGTGCGTCGTGCGCTGCGGCCAACGCTACGGGGCGAGCCACGTCGCCGGCATCCTGCGCGGGGCCCGGGCCGCGGGCATCCTGCGGGCGCGGCACGACGAGCTCTCCACCTACGGACTGCTCGCGAACCGCACGACCGCCGAGGTCCGCGCCTGGATCGAGCAGCTCGTCGGCCTCGACCACCTGCGCGTGCGCGGCGACCGCTACCCGACCCTCTACCTCTCCCCCACCGGGATCGAGGTGATGAAGGGCGAGCGCGAGGTCGTGCTCTTCGCGCTGCCCTCGAAGCCGAAGCCCGCGCGGCGACGACGCGCCGGAGCGGATCCCCTGGCCCTCGAGGACGCCGACGAAGTCCTCTTCGAGAGCCTCCGCGCCCTCCGCCGCGAGCTCGCCCGTGCCCGCGGCGTCCCCCCCTACATCATCTTCAACGACCGCACGCTCGCCGCGATGGCCGCGACGAAGCCGAGCACGCCCGAGGACCTCCTGGAGATCAAGGGCGTGGGCGAGAAGAAGGCGAGGGACCTGGGCCCGGCGTTCCTCGAGCGGATTCGCGAAGGCGCGTAGAGGACGCGCCGGACCAGGGCGGCCTCAACGGCCGGCGAACAGGTCGAAGGCGTTGTGCAAGGTGGCTCCCGCCGCTCCCCCGAGACCGGCTCCCTGGGTGGAGAAGGCGAAGCCGAGCAGGCTCGCGTCCTCCGGGATCGGGGCCGTGAACGTCACCGGGCCGTACCCGAAAGCCGGGGGCAGACCCAGCAGCTCGCCGCCCGCGGAGAGGGGATCGACCAGGAGGAAGCCGCCCGCGCCCGGCAGGTACGCCTCCAGCGGATCCTGGAAGCCCAGCACGCCGGCCACGAAGTTGCCGGTACCGGTGTTGTCCACCGTGGCGATCCAGTCCTCGCCCAGGATCGGGGGCGAGGCCGTGTAGCCCGTCGGGTTCGTGCTCCCCGCGTCGTTGCGGAAGGTCGCGCTGGCCGACGCGGTGTAGGTGAACAGGTAGACCGAGCCCGAGTCCTCGCCCTGGTCGTCGTCCCAGAACGCGCCCACCAGAACCGTGTCGCCGCTGAGCGAGACGTAGTTGCCGAAGAGGTCCATGTCCGCTCCGTCGGGGGGCGTGAGCTTGGCGGGCGGATTCCAGGTCGACCCCTCGCGCTCGAAGACGTAGACCGCGCCGAAGGTGCTCTCGTAGACCGCGCCGACGACGGCTCGCTCGCCGTCGAACATCACGGAGGAGCCGTACCAGTCGCCCCAGGTCGTGTCGCCCGAGAGGAGCCAACCCGACGCGGTCCACGTGGAGTCGATCCGCTCGTACAGGTACACGGCCCCGGCGTTCATGCCGAGCTCCTCGTTCGTCGAGGAGCCGACGAGCACCGTGTCGCCGGCGATCGCGACGCTGCAGGCGTAGTTGCCACCGGACTCGCCCGGAGTCCCGGTCAGCTCGGCCTCCTGAGCCCAGGAGGAGCCGTCCCACGCGAAAACGTAGGCCGCGCCCGAGCCCTCGGCCACCACGTCGGCATCGATGGCTCCGACGACCAACCTGTCGTCGTCGATCGCCACGGAGTATCCGAACCGGTCGTGGTGGGCGGAGTCGCTCGACACGAGCTTCGCCTGCTGACTCCACGTCGAGCCCGCGCGCGCGAACACGTAGGCCGAGCCCGAGAAGGGGCCGGTGACCTCGTCTCCCCACGCCCCGACGACCGCCCGGTCCCCGTCCAACGCCAGGGTAACGCCGAAGTAGTCGCCCGCCGATCCGTCCGCCGCGGTGAGCTTCTGCGTCATCCCCCACGTCGTCCCCGTTCGCTCGAACACGTACACCGAGCCCGAGGACTGGCCGTGGTCATCGTCGGTCACCGCGCCCGCGAGGATGGTGTCTCCTTCGATCGCCACGGAAGTGCCGAAGTTGTCGATGGGCATCCCGTCGGGAGCGGTGATCTTCTGCTGCAGGCTCCAGGTCGTGCCCGCCCGGACGTAGACGTAGACCGAGCCCGAGCGCGTTCCCAGGTCGTCGTCCCAGTGCGCGCCGACCGCCGCCGTATCGCCGTCGACCGCCACGGCGGCCCCGAACTCGCTCCTCGCGAGGCCGTCGGAGGGTGAGATCTTCGCCTCCTGGAGCCAGCTCCACGAACCGCGAGCCATGGGATGGCTCGCGCTCCGGTCCTCGATCTCGACGACGAGTCCGGGAGGCGAGGCGAGCGCGCGCTGCGCGACGCCCACCGTGGAGAGAACGAACGAGAACACGACGAGGGGGGTGGCAAGGCGAGAGCTACGCATGGATCTCCTCCGAGAAAGGAAGCCGATAGTGAAGTCCCGGGTACCGGGCGCTCGTACGCCGCGAGCCACACGCGCGCTCGCGACGAGCAGGGGGACCGCCAGGGATCATTAGCGGATACGTGGCGGGTCGTAACGGCGGGACGTGCGAAACCCCTCCGAGTGCCCGCTCCGGCCCCGACCGGCTTCACGTCTGCGTCAGGAATCGGGAGGGTACCGTGTCGCGCTCCGAAACCTGGCCGAGGGCGTCGCGATCGGATGGAATCGGAGCGCGCCCGGGACGGGGGGAAGGAACGGAACCTCTCCGAGCGGCACGAGAATCGCAGGAGCCGAACGGTCCGCCACCCCCCCGCCACCCACCCTCGAGCCCCGAGCCACGGGGAGATCGACTGGAAGGAGAGAGGATGACCGCGATGCGCCGAGAAGTGAAGAGAGGGATCACGCGTTGCCGGATCCGGCCGAGCCGGACCGGAGGACCGCTCCTCGTCGCCACCCTTCTCCTCGCGGGGAGCTCGACCGCCCAGCAGTTCCTCCCCGGACAGATCCTGGCCGGCCAGACTCCGAACCCGACGTCGATCTGCGCCGCGGACCTGGACGGCGACGGAGATCTCGACGTGCTCACGCTGTCGGAGGTCGACGGCAAGATCACGTGGCACGAGAACACGGACGAGCGGGGCAGCTTCGGGCCCCAGCGGCCCGTGGCGGAGCAGGTCACCACGGGGCACGCGATCATCGCCGCGGACCTCGACGGCGACGGGGATCAGGACGTGGCCCTGGCATCGCGCTCCGCCTACTACGACCTCGTGTGGTACGAGAACACGGACGGACGGGGGACGTTCGGGCCCGCGATCCCGATCACGACCGAGGCGCCGGGTACTCTCTCGATCCATGCCGCGGACCTGGACGGCGACGACGACGTGGACCTCCTGTCGGCCTCGAAGCAGGACGACGAGATCGCGTGGTACGAGAACCTCGACGGCGAGGGCACCTTCGGGCCCGAGCTGGTGATCACGGACCAGGCGGACTCCGCCTTCTCGGTCCTGGCCGCGGACATGGACGGCGACGGGGATCTGGACGTGCTGTCGACGTCGCTCGCCGACGACACGATCGCCTGGTACGAGAACCTCGACGGCCAGAGGACGTTCGGGCCGCGGATTGCCATCGCCACGACGGCTCTCGATCCGGTTTCGGTTTCCGCAGCGGACGTGGACGGCGACGGGGATCTGGACGTGATGGCGGCGTCGATGGGCGACGCCACGGTCGCCTGGTATCCGAACCTCGACGGGCAGGGGGACTTCTTCGGGCCGCGACGGGTCATCGCCGACGGACAGTGGTTCGTCGCGTCGGTCACCGCCACGGACCTGGACGGGGACGGAGACTGCGACGCGCTCACGGCGGCAGGGTCGACGGGGGTGGGAATCCCCTGGTTCGAGAACGTGGACGGGCTCGGCGCGTTCCAGCCGCGCCAGGAGATCGCCGTCGACACCCTGTACGTTCGACCGGTCTCCGCGTGGGACCTGGACGGCGACGGAGACCGGGACGTGCTGGCGGCGATCGGCACCTGGGACACCACCGCCTGGTTCGAGAACATGGACGGCGAGGGGACGTTCGGCCCGATGCGCGTCATCACGACCCGGGCGGACGCAGCGATGGCGGTCCGGGCGGACGACGTGGACGGCGACGGGGACCACGACGTCCTCACCGCTTCGGCGAACGACGACACGATCGCGTGGTACGAGAACCTCGACGGCGAGGGGACGTACGGACCGCCGCGCGTCGTCACGAACGAGGCCGACCGGGCGATGACGGTGCACTCCGCCGACCTGGATGGCGACGGGGACGTGGACGTGCTCTCGGCCTCCTCCGGGGATCACGAAGTCGCGTGGTACGAGAACCTCGACGGCGAGGGCGCGTTCGGGCCTCCGCGCCTCCTCTCCCACGGCGTCCACGGCACGATTTCGGTCTACACCGGAGACCTCGACGGCGACGGGGACCAGGACGTCCTCGCCGCCGCGCACTCGGACGACGTGATCGCGTGGAAGGAGAACGTCGACGGCCTCGGCAACTTCGGCCCGGCGCGGGTCATCTCGCTCGAGGAGCGTTCCCCACGGGCGGTTCGCGTCTCGGACCTCGACGGCGACGGCGATCTGGACGTGCTGTCGGCCTCCTCGGTCGAGCCCATGGTCTCCTGGTACGAGAACGTCGACGGCCAGGGATCCTTCGGGCCCCGGCGAATCATCACGGATCTGGCGGACGGCGCGGTCTCGGTCCATGCCGCGGACCTGGACGGCGATGGGGACGAGGACGTGCTGTCCGCCTCCACCCGCGACTGGAAGGTCGCCTGGTACGAGAACCTCGACGGCCAGGGGAGCTTCGGCCCCCAGAGGATCATCACGGACGTGGCCTACACTTCCACCTGCGTCCACGCCTCGGACCTGGATGGCGACGGGGACCTGGACGTGCTGTCGGCGTCGGACCGCGCCGAGGGCATCGCGTGGTACGAGAACACCGACGGCCAGGGCTCTTTCGGACCGCTCCAGGTCGTTTCACGAGAGACCGACTATGCCTGGTCGGTCTTCGCCGCAGACCTGGACGGCGACGGGGACGAGGACGTGTTGTCCGCCTCGGCGGACGACGACCGGATCGCCTGGTACCGCAACGAGATCCACGACGCCTCGGCCGCCTTCCGCAATGCCGGCGTGAACCCCGCGAGCTACACGACGAGCCTGCCCGTCCTGGGCTGGGATCTGATCGGGACGGTGGATCTCGCCGGCACCACCGGCCACGACTTCGCGTGGCTCGCCGGTTTCGCCGCTCCCCTCACGATGACCCTGCCCGGCGGCCAGGTGCTCCTGGTCGACGCGAGCCACGCCTGGGGGGAGATCTTCGGGCTGGCGGTCGCGAGCGGACCGGTGGCGACGTTCACGTTCCCGATCCCCGATCTCGCCGCGCTCGTGGGTCTCGAGCTCAGCGCTCAGGCCCTTCACTTCGGAGGCGGATCGCCCTTCGCCCTGTCGAACGCCCGGGACTTCGTTCTCGGCCGGTGAGACGGCGTCAGGAGCGCGCGTCGCTCGCCGAACCGGCGGGCTTCTCCGCGATCACGAGGATCGACACCCCGAAGGGGAGGCGCAGCCACGGCACGAGGAGGCGCTCGGCGGAGAAGACCGCGGTCAGCAGATCGTTGACGAGCGAGGAGTGGATCGAGAAGTCGCTGCCCTCCTCGCGGCCGAGGATCTTCTTGACGAAACGCACCAGGCACACGACCGGGAACAGAATCGTGTTGAAGTAGGTGGCGCACCGGACCTCGAGCCCCGCCTCCACGACGCGCTCGACCAGCTCGCTTCGCACGTACCGTCGCTGGTGGTGAGTGACGACGTCGTGGTGGCTCCACAGGAAGCGGTAGGCGGGCACGGTCAGGAGGAGCGTCCCGCCCGGGGCGAGCCGGTCCGCGAGAGCGCGGGCGGCGGCCGCGTCGTCCTCGATGTGCTCCAGGACGTCGAGGGCGCAGATCAGGTCGAACTCCCCCTCGAACGGGATCTCGTCGGGCAGGCGGCCGGCGCGGACCTCGCAGACACCCCGTTCGTTCGCGAGCTTCCGCGCGCTCTCGTCGAGCTCGAGGGCGTGCATCTCGCCGTAGCGGGCCAGGAGCTCGAGGTTGCCCCCCGTCCCGCACCCCGCCTCGAGGACGCGACCTCCGCAGCGCGTCACGAAGCGGTCGAGGATCTTCGCCACGATCCGGCGTCGAGCGATGAACCACCAGTGGCGGTCCTCGTTCTCGTGCATCTCGACGTAGTAGTCCGGGTCCATGCGGTTTCTGTTCCAACGTGCGGGATGATCACTCCGTGTAACCGAGCGCCTCGAGACGCCGGCGATCCTCCTCGGAGAGCTCGTATTCGCCCTCGCCCTCCCGCGCCACCAGGTCCCGCCAGCTCTTCAGGATCCCGGTCATCCTCGCCACGGTCTCGGGCTCCTCGTGATAGCGGTTGTGCTCTTCGTCGGGATCGGCCTCGAGGTCGTAGAGCTCGAAGGTCCGCTCCTCGGGCCCGAGGATCAGCTTCCATCTCCCCAGGCGCACGCCGAGCTTCGCTCCCGAGACCCACACGCCGCCCTCCTTCTTCGGGCTGTAGTGCCGACGGTGGAGGAACACGGGTCGGTTCTCCTCGAGCGAGGTCTCGCCGAGGAGGGCGCTCGAGAGCGACCGCCCCTGGAACGAGCTCACGGTGGGAATTCCCACGAGGTCCATGACCGTCGGCGCGAGGTCGACGAGCTCGACCGGCGCGGTGTGGACGCTTCCCGCCGGGATCCGGTCGGGCCATCGGAACACCAGGGGGACGCGCACCGCCTCGTCGTAGACGTTGACGCCGTGCTCCTGGTGGCCGTGCTGGCCGAGGCCTTCACCGTGATCGGCGGTGACGATGACGATGGTGTCTTCCGCGAGCCGGAGTCGCTCGAGCGACTTCAGGAGGAGGCCCACCTGCTGGTCGGTGAAGGCGATCTCCTCGTCGTAGGAGCTGATGGTGGCCGCGCGGTCGTCCCCCTCGGGGTCGAGGAACCGGTCCTTGAACTCGGGCGGGGGAGTGTACGGAGCGTGCGGATCGAAGTAGTGGACGAACAGGAAGAAGGGGCTCTCGGGATCCCGCATCTTCTCGAGCCACCGGATGGCGCGGCGAGAGGCGTCGTCCGCCCGCCGATCGAAGCCCATCCGAACGTTCGGGGCCTCCGTGCTCGATTCCCGAATGCTGGAGCCCTCGGGCGTGAAGTCGTCCTCGAAGTGATCGAAGCCCTGGGCGTACCCGAACTTGTCCGTGAGCACGAAGGAGCTGATGATCGCCGCCGTCTGGTACCCGCGCTCGGAGAGCAGCTCCGCCAGCGTCTCGCAGTCATCCGAGAGGCGTACGCCGTTCTTCACCACGTGATGGGCGACCGGGTACAACGAGGTGAACATCGTGGAGTGCGAGGGCCCGGTCGTGGCGATCGGCGCGTAGGCGAGGTCGAACCGCGCCCCCTCCCGCGCTAGCTCGTCCAGGACCGGCGAAGTGGACCGCTCGTACCCGTACGTCGACAGGTGATCGAGCCTCGTCGTGTCGAGGCTGATCAGGACCACGTTCGTGTCGTCGGATCCGAAGCCGCCGCACCCCGCGAGGAGGGGCAGGAGCGTGGCGGCGATCGTGGCGAGGATCGGTCTTCGGCGGTCCGGGTGCATCATGGCGGGGCGGGGACGATACGGTACGGGGCTCACATCCTACAGCCCTGGTGCAGCATTTCGGCGATCCGGCCGATGAAGTGAAGGAGCCACGACACGCGAACCTGATACGGTATCGAGCTCTCCACGATGCGAATCTCCCTCACGATCCCCCTCCTCTCGATCGGACTCTTCTCCCTCGCCTGCGGTCCCCAGGCGCATAGTGCGTCGGCCGAATCCACGTCCCAGGCGACCGCGGCGCGGGACGAGCGTCCGGACCTTCCTCCCCTCGAGAAGGTGGGCCCCGTGAAACCGGAGAAGTGGAAGGTGCTCGAGTTCCGCCCCGGCCCGTCCTCGGACACGGTCACCCTCATGCGCGCGGAGTCGGGATTCACGCTCGTGGACACGATCGTCCAGGCGTCGGCGCGCACCGCGTTCATCTGCTATCAGAACGGAGGCCCGTATCGCGGCACGACGCTGCGCAATTCGATCCTGCGCGTCGAGCCCCAGACCCTCTGGCTGGGGCGCAGCTACTGGGCCTTCCGCGGGTACGACATGATCGACACGGTGCTCGAGCGCGTGGAGATCACCGGCTTCGGTCAGATCACCGACAAGCACGACGAGGGCCACGCGATCTACCTCAACGTCGCGGGCCCGCTGACCATCGCCGACTGCGCCATCCACCACAACGGCGGCCAGGGTCTGCAGCTCGTGAACCGTCCCGCGGAGTCGGTCCTCGACCGCGGGCCGGCGGAGGGCGCGATCACGATCCGCAACACGAGCTTTCGGGAGAACGGATTCAATCCCGACCGCGGCGCGACCCAGGTCTCGATCTTCGGGACGGGTCAGACGATCTCGATGGAGGACGTGGAGATCGTCGCGGGTCACGACGATACGCCCTACCGCGGCGGGTGGACGGGAGGAGCGCTGCTGATCGAGTGTGAGGGCTACGATCCCAGCCGGCCGAAGCGCGCCGTCTGGTGGCGGCCGGACGAGCTCCCCGAGGACTGGGAGATGCCCTTCTCCCAGGGACGCACCGAGCTCCTCCGCGTGCGCATGTTCCACGAGAAGCCCAACCGCCCCCTGGTCCAGATCAAGGGGTGCGAGGAGCTCATCGTCCGCGACTGCCGCTTCGGCGAGGGTCGCATCGACCTCGACATGCCCGGCAAGCCGGGACGTGACTGCGGCCGGATCGTCTGGGAGGGCAACGCGGGGCCCGCCCAGGTCTTCCATCAAGGCCGGCGGATGGGCACGGCCTCCGACGACTTCGTGATCGAGTAGCGGCCGAGGTAGGATCGTCCCCCATGCCGGAGCCCGAAGCCACCGCCCCCGGAGATCCGCCGCCGTCGACGAGGCGGCGAGCCGGAACGCCGAAGAAGCTCCTCCTGTCGCTCGTGGCGACGGTCGTGCTGCTCTTGCTCGTCTCGGGGGCGATCGACGTGCTGCTCGCATGGGCCGACTCGGACGACACGATCGGCCTGACCGAGGAGGCGCACTGCGTGCACGATCCCGAGCTCGGCTGGATCAACGAGAAGGGCGTGCGCATCGAGAATCTCTACGGCCCCCACCGGCACCTCACGACGAACGCGCGGGGCTTTCGCGGGCTCGAGGAGTTCACGGACGAGGTTCCCGAGGGCCGCTATCGCATCGTGTGTCTCGGCGATTCGTTCACGCTGGGCTACGGCGTCGACGACGCGACCACGTACCCCGCCCAGCTCGAGGCGTTCGCGCCGGCGATCCAGACGGTGAACATGGGTCAGGGCGGATACGGAATCGACCAGTGCCTGCTCTGGTACCGTCGCGACGCGGCGGAGTTCCGGGCGAATCTGCTGATCCTCGCGTTCATCGCGCCGGACTTCGATCGCATCCTGGAGGCTCGCTTCAACGGCGAGTATCCGAAACCGCTCCTGCGTGCGGAGGACGGCGCGCTCGTCTACCCTGACGAGCCGGTCCCCGACGACTGGGAGACGGGCCGGTCGGGACGCCGGTTCGCGCGCTTCCTCGGGGAACTCGCCCTCTTCGATCTCCTCGACCGGATCCGCTGGCGCACGCAGTCCGATCGGGAGCTGCCGCCCGAGGACGCCCCGCTCGGCTACGAAGAGGTCGGCGAGCCGATCGTCCGCGAGCTGGCGCGCCTCGCGCGGGAGCGCGGCCAAGACCTCGCCCTCGTGCTTCTCCCGCTCCAGGACCGGACCGCGGGTCACCCGCGAGCCGTCGCGCGCTGGCTCTCCCCCATCGCGGACGACCTGGGCGTCCCCTTCCTCGACCTGACCGAGGACTTCGACGCCATCCCCCCCGGCGAGATCGGATTCCTCTACCAGTCCGACGGTCACCTGAACTCCTTCGGCAACCTCTTCGTCGCCGAAACCCTCCGCCGCCGCCTGAAGCCGTACTTCCCGGCCTTCCCCTGATTATCCCACGGCGTTGGCCTCCAGAATCCCGAGCTTCAATCCGCCGAAGCGGGGTGTCCAGCCTTCGATTCGTAGTCTGGTTAGGTTCCCCCGCAAACGGAAGAGCGGCGTACACTCAGGCATCGACCACATCCGTTTCCTGGAGTGAGATGCCATGACTGCTCGACTTGCCCTTCGCTGTGTCACGGCCGGCTTGGTCCGCTCTGTCCTTCCGCTGGCGATGTTCTCGCTTCTGGGAACGGCGCCGGATGCGCAGGGGGGATGGACCTGGAACGAAGAGGCCAAGCTCACGGCCAGCGACGTCCGCTACGGTAATCGGTTCGGATACTCCGTCTCCGTTTCCGGCGACACGAGTCTCATCCCGCCATATTCATGAGGGCCTGCTGATATCGTCACCTGCATGCTCGACGG
>CAYRXS010000216.1:0-11791 GCA_964428225.1 uncultured Planctomycetaceae bacterium
CTAGAGGAGACGCGAGGAGGCGGGGGATGGATCCGCAGGCCATGACGCCGCACGGTCTCGCGATGCTCGCGTACCACGAGGGCGAGACCTCCGCGCAGCTGGTCATCCGGCGCGACGACGGGTTCGAGGCCTCCCTGCCCGCGAGCCACTTCTTCCGCTCGCCCGCCGAGTTCTCGCCCATCGAGATCGCCGCTCTCGAATGCTGTCGGGGCGACGTGCTCGACATCGGCGCGGGGGCCGGGATCCACAGCCTCCCGCTCGTGGCTCGGGGGCACGCCGTCACCGCGATCGAGATCAACGCCGAGGCCGTGGAGGTCATGGTTCGCCGCGGCGTTCCCGACGCACGCTGCGTCGACGTCTTCGATTTCCGGGAAGCGACGTTCGACACCCTGCTGATGCTTGGCCACGGGATCGGAATGGTCGAGGACCTGCGGGGCCTGGGCCGCTTCCTCGCGCACGCGCGCGGGCTCTTGCGCGACGGGGGGCAGCTGCTCTTCGATTCCCTGGACGTCAGCGAGACCGAGGACCCGGTCCACCTCGCCTACCACGAGGCCAACCGACGAGCGGGACGGTACCTCGGCGCGACGCGACTGCAATCGGAGTACGCGGGAAGAGCCGGGCCGTTCTGCGGATGGCTGCACGTGGATCCCGAGACCCTGGAGCAGGAAGCGAAGCGAGCCGGGTGGCGGTGCGAGATCGTGCTGCAGCTTCCCGGTGGCGACTACCTGGCCCGGCTCGAGCCGCCGCGGGCCGACTAGCGAGCGTTCGGCCGCGCCCGTCGGGCCGTTCCGCCCGTCCCCGACCGGCGCGTGCAGACCGACGTCTCGACCGCTATGCTCCGAGTGACCGGAGCGGGGACTCGGGGGAGAGAACCCGGGCTCCGGAGTAGCCACGTTCGCTTCCCAACCTTGGTGGGTGTCATGAGCAACCAGGACACGGGCGGTGTACAGACCACCCCCGTGGCGTCCGAATCGGTTCCCGGCACGCTTCCGAGGAGATTCCCCACCTCGGGGCGAGCGCTCGCCCTCACGATCCTGGCCATCCTCCTGGGAGAGCTCCGGTCATGGCGGCGCTGTCCGCCCTGCCGGCCCTTCCCCCCGTGGCCGAGGCGCTCCTCGACACTGCCGCGCTCTGCCTGATCGTCCTGCCCGTCCTGCTGCTCTTCGTCTACCGCCCCCAGGCTCGATCCACCGCCGAGAGCGAGCGGGAGGGAGCGGTCGGGAGGGAGGCGGAGGCGAGGCTCCGCGCGGCGATCATGGCCGCGCAGGATCCCGTCTTCATGAAGGACCGCGAGCGTCGCTACACGCTGGTCAATCCCGCCTGGGAGAAGCTGTTCGACCTCACCACCGCGCAATGGCTCGGCAAAACCGACGAGGAGATCTTCCCCGACGAGGAGACCACCCACGTCCGGGAAATCGACGAGCGGCTCCTCGCCGGAGAGACCGTCGAGGTCGTGGACACGCGGGAGATCGAGGAGTCGAAGACGGTCTTCTCCGTCCTCAAGGTCCCCCTGCGGGACGCGCGGGGCGAGGTGATCGGCCTCTGCGGGATCGCGCGGGACATCAGCGCCCACCGGCGTTCCGAGGAGCGGATGAGGCGCCTGAACCTCCTGATGAGCCGCCTCCTCGAGCACTGTCCCCTGGACGAGAAGGCCCGCCGCATCACCGAGGCGCTCGTGGAGCTGCTCGACGCGGACTTCGCCCGGATCTGGCTGGTGAGACCGGGCGATCGGTGCGAGACCGGGTGCGTGCACGCGGAGGTCTCGGAGGGGCCGCACGTCTGCCGTCATCGGGAGCGCTGTCTCCACCTGATCGCCAGCTCGGGTCGCTACACGCACACGGACGGCAAGGTCCACCGGCGTGTGCCGTTCGGCTGCTACAAGATCGGGCGCATCGCCGCCGCGCAGGACAAGGGCTTCCTGACCAACGACGTCGTGCACGATCCGCGGGTGCACGACCACGAATGGGCGAAACGGCTCGGCCTGGTCTCCTTCGCGGGCTATCGACTCCTGTCCGCGGCGGGAGCTCCGATCGGGGTGCTCGCGCTCTTCTGCAAGCGCGAGCTCACGTCCGCGGACATCGCCCTGCTGGAGGCCGTCGCCGGCACCGCGTCCCACGTCGTTCAGACCGCCGCCGCCGAGGAGGAGAGCCTGAACCTCGAGCGGCAGGTGCAGCACGCGCAGAAGCTGGAGAGCCTCGGGGTGCTGGCTGGTGGCATCGCTCACGACTTCAACAACATCCTCATGGCCATCCTGGGCAACGCCGACCTCGCCCTGTCGTCCATGTCGCCTCACGCGCCCGCGCGCGACCATCTCGGCGAGATCGAGACGTCCACCCGTCGCGCCGCCGCGCTGGCCAAGCAGATGCTCGCCTACTCGGGCCGGGGGCAGTTCGTGATCGAGCCCATCCACCTGAACGAGTTCGTCGAAGAGATGGTGCACATGTTCGAGGTGACCATCTCCAAGTCGGCGGTGCTGAAGTTCCACCTCGCCGACGACCTGCCGGTCTTCGAGGGGGATGCCACGCAGATTCGTCAGATCCTCATGAATCTGATCACCAACGCCTCGGAAGCCATCGGAGAGCGGAACGGAATCATCGCGTTCTCCACCGGGGCCATGGACTGCGATCGCGAGTACCTGGATTCGGCTGACGCGGCGGTGAGGGTCGGGCTGGACGAGCCCCTGGTCGAAGGCAAGTACGTCTGGTTCGAAGTGGCAGACACCGGTTGCGGGATGGACCGGGAGACGCTCGACTGGCTCTTCGACCCGTTCTTCACCACGAAGTTCACCGGACGAGGGCTGGGCATGGCGGCGACGCTGGGAATCGTGCGCGGCCACCGGGGGGCGATCAGGATCTACAGCGAGCCGGGCGAGGGCACCACGATCAAGGTGCTCCTTCCCGCGTGGGACAGCGATACGCTCCCGGCGACGCGGTCGGAGGGCGGCGAGGTCGACGAGGAGGAGTGGCGCGGAGAGGGGACCATCCTGATCACCGATGACGAGGTGACGATCCGCACCGTCGGAAGGCAGATGCTGGAGAACATGGGCTACCGCGTCCTGCTGGCCCCCGACGGTCGCGCGGCGCTCGAGCTCCTCCGAGAGCACGAGGACGAGATCGTCTGCATCTTGCTCGACCTGACCATGCCCCACCTCGATGGCGCGCAGACGTTCCGCGAGATTCGCCGGATCAAGCCCGACGCGAAGATCATCCTGTCCAGCGGCTACAACGAGCAGGACGCCACCCAGCGCTTCGCGGGCCGGGGCCTGAGCGGATTCCTGCAGAAGCCCTACCAGTCGACGGCGCTGCGGGCGAAGCTGAAGGAGGTGCTGGGGAGCGGACACGCCTCGGCTGCCCCCCCATGACCCGCCCCTGGGAACCCGAGCACGTCGTCGACCTCGAGCTGGCGCGATCCCTGATCGAGGAGCGCTTTCCCGAGCTCCGTCCCGGACGGATCGAGTCGTTCGGTGTCGGGTGGGACAACACCGTCTACCTGGTCGACGGCACGTGGGTCTTCCGCTTTCCCCGCCGCGAGCTCGCCGCCGAGCTGATCGACGCGGAGTGCGCGGTCCTGCCCGCCATCGCTCCCCGCTTGCCGCTCGAGGTACCGGTGCCGGTGTGGAGCGGCCGCTGCGAGGAACGCTTCCCGTGGACCTTCGCCGGCTACCGGATGATCCCCGGGCGCACCGCGTGCCGCGCGGATCTCCACGCCGGGCAGCGGGCGCTCTCCGCGGCTCCCCTCGGCGGTTTCCTCGCGGACCTGCACGAGATCTCGGAAGAGGAGATGCGGGAGCGGGGCGCGGGGGGAGACGAGCTGAAGCGGCTGGACCTCGAGTATCGCATCCCCGTGACCGAGCAGCGGTTCGGAGAGATCCTCCGCCTGGGCCTCGTCGACGATCCGGACCTGTTCGAGGACGCGGTCGGCGATCTCCCCGAGGACTGGGAGCCCTCGCGCTTCACCCTGGTGCACGGGGATCTGTACGCGCGCCACCTCCTCGTGGGCGCCGACGCGCGGCCGTGCGGAGTCATCGACTGGGGAGACGTGCACCTCGGTGATCCCGCGATCGATCTCTCGATCGCCTGGGCCTTCCTGCCCCCCTCGGCGCGCGACGCGTTCCGCGAGGCCTACGGCCCGATCGACGACGCCACCTGGCGGGTGGCGCGCTTCCGGGCGCTGTTCTCCGCGGTCATGGAGCTCGTCTACGGCCACGACGTCGGGGACGCGGACCTCGTCCGCGAGGGACGCGCGGCCCTCCGGCACCTGGCGAGCTGAGAGGATTCCCGGCCACCGCTCCTGCCCTCGGTGACCCGCGCCGCCCCGGCCGCGAGATCCTCGCCATGAGGTAGACTTCCTCGCCTCATGGAGATCGTTCTCGTCCACCCCGAGATCCCGCACAACACCGGCAGCGTCGCGAGGCTGGCGGCGGCGACGGGGTTGCGGCTCAACCTGGTGGAGCCGCTCGGCTTCTCGCTCGAGGATCGCTACCTCAAGCGCGCGGGGCTCGACTACTGGCCGATGGTGGACGTGGTCGTGCACTCGAGCTGGGAGAGCGCCGGCCGGGCGCTGTCCGACGGAACGAACCGTACGCTCGCCGAACGACTGCACCTCTTCACCGCCCGCGGCGGCACGTCGCTCTTCGAAGCCCGCTTCGCCCCCGACGACCTCCTGGTCTTCGGCAGCGAGTCGAAGGGCCTGCCCGCGGAGCTCCTCGACGTCCACGCGGACCGCCGCCGCTACGTCCCGATCCGCGCCGGCGTGCGCAGCTTGAATCTCGCGAGCGCGGTCTGCCTCGCCGCCTACACCGCGATGCGCGGCGCCGGCGTGGCGTTGCCCGACAACGACGGCACCTACGATCCCCACCCCCGGCGCGACGAAGACGTGTGGCCCGCGGACGTGCTGCGGCGCGGTGGGGAGGAGTGATGGACGAGGCGGCGCGCCGACCGAGGAAGGGGGAGGAGTTCGAGATCCGTCCGGACCGCGTCGATCCGAAGGGGAAGGCGCTCGGGCACCACGGGGAGCACCTCGTCCGCATCGAGAACGCGGTTCCCGGCCAGCTCGTGCGCGCGCGAGCCGGGCGCACGTCGCGCGGGGTGACGACGGCCCGCGCCATCGAGACGATCGATCCCGGCCCTCGGTACGAGCCCGCCCGCTGCCCGCACACCGAGAACTGCGGAGGCTGCAGCTTCCAGGAGCTCCGCTACGACGCCCAGCTCGAGGAGCTCTCCGCGATCCTCGCGCGGACCCTCGCCCCCCTCGGCACCGACCTGCCCGTCGAGCCGGTCGTGGCCTGCGACGATCCGTGGGCCTATCGCAACAAGATGGACTTCACCTTCGGCAACCGCCGGTGGATCGAGCCCGGCGAGCCCGAGGGGAGCCCGAGGGATTTCGCGCTCGGACTCCACGTCCGCGGCCGGTTCCAGAAGGTGCTGGACGTGCGCGGCTGCGCGATCGCCTTCCCCGAGGCCGTGCCCATCCTCCGCACGGTGCGTGAGCTCGCCGTCGAACGAGAGCTGTCGGCGTGGGACGTGTACCGGCACGTCGGGCTCCTCCGCAACCTCGTCCTGCGCAAGGGAGTCGCCACGGGCGAGATCATGGCAACCCTCGTGACCACCGAGGAGGCCGCGGATCGCGTCGCGCCCCTCGTGCACGAGATCCTGCGCGCCCACCCCGAGATCACCACCTTCGTCCAGCAGGTGAACTCCGGCGTGGCGGTCGTGGCGGTCGGAGAGCACGAGATCGTGCACCACGGCGAGGGCTGGATCCGCGAGGAGGTCGCGGGCCGGCGGTTCCGCATCTCGGCGAGCTCCTTCTTCCAGACGAACACCGTGCAGGCGGAGAAGCTCGTGGGGATCGTCCGCGACCGCCTCGAGCTCGACGAGCGCGACGTCCTCTTCGACCTGTACTGCGGCGGGGGACTCCTGACGCTCTGCGCGGGCGCCGACGCGCGCGAGGTCTGGGGATTCGAGCTCGTACCCGAGGCCATCGAGGATGCGAAGCGAAACGCGGCGCTGAACGAGCGCGACGCGGTGCGCTGGGTGAGCGGCGATCTCGCGCGGTCCATCTCCCCCGCGAGCCTCGCCGACCTCCGCGCCCCCGACCCCGACGTGTGCATCGTCGATCCCCCGCGGGCGGGAATGCACCCCGACGTCGTCCAGGCCCTCGCCCGGCTGGCCCCGCGGCGGATCGTCTACGTGTCCTGCAATCCGCGCACGGCGGCCACCGACATCGCGGTGCTCTGCGCGGGGGAGTACGCCGTCGCGAGCGCCGCACCGATCGACCAGTTCCCCCACACACCCCATCTCGAATGCGTGTTCACGCTCGATCGGGTCACCGGTGGGGCGACTCGGTGAGGATGCGGGGTCTCTTCGACTTCCGGGGGGTGCAAGGGGGACGACATGCGCCAGCACGGAGAGGGGGAAGACCGGGAGATCGGGAGACCGGGAGCACGGAAAAAAATGGGGGCGGCGGGGAGGCCGCCGGGGAAAGGGAGGGAAAGCCGAGGAGAACGAGGCCGCTCGCTCCGCGGCGGCAGGAGAGAAAGCCGGACTGCTTCGCAGCCGGATGGGAGACCCAGAGTCGAGGACTGTCAAGACCAAGAGGCGTTGCGAACGAGCGATGCGTCGGGGAGGCGGGATTCGGTGGGCCGAAGGGCGAGTTGCGCGTCCTGCTCCGATTGCGGTTCGGTCGGACCTTCACTCTCAGCGAAGGTCGATTTCCAGTGGTTCGTTCTTACCGGCCCCGACGGTCACGGGTTTTTGCACCAGCGGGCGACCGGCTCGAATCGCGCTCTCGGTTCCCACGAGCAAGGTGAACTCACCAGTCGGGGCCAGATCCACGTGGAATCGGCCTTGTCCCTGGCAGACAACCACCTGGGTGGGCTGCTTGCCGTCCGGGAAGAGGGGCAGGAGGCGTCCCTCGTCGTCGGCAAGCGCCACCCCCATGGTCCCGGGATCGAAGTTCCCCTTCACTCGGCCGGTGAGGGTTGCTCCGCGGCGCAATCGGGTCACGAACTCGTGCCGGCCGGAACCGAGGGCGACAGGCTCGCTGGCCATCGGGTAGAGCGGCATTCCGTCGACGTCCCACGCCTCGATGCCAACGTAATACCGTCCGGGCCGAACGGCCGGCCACTCGTGGGCGATTTCGGTCGCACCTTTCCAGGTGAGCACGGTCGAGCAACTGTAGCCCGTATGAAACCGGATGTTCGGTGGCCAGCTCGTGAGGTCCACCAGCTCACGGCGGGAATCGCCCGCGCCGGGCGCCTCCTCGAGAGACCCGTCACAGAAGAGGAAAGCGAGGCTCTTGGACACCTGAACGCCATCCGTATCGGCGCTGATGCGGATGATGACATCAGCCGCCGCCCCGATACACAGCTCCAGGTCTTCCTGTCCCGCCGGAATGTGCGGAAAGACGGTGACGGACTCCAGACCAGACCGTCTCTCGCTGACTCTGACCGTGTAGTACCCGGGTCCCAGGCCCCCAACGCGGAAACGGCCCTCCCTCAGGGTCACCAATCCCCCAGAGAAGGCGTGCGCCAGATCGTGGGGATCCCGCGTCCCCTCCAGCTCTACGTGCAACCAACCCCCGATGGGCTCCCCCTCGCATCCAAGCACGCATCCGGCGAGGGCGAGAGCCGCCTCACAGATCACGTCGACCACCAGTCTCCCTTCCTGGGCGTCCAGAGAATCAGCGATGACCACTCCGGCATACCGGGACGATTCGGAGTCACCGTGGCCGTCAAACGCAGTGATCCGCAAGAGCTCGCCTGGAACCACTCGGGGGACACGGCATTCGAAGCGACCATCACCCTCGACATACGCTCCGGCTCTTCCCGCCGTTCTTCCATCGAGGGCAAGTCGCTGCACCTCCACGGTCGCCAGCGGTATGAGCTCCCCATCCGGTTTCAGCACGCGCCCTTCCACGTAGAGGGGCTGCTCTTCGGCGACCCTCAGTACCAGAGTGCGCCGCTCCCCTGGTGCCAGAACCAGCGGCTTGGCGCCTGGATGGTCGGTGCTCACGAGAAAGCCGTCGTGCACGGCGGAGTATCCTCTCCTTCCGCGTCGACCGCGAATGACCTCGATCCGGCGTCCGCTCCAGGCGTCTTCGAAGAGCACAAGACCGTTCTCGCCGGCGCGGCACGTGCGGCTTTCCTGGGGCCATCCCGGCACGCGCACCTCGCCGCCATCCCGGTTGCGGCTGTCCGCCCATGCCACCTCCCGGTTCTGGTCGGTCTTCTCGGAACCCGCGATCCCCAGCCTCAAGTAGGCTCCTTCCCCGGGCTCTCCGTCTGACCCGCATACCTGCACGATCAGCGTCGCGTGGCGGGTCATCACGACCCGCGGGGATTGCCACCCTCCCTGCTCGATCTCATCGAGTCGATCGCTCTTGAACAGGACGTACCCGTCGAGGTCCGCACGTGGAGCTCCTCGCAGGTCGCGGGTTTCGGCCACCAGGAAAGTGCCGTCGGATCCCGAAACCACCTCGACCGGTGTCTGACCGTTGGATCGTTCCATGCTCACGAGGGCTCCCGCGAGTGGCTGGTCCAGGTCGTCCACGACGATTCCCCTCAACGGCGGGGGCGTGTCAACGGTGACTGAGACTCGCTCTTCCCCAGTGACTTCAGGATCGGGGGGAGGAAGCAACTCCTCCTCGGTGCCTGGTTCATGTTCCGCGGAGGGTAGTACCTCCACCCCCGCCCCCTCTGTCCCCCGGACTGGTGGCGCATCCTCCCCACGACGTAGCAGCCATGCTGCGGTCCCAACGACCACGACCACCGCAGCAACTCCGACCGCCACTGATGTCTTCGACATGACAAGCGCTCCAAGTGAGCCGAGAGACGTGGAGGAGCCTACCTCCCACCAGCCTGCAAGTGCCAGGGTACGGGCAACCTGGGAGAGCCGAGCGCGAAGCCCCGCCCCGCTGCGCGCGTCGCTCGTTCGCAACGCCTCCTGGTCTTGACCGTCCTCGACTCTGGGTCTCCCGTCCGGCTGCGAAGCAGTCCGGCTCCCTCTCCTGCCGCCGCGGAGCGAGCGGCCTCGTTCTCCTCGGCTTCCCTTTCCTTTCCCTGGCGGCCTCCCCGCCGCCCCGATTCCTTCCGTGCTCCAGGTCTCCCGATCTCCCGGTCTTCCCCCTTTCCGTGCTGGTGCACGTCGTCCCCCTTGCCCCCCCCGTACCCCGATGAGCCGCGGAATGTGTCGCAGCACCCCGTGTGGCGTCCTATCCTCCAGAGGATGACGGACGAGCTCCAGGTGGAATCGGGCACGCTGCTGGCGGCCTGGCCCGATCTGATGGATCCCAACTTCATGCACAGCGTGGTGGCGATGTGCCAGCACACCGAAGACGGGGCCTACGGGATCGTGGTGAACCGCTCCACCGAGCTCACGGTGCGCGATCTCCTCCCCGATCACCCCACCCTGGGGACTCTGGACCTCCCAGTGTACCTCGGCGGTCCCGTGGATCACTCCGCCCTGCAGTTCCTGCACTGCGTGCCGGACGACGTGCCGGCGGGGATGTATCTCGACGGCCAGCTCTGGTTGGGCGGCGAGCTGGAGGCGGCGGCGCGCTACCTCCAGAAGAACGACCGCGAGGTCGTGGGACGTTCGCTGCGCTTCTTCCTGGGCTACTCGGGCTGGGGCGCCGGTCAGCTCGAGGCCGAGCTCGCCGCGGGATCCTGGCTGCCCGCTCCGGCCTCCCTCGAGGCGGTGTTCGGGGACCCGGGAGAGACCACCTGGCGACGCGTGGTCCGGTCGATCGGCCTCGAGGGGGAGGACCTGGAGAACCTGCCCCCGGACGTGAGCTGGAATTGAGGGTCCGTCACCCCACCCCTCTCGGGAATACCCCCTCCCGCCCTCCGCAAGGGGCACCGCCACCCCCGCGATGAGACTGGAAACGGAGAACCCCTACCCCCCGGCCAAGTCCGCTCGGAACCGCCCGAGGCGCTTCCTCGGGTGCTTGGTCAAGGTTCCCCTCGGCTGCCTGGCCTTCTTCCTCGGGGGAGCGACCATCTTCGTGCTGTTCATGCCGTGGGCCATGGGTCGGGTGGCTCGCGACTGGCTGACGCAGACCTTCGACGAGAGCTACGAGGGATCGCTCGAGGTCGGCCACACCTGGGTCTCCTCCCTCTACGGCTCCCAGTGGATCGAGGGCATCCAGCTTCGGGATCCCGAGGGCCGCGTCGTGATCGAGGGCAAACTCCACGCCCCCAGCCTCTCGACCTGGTTCTACGGGGGACACGGAGAGGGAGAGGAATGGGGACCCGTCCGGATCTCGATCAGTCGGATCCACATCCAGGAGGATGCCGCGGGGGTGACGAACCTCGCCCGCGCCCTGACCCCGCGCCGCGAGGGAATGAGGGCCCCCTGGGACCTGCGCGCGGAAGACTCCCACATCGAGCTCCGGTTGAACAAGGGCCTGATGACGATGCCGGATCCGGGGACGATCCGGATCCGCGTCGAGATCGACCGCTTCACCTGGGAGACGCCCGAGACCGCGGTGAGCCGCCGGGACCTCCTCGTGAAGAACGTCCTGCTCGACGGCGAGATGCGCATGGAGAAGGGAATGCGCATCCTGCACCTGCAGGGAACGGGCGAGCTGCCCCCCGGTCCCCCCGACAACGCCGGGGGAGAGATCGCGATCGACTGGACGGTCGATCCCTTCGTCTCCTTCGAGGATCTCGCCGCGGGCGGTTCCTGGAACCTGTCGATCGGGGCCACGGGAGCCCTTGCGAGCGATCTGGACCTGCTCTTCGGCGTGGACCGCCAGTTCGAGAGCGCCTTCGGGACGCGCATCGACGAGGCGCACCTCCGCGTCGCGCGGGAATCCCGGGCGGGCGTCCCCGGCCTTCGCGTGGCCTCGCTCGAGCTGCGGTCCGACGACGCCCGCCTGCACCTCGAGGACGGATGGCGGCATCCGGGCGGCATGCTCGAGGCCGGACCCGAGGGGCTCCTCGCGATCCGCTTCCCGGTGGGGGGCTGGTGGACGGACGAGGGGCTGCACGCTTTCCTTCCCCTCTGCGCGGACCTCCGGCCGGTGAATCCCACCTCGTGGGGCCTCTTCGAGCTGCGGTTCTTCGAGCTCGGCCCGGATCGCCTGCTCGGGGGGAGCTCCGGCGCGGCTCGTGTCGAGCTGCCCGCGGCGACCTGGGCCCTGCCCGTCTCGTTGCGCCGGAAGCTGCAGGGACCGGCGGCGGAGCCCCACGCGATGAAGGAGCTCCTGTTGCGCTCCCGCCTGGAGGGCGGCCTCCTGCGTTTCGACAGCCAGACGCTCTTCGCGGAGGGCGTGCAGCTCGGCTACGCCGGGACCTACGACGCGGCGCGGGACGCCCTCCTGCTCCAGGTCGAGTGGCCGTTGAGCTGGGCGATGGGTCTCCCCCTCGACGACGTGGAGGGCGGGGAGCTCTCCGTGACCGGCTCGCTCGAGGCGATGGAGCTCGAAATCCCTAATCGCTGACGCGCACCTCGCGGCCCAGCTTCTCCGAGACCACGCGGGAGAGGTTTCCGAAGAGCTCGTGGCCGTCGCGATCGTCGCGCCACGATCCGCTCTCCTCGTTCCAGTCGTAATGCCAGGCCCGCGCTCCCGCCGCGAACCACATCTGGCTGGAGCCCGCCTGGCGATTCAGGATGAACTTCTTGCCGTCGGCGAACTCCAGACCGATCACGCCGTCGGCGAGCGAGAAGTCGACCTCGTCGGGATCGAAGTCCTCGAGCCAGTCGGCGACCTTCTCGATGCAGCGATCCGCGAGGTGGACGAATTCGGTGGGATCCATGTTCTCTTCCTCCGGGGGGTGCGCGTCGAGGAT
>CAYRXS010000217.1:0-11768 GCA_964428225.1 uncultured Planctomycetaceae bacterium
CGCCGCCGTCGGAGGGCTGCTGCCCACCGTCTACCTCGAGCGCGGCGGCGTGCTCTGCGCGGAGGTCAGCCCCGGGGCGGTGGGCCAGGACGCGCGGATCGAGGTCCACCCCGCGCCCCACGGGCTCGCGTCGCGCTACGGCGTGCGCACCACGGGGGGCGCGAAGCTCGACGTACGCGTGGGGGCGACGGTGAGCGCGGTGACCGTTCGGGGCGAGCTGCCCCACACGAAGAAGGACTACCGCGCGGAGTTCTCGCACCCCCGCCCCGTCGAGCTGTTCGGCTCGGTGCTGCGGGATGCCCTCCGCCGGGCCGGAGTCACGGTGCGCGGCACGACGCGTCGCGAGCGAGACGCGGCCGGCGGCCCCCGGATCGCCGAGCTGCGGTCCCCGGTCGACGCGATCCTGCGCCCGATCAACGCCGACTCGCGCAACGGGGTGGCCGATCAGCTCTTCCTGGCCCTCGGCCACACCGTGGTGGGGGAGGGCACGAGGGAAGGCGGGCGCGCCGCGACGATGCGCGCCTTCGAGCGGCTCGGCGTGCCCAGTGCAGGCTTCCACCAGGTCGACGGCTCCGGGCTCTCCCGGGACGATCGCGCCACCGCCCGCCAGATCGCCGCGCTGCTGGAGGCGGTGCTCGGAGGGAACCCCGCCTCGGCGGCGCGCTTCCGTGACTCCCTCGCCGTGGCCGGCCGGCGGGGCACGCTGGAGAGCCGCCTCGGGGGCACGCCCTCCGAGGGGCGCGTCGCGGGCAAGACGGGCTGGATCTCCGGGGTCAGTGCGCTGTCCGGAGTCGCGGAGGGCCTGAGCGGGCGAACGATCGTCTTCTCCATCCTCGTGGAGTACCCCGCGCGCGCGGGCGGTTTGAACACCCACTGCTTCAAGCCGATGCAGGACGAGATGGTCCGGGTGCTGGTGGAGGAGCTTCCATGACGGACGGTGACTTCGAGGACCGGGAGGCCGCGCTCGCCCTCGCGTGCGAGGTGGCCCGGGAAGCGGGCGAGATCCTGACGGGCTTCCACGGTCGGCTCCGGCGCGATCGCGTGCGGAGGAAGGGCAACGCCCGGGACCTCGTGACCGAGGCGGACGTGACGAGCGAGCGCCACCTCGTGCAGCGCATCCGCGCCGCCTTCCCGGACCACGCGATCGAGGCCGAGGAGGAGGTCCACGACGACGACGGCGACGCCCCGCGCTGGTTCGTCGATCCCCTCGACGGCACGGTCAACTTCGTGCACCGCCTCCCCCTGTTCGCCGTCTCGCTCGGCCTGTACGTGAGGGGGATTCCCGAGGTCGCGGTCGTCCACGCCCCGCTCCTCGGAGAGACCTTCGCGGCGTGCCGCGGCCGCGGCGCGACCCTGGACGGCGTCCCCCTGCGCGTCACCGACACCCGCGAGCTCGGCGAGGCCGTGCTGGGCACCGGCTTCCCGTACCGCCGCAACGAGCTCGAGCACGACAACCTCGCCAACTTCTCCCGCTTCTTTCCCGACGTCCGCGGGATGCGCCGCATGGGCTCCGCGGCCATCGACCTCGCCTACACGGCCGCGGGTCGTCTCGACGGCTTCTGGGAGCTCCACCTGTCCCCCTACGACGTCGCCGGGGGAGCCCTGCTGGTTCGCGAGGCCGGCGGCCTCGTGACCGACGCGGACGGCGGCGAGGACTGGCTGCGAGGCGGCCACATCGTCGCCGCGGGCTCCGCGCTCCACGCCCGGATGCTGGAGCGGATCGAACACTGAGTCGCGCGCGGCGGGACGCTCAGACGCGGGATGCCCCGCTCTTCCGGAGCCCCCCGCGCGCGACCAGCAGCGCGAGCCCGGCGAGGGCGAGGAAGCCGGCGATTCCGGCCCACCACCAGCTGCTCGGCGAAGTTTCCGTCGCGGCCTCGACGGGGCGCGGCGCCTCGGCCCGCCGCGGCGTCGTCCCCGGATCCTCGGGGGGCCGGGCGACGGGCAGGGGGTGGTGGAACGACGCCCGGTCCTCGTAGAGGGCGAGGCGCCGCCGGTAGTTCTCGTCCGGGTCGACGAGGGCCGTAGCCCGGTCGCTGCGCAGGAGTGCGGGAGTGCGCGCCCGGAATCCCTCGTCTCCCTGGTCCAGTCCCGCCAGCGCGAGCGGATCTCCCTCGTGCAGCACCTCGCGGTTTCGCTCCCAGAGGAGGGCGGCCGCATCCCGCATCGACGGATCGTCCGCCTCCTGCCACGGTTCCGCCGCCACGGTGGGGGCCAGCCCTCCCGCGATGCCGGCGAGCAGTCCCAGTCGGAGCATTCGTCTCATGGCGTCGGCCTCCTCACTCGGCTTCCAGGTAGCGGTTCGGATCGCCGTCGAGCTCCGTCCACCGCAGGATGGTCGGCGGTTGGACGATCTGGGGAAGCAGGCCCCCCGCGATGCCGGACGCGCCCCCCAGGAGGCGGCAGTCGTAGTTGATCTCGATGGAGGGCGTGCCGTAGATGATGTCCTCGTTGCGGCTCACGAGCGCGCCGTTGATCCGGGCCGAGGTCCCGCCCAGGACCAGGTAGCAGAAGGAGTGGTTCGTGTAGAACACCGCGTCCAGCTCGTTCGCGTACAGGGTCGAGATGTCGCTGTAGTGGGAGATTCCCCCCGGCGGCATGTTGCCGCCCCAGAGCGCGGTGTTCAGGGGGGTGGTGAGCGTGACGTCGTTCAGGGTGGTGGTGTCGTCGTACTGGCCGTCCCCGTCGATGTCCTCGCCCGATCCGGGGATCACGTCCCCGACCCCGAAGCCGGGGGGGATCAACCCCAGCTCCTGATCCGTCTCCGTGTAGTGCAGCACCGTGAAGACCCCGTCGTCCTCGAGGACGTCGTCGTCGGCCGTGCCGGGGATTCCGTCGCGTCCCTCGTGGGTGTTGGGGATTCCGTCCTCGCCCGCGTCCTCCTCGGATTTGTTCAGCGAGGAGCCCATCCAGCTGTTCACGTAGTAGCGCCACCAGCTGTGGGTGTGGTCTCCCACCACGATGTTCTCGCGGGCGAACAGCCCCAGGAAGTCCTTGTCGGCGTTGGTGTCGAGCCACTGCTCGGTCTCGGCCTCGGTGTTGCCCGCCGGGCGGAGGGTGGTCGGCCCGTCGACGTACTTGACCGAGTCGGGGACGTAGACGTTGCCTCCCGCGTAGATGGCGCCCTGGCCGGTGACGTAGCCGCTTATGACCACGTCCCCGCGAACGACGACGGGACCGTCGATGACGATCGGATCGGCGGCCGTGCCGATCAGGTACAGGTTGTCCAGCTCGCCGGGAGCGTCGCCGTAAACCGCGTCGGTCATCTCGCTTCCACCGATCGAGATCACCGCTCCCTGGGTGATCGCGCGATCCTCGTACATGCTCAGGTCGGACAGGTTCGGCATGTCGACCTTCGCCTGGAAGTCGTGCTGGTTCTCGGCGTTGCCTCCCGCGCCGCGCAGGTTCTGGGCGCCGATGATGTCCCACCCGGAGAAGACGCCCCCGTCGTTCCCGTCTTCCAGACCGTCGAGGTTGTCGTCGCGGTAGCCGACCAGATTGGCTGCCCCTCCGTCCCAGTCGACGCCGTCGTACAGGGGTTGGCAGGTGACCCACGGGGCGTACCCGGCCACGTCGAACTGGCCGTTGCTCCGCACGTTTCCGTTCGCGACGATCGAGCTGCCGTAGAACCAGCCCCAGTTGTTGATGAAGTACGCGTAGTCGAACACCTCACTGGGGGCGAGGGAGAAGCTGACGGTGACGCGCAACGCGTGCCAGGACACGTCGGGGTTGGCGGCGGCGAGGTCGGCCGGGGCCCGGGGCGTGTAACCCGTGGACGTGACGTTGACCGTGATGTGCGTGCCCGTCTCCTCGAGGACGGTCATGGAGACCGTGTACGCGCCCACCTGGCCGCCTCCGTCGACCATCGGCGCGGCCAGGAAGGGAGTGATGGTGTCGGAGGCGACGAAGAGCTCGCTCAGCCCCTGCAGGGGATCGTATGCGCCGGTCTTGCGCACCGCGTCCGCGAGGAGGTGCATGCCGACCTCGAAGCCGGACTCCGCGACGTACTTCGTCCGGACCTCGTCCACCGCGGTCCTCGACTCCTCCACCTCGAGCGAGGAGACGATGACCGTCGCGCTCAGCAGGCCGAGCAGCGCCACGAGGACCAGCATCGTGCCGACCAGCGCGCTCCCGCGCCGGGCCGTCCGGCCCATCCGGCGGCCTCCTCTCGCATCAGTTGCGGGTTCGGACATGGAAGGCTGCCCTCGCTCCAGGGGTCGCCGCGACGCGGCCGACCGTGGTGATCGTGATCTCCCAGAGATCACCGCTCTTGATCATCGTGAATCCCGGCGGATTCTCGTCTCCGCCACGCAGCTCGGGGACGAGCACCTCCTCCTCGAACACCTCGCCCTCGTCGTCGAGGATCTGTCGCACCAGGGCGCGGACCTGCGGACCCGGTCCCATGGTGACCATCCGCGACGTGTACCGGACGCTCCAGTCCTCCTTGGTCCGCAATTCCTCGTCCGCGCCGTACGCCTGGTCGTAGACCCCCCACGCCAGCGCCCCGCCGACCAGGATCGGCAGCATGAACGTGACCTGGTGGTTCAGGTCCCCCAGCGTCTCGACGGTGATGACGTCGTCGCTCGAGACGCGCAGCTCGTTCCGCAGGCCCCCGGCGGTCTCGCGGATCATCTCGTTGTCCGACACGGCGCGCATCACCGCCTGGTGGCAGTCCCGTCCCGAATCGATCGCGCACAGGAGGGCGTAGCCGACCAGGGCGAAGAGCGCGAGGGCTACCGTCAGCTCCACGAGACTGAAGCCGGACGTGCCGGACGGCACTGTTCGAGGAGCGGGTCTCACCGGCGGCTCCGAAGCGTCGTGGCCCGGCCGATCTCGTCGCCGGTGCGCAGGTCGACCACCACGGCCCGCATCTGGACGAGATCCACCTCCGTCAGGAACACGGCCAGGTCGATCGCAAACTGCGAATCCCCCGCGTCCGTCCCGTCGAACAGGCGGTTGCCGTTCAGGGACAGGAGGTTGTCGTAGGGCTGGGTCGTGACGTCCTCGAGGGTGGTCTCGAGGAAGATCGCGGCATTGGTCGTGTCCCGGGCCTGTCCCACGGCGCCCAGGCTCGAGGAGAAGGCCCGCGCCGCGGCCAGCAGCACGGTGGCCACGATCACGATGCAGAGGCTGAGCTCGATGACCGTGAGACCAGCTTGCGTCCGGGGGGGGGTCCCCGCCCCCCGAGAGTCCGCCGAATTCCATGCGAGTACCTGGGAAGGCCGCCCTCCGGCCGTGGTGGTGGCGGGCGGGAGACGGCGAGTCGCTCTTCGGCGGGGGAGGCGTCGGGAATCAAGACGAATCGGATCTTGTCTCGCGGGGGCGGCTCCCGATCCCGGGCCCGCCGGCCCGGATCGCCCACCAACTGTGACTAGGCCCTGACGCCCCGGGCGAACCTTGGTACCATGGTCCGTCTTTGCCCCGAACGACCAAGGGTCCTACGACCCCCTCCGCGGAGGGTCCTCGGGGGAGGAGAAAGGGCGTCGCAGGGGTATGAAAAGGACCGGGAGGAGCGAATCGGAGTCATGACGCGTGGATCGATCCAGATCCGCGGAGCCCGGCAGAACAACCTCGCCGGCGTGGACGTGGACGTCCCGCGGAACCGGCTGGTGGCGATCACCGGGGTGTCCGGGTCGGGCAAGAGCTCGCTCGCCTTCGACACCCTGTTCCGGGAGGGCCAGCGGCGGTTCCTGGAGACCCTGTCCGCCTACGCCCGCCAGTTCCTCGGACGCATGGAGAAGCCGGACGTGGACCACGTCGAGGGGCTCTCGCCGGCCATCGCCGTGGACCAGAAGGCGATCCTGCGAGGCCCGAGGTCCACGGTGGGCACGATCACGGAGATCATCGACCACCTGCGCGTCCTCTACGCGCGGGCGGGCACCGCGCGCTGCCCGGAGCACGGAGAGCCCCTCGAGTCCCAGACCGTCGAGGCGATCGTCCGCCAGGTCCTCGCCGTCTTCGGCGACGCCCGGCTCCACGTGCTCGCCCCCCTCGTGCGGGACCGCAAGGGCCAGCACCGCGCGCTGCTCGCCGACCTCGCCAAGAAGGGGTTCGTGCGGGTCCGCGTCGACGGCACCGTGGTGCGGATCGAGGACGTGCCCGAGCTCGCGCGCTACCGGCGCCACTCGATCGAGGTCGTCGTGGACCGCCTGCGGGGCGGCGAGGACCACCTCGACCGTCTGCGCGAGGCGATCGACATGGCGGTCGAGCACGGCCGCGGCGACTGCATCGTCGTCTCCTCCGATCACGAGCAGGCCTTCTCGACCCAGCGCACCTGCCCCGTCTGCGGGATCGAGGCCCCGCCGCTCGAGCCGCGGTTGTTCTCCTTCAACTCGCCCCACGGCGCCTGTCCCACCTGCGACGGCCTGGGGGCGTTGAAGCGTCCCTCGGCGCGCGCGGTCGTCGCCCGGCCCGAGGCCTCGATCCGCGACGGGGCCCTCGCCGTCACCCGGGTCAGCGGCGGCGCGCTCAGCATGCCCCGCGTCGACTTCGCCTTCCTCGAGCGCATCGCCGACGCGTACGGCTTCGACCTGGACACGCCCTGGCGCGAGCTCCCCCGCGGGGCTCGCCGCGTCATCCTGGAGGGCACGGGCGAGGAGCGCTTTCCCGATCACCACTCCTGGAACGGCGCGAGGTACCGGGGCTCGGTGCGCTACCAGCGGCGCTACCGCGGAGTCCTGCCCACCCTCGAGCGCGCGTTCCGCCGCGGGCAGCGACGCAAGTACGTCGAGCGCTTCCTCGAGACCTCCCGCTGTCCCGAGTGCGAGGGCACCCGCCTGAACCGTTTCGCGGGCGCGGTCCGCTTCGGGGGCGTCGGCCTCGGCGCGCTGACCCACACCCCCGTGTCCCGGCTCGACGCCGTCCTCGACGGCCTGCGGCTCGGCCCCCGCGAGGCGCGCATCGCTTCAGGGCTGCTCGCCGAGGTGCGTCGCCGCCTCGCCTTCCTGGGCGAGGTGGGGCTCGGCTACCTCACCCTGGATCGCTCGGCCGACACCCTCTCGGGGGGCGAGGCGCAGCGCATCCGCCTCGCGGCCCAGCTCGGTGCGGGGCTGCAGGGCGTGCTCTACGTCCTCGACGAGCCCTCCATCGGCCTGCATGCCCGGGACCAGGGACGGCTGCTGTCCTCCCTGGAGGCGCTGCGAGACGGGGGCAACACGGTGGTCGTGGTCGAGCACGACGAGGCCACCCTGCGCGCCGCGGACTGGCTCATCGACATCGGTCCCGGGCCGGGTCGCCACGGAGGGCACGTCTGCGCCGTGGGCCCCCCCGCGGAGGTCGCCCGCGCCGAGTCCCCGACCGGGGCGCTCCTGCGCGGCGAGCTCTCCATGCCCCGACCCGAGGCGCGGCGCGCGGGCGAGGGGGAGCTCCTCGTGCACGGCGCGAGCGGCTTCAACCTGAAGGGGATCGACGTGGCCTTCCCGCTCGGAACCCTGACCGTGGTCAGCGGGGTCAGCGGCTCCGGCAAGTCCACCCTCGTGCACCACACCCTCCAGCGGGCCATCGCCCGCCACCTCGGCCGCGAGGTGCCGCTCCCGCTGCCCTGCGACGGTCTCGACGGTCTGGACGCCGTCGAGGACCTCGTGTTCGTCGACGGCTCCCCGATCGGGCGCACGCCCCGCTCGAATCCCGCGACCTATGCCGGAGCCTTCACCCCGATCCGCGACCTGTTCTCGCGCCTCCCCGAGGCTCGCATGCGCGGCTGGCAGCCGGGCCGCTTCTCGTTCAACGTCAAGGGTGGCCGGTGCGAGTCCTGCCAGGGCGCCGGCGCGCGCCTGGTCGAGCTGCAGTTCCTCGCTCCGGTGACCGTCCCCTGCGAGGAGTGCGGCGGGCATCGCTTCCGCCACGACACCCTCGACGTCCGGTACCGCGGCCACTCGATCGCCGACGTGCTCGCGATGAGCATCGAGGAGGCTAACGAGCTGTTCCGCGACCACCCGAAGATCGCCCGGGTGCTGTCCATGCTGATCGAGGTCGGGCTCGGCTACCTCCAGCTCGGCCAGCCCTCCACGACCCTGTCGGGCGGAGAGGCCCAGCGCGTCAAGCTCGCCAAGCACCTGCAGCGCCGCTCGCGCAAGCACACGCTCTACCTGCTCGACGAGCCCACGACGGGCCTGCACCAGATGGACGTGCAGCGGCTCGTGGGCGCCTTGCAGCGGCTCGTGGACCAGGGGAACACGGTTGTCGTGATCGAGCACAACCTCGACGTGATTCGCAGCGCGGACCACGTGATCGACCTCGGCCCGGAGGGCGGTGACGAGGGGGGAGAGGTCGTCGGCTGTGGCCCCCCCGAGGCAATCGAGGCGCGGCCCGGGTCCTACACCGGGGCGGCCCTGCGCGGGGAGGACGTCGGCGAGGTCTCCCAGCCCCGCGAGCCCGCGGTGGAGATCCCGGAGCCCGGCGACCGGCTGATCGTCCGCGGCGCGCGCACGCACAACCTCAAGAACGTCGACGTCGACCTGCCCCGCAACTCCCTGACCGTGGTCACGGGACCGAGCGGCTCCGGCAAGAGCTCGCTCGCACTCGACACGATCCACGCCGCGGGCAAGCAGCGTTTCGTCGAGTCGCTCTCGACATACGCGCGGCAGTTCGTCGCCTCGCGCGATCGTCCGCCCGTGGAGGGGATCGAGGGGCTCGGCCCCAGCGTGGCGGTGGAGGCCCGGACGTCGACCGGCCACCCGCGCTCGACGGTGGCCACCACCACGGAGATCCACGACCACCTCCGCGTCCTGTGGGCCCGCGCGGGAACGCGCCGCTGCCCCGAGCACGGCGAGCCGCTCGAGCGCCGGGACCCGAGCACGGTCGCCCGCCGGATCCTCCGCGACGTGGGCGGCAGGCGGGGCTGGATCGTCGCCCCCGTGTTCGGCCCGGGCACGAGGGGAATGGAGAGCGGCGCGGCCCTCGTGGCGGAGCGCTCCAGCGCCTGGAAGGCCGCGGGATTCGTGCGCATCCTCGTCGACGGGGTCGAGGTGCGTTTCGACGGAGAACCCGTCGTCTCCTCCGAGGCGGAGCGGGTGGACCTCGTCATCGACCGCCTCGCCTTCGAGCCCGCCTCCCGCGCCCGCATCGCGGAGGCCGTGGAGGAGGCGGAGGCGATCGCCGGAGGGCGCGCCAGCGTGCTCGTCCGGGGCCGCGGCGGGCGGGCGACGTCGCGGGTCGAGTACGCCACCCTGGGGATCTGCACCGTCTGCGGCTTCCGGCTCGAGGAGGAGCTCGAGCCGCGCCACTTCTCGTTCAACACCCACGTGGGGGCCTGCACCGCCTGCGACGGGCTCGGCGAGCGCTGGAGCTGCGACGAGGACCTGCTCGTCGACGGGCCCGAGCACCCGCTGGTCTCCGACGGGACGGGCGGACGCACCGCGATCGGCGGCAAGCTCGGGCGCTACCTGACGAAGGGCAAGGGCTACTACGAGCACCTCCTGCGCCACGTCGCGCGCGCCCATCGCATCGAGCTGGAGCGGCCGTTCCGCTCCTTCTCCGCGAAGGCGCGTGCGCTCCTGCTCCACGGCGAGGGCGCGCGCGAGAGCTACGCGGTCCGCATCGAGAAGGAAGGGGAGTCCTTCGAGCTGCGCGAGCGCTTCACGGCCTCCTGGCCGGGCCTCTGCGGACACGTGGACGCCTGGCACGCGAAGGCCGAGGATCCCGAGTGGCGCTCGATCCTCCAGGGCTTCATGCGCCGGCGGTCCTGCCCGGACTGCGCCGGCGAGCGGCTCGCACCGGGGCCGCGCGCCGTGACCCTGGGCCGCAAGCGCCTGCCCGAGCTGCTCTCGATGTCGGTATCCGACGCGCTGCGTTGGCTCGAGCGAACCCGCTTCTCCGCGGCCGCGCGACAGGCCGTCGGTCCGGTCATCGAGGAGCTCCGCTCGCGCGTCGGGCTGCTCGACCGGGTGGGGCTCGGCTACCTGACCCTGGACCGCCACGTCGCCACGCTGTCCGGCGGGGAGGCGCGCCGCGTGCGGCTGTCCGCGAGCCTGGGCTCGCAGCTCGTCGGGGTGTGCTACGTCCTGGACGAGCCGACGGTCGGCCTGCACCCCCAGGACGTCGACCGGCTCACCGACGCCCTGTGCTCGCTGCGCGACGGCGGCAACACCGTGATCGTCGTCGAGCACGACGAGGGCCTGATGCGCCGCGCCGACCACATCGTCGACATGGGACCGGGCGCGGGCGCCTCCGGGGGAGAGGTCGTCGTCTCCGGCACGCCCGCTCAGGTGGAGGCTCACGGTCCCTCGCTGACGGGCCAGGCCCTGAGAGGCGAGCTCGCCCTCGAGCGCGGACGGGCGCCGTCCTCGGGAGCGAGCGGAGAGGAGATCTCCCTGCGCGGCGCCCGGCTGCACAACCTGCGCGGCGTGTCCTTCGGGGCTCGCTTCGGACAGATCACCGGGGTCTGCGGACCGTCCGGCTCCGGGAAGAGCACCCTGATCCTGGACTGCCTCGTCCCCGCCCTGCGCGGCGAGCGCCCCGAGGGGCGGTGGCGCAGCGTGCGGGGCGCGGCGGGGGGCACGCGGCGCGTGGTCGTGGTGGACGCCGCCCCGATCGGCCGCACGCCGGCCAGCATCCCCGCCACGGCGGTGGGCCTGCTCTCGCCGTTGCGCGAGCTCTTCGCCCGCAACCCCGAGGCGAGGATGCGCGGCTTCACTCCCTCGTACTTCTCGTTCAACTCGAAGCGCGGCCGGTGCCCGGCCTGCGACGGGCGGGGAGCCACGAAGGTCGAGATGCAGTTCCTCGCCGACCTCTGGCTCACCTGCGAGGAGTGCGACGGTCGGCGTTATCGACCGGAGATCCTGCAGGTGCGCTGGCGCGGGCGCTCGATCGCCGACGTCCTCGCGATGTCCGTCGTCGAGGCGCGGGAGTTCCTCGCGGACGTCCCCGCGATCGCCCGGGTGCTCGAGACCCTGGACGCGGTGGGCCTGGGCTACCTGCCGCTCGATCAGAGCTCGACCACGCTGTCCGCGGGCGAGGCGCAGCGCATCAAGCTCGCCTCCGAGCTCCTCCGCGCCGCCGAGTCGCGCCGCAGCATCGTGGTGCTCGACGAGCCCACCACCGGACTCCACAAGAGCGACGTCGCCCACCTCTACGCGGTGCTTCGCCGCCTCGCCGGTCGCGGTGACGCGGTGGTAGTGATCGAGCACCAGGTGGATCTCCTGAACGCCTGCGACCGGCTCGTCGAGCTCGGCCCGGGCGGAGGCGACGCCGGCGGGCGGATCATCGCCCACGGACCGCCCCGGCAGCTGACCCGGCGCGGGGGCTCCGTGACCGCGCCCTGGCTCGCGGAGGCTCGGCGTGGTCCGCGACGCTCCCCCCGGGCGCGCAAGCGAGGGCGCAAGACCAAGGCGAGGGCCGCATCGTGACGCTGCTTCCCGACAACCCCCTGATCGTCCAGAGCGATCGAACCCTCGTGCTCCACACGGTGCGCGCGGAGATAGACGCGCAGGGTCGACCGCGGAAGGACGAGAAGGGACGGCCGCTCACCGTCGAGCACCCGCGCTACGCCGCGGCCCGGGACGCGCTCGCCGCCTTCGCCGAGCTCGAGAAGAGCCCGGACTACCTGCACACCTACCGCATCACCCCGGTGTCGATCTGGAACGCCGCCGCCCTCGGGCTGACCGCGGCGGACATCCAGGAACGCATGGAGGAGTTCGCCTGCGTTCCGATCCCGCCCAACGTCACGACCGAGATCGAGACGTGGATCGAGCGCTACGGGTTGCTGCGCATCGAGAAGGTCGAGGGCGGCTTCGAGCTGGTGGCGCGGACGGAGGACGCGCTCGCCGAGG
>CAYRXS010000218.1:0-11760 GCA_964428225.1 uncultured Planctomycetaceae bacterium
ACAACCCGTTCGTGACGCTGTCCGTCGAGCACGAGGACCGCGAGGGCGAGCTCACGACGATCTGGTCGGTCAAGGTCCCGCGCTACCTGACCGCGGCCACGCGGCGCGGGCTCGCGATGCCCGGACAGCCGGTGCCGCACCCGTACTTTCATCGCTCCCTGACGGACCTTCTCGCGGAAGCCTTCGACGCGGGGCTGGTCCTCGACGCTCTCGAGGAGCGGGCCTTCCCGCCCGGTTTCGAGACCGGCAGCTTCCCCCTGTCGTGGAGCGGCAACTTCAGCGAGATCCCGCCCGTGCTGGTCGCCCGCCTGCGACCCGGAGGACGAGAGTGAGCATCCAGGAGTACAACCGCGAGGCCTGGAACCGCCAGGTCCGCGACGGCAACCCGTGGACGATTCCCGTGACCGCGGAGGTCGTCGACGCCGCGCGGCGGGGGGAGTGGGGGATCGTCCTGACGCCCTCGAAGCACGTCCCGCGCGAGTGGTTCCCGCCGCTGGAGGGTCTCGACACGCTCTGCCTGGCCTCGGGTGGCGGCCAGCAGGCCCCGGTGCTCGCCGCGGCGGGCGCGCGGGTGACGGTCCTCGACAACTCGCCGGCGCAGCTCGCGCAGGACCGCCTCGTGGCCGAGCGGGATTCGCTCGAGATCGCGCTGGTCGAGGGGGACATGGCCGATCTGTCGGCGTTCGAGAGCGAGAGCTTCGGCCTGGTCGTCCACCCCGTCTCCAATTGCTTCGCCCCGCAGCTCCGCCCCGTATGGAGCGAAGCCTTCCGGGTCCTGCGGCGCGGCGGCGTGCTCCTGTGCGGCATGGCGAATCCGATCCGGTACCTGTTCGACGACGAGCTCGCGGAGCGCACCGGCGAGCTCCACGTGAAGCACGCCCTTCCCTACTCCGACGTGGAGAGCCTCACCGAGGAGGAGCGGCGGCGGTACACGGACGCGGGCGATCCCCTCGAGTTCAGTCACACCCTCGAGGAGCAGATCGGCGGCCAGCTCGACGCCGGGTTCGTGCTCACCGGCTTCTTCGAGGACGGCTACGCGGATGCGTCGACCGACCCCCTCACGAGGTACACGCCCAGCTTCCTGGCCACCCGCGCGGTGAAGCCGTCCTGAACCGGGCGGCGTCCCTCACCCCAGGTCATGGCCGACAAGCGCATTACACTCGACCTCGCGGCGTTCCTCGATTCCGGGGAGGCCGCCGCCCTTGCCGCTCCGCGGCGGGAGGACGTGCGGCGGATCGTGGAGGCGTTCCTGAGGGCGTGCTACGAGGACCTGGCCAAGGAGCCGCGCCTGCTCGACGACCACGATGCGCGCGAGCTCCTCCTGCGGCGGCTGCCGGGGCGCCTGAAGCGGAAAGATCCCCTCGCGTCGCACGTACCGGCGGTGCTTCGCGCGTTCGTCGACCACCTCGAAGCCACCTGCGTCGTGCCCCGGCTGTACGAGCTGCGGCGCGGCCTCGACGAGGCGAGCGACGGGTTCCGCGAAGCCGTGCGCACCGGCGACGGAGCGCACGTCCCCGCGTCACCGCCCCCGAAGCCGATCGTCCACCGAGCGCCCAAGCTGGGGCGCAACGATCCGTGCTTCTGCGGCAGCGGCAGGAAGTTCAAGAGGTGTCACGGCCGCAACGCCGGTGCGTGACGCGAGCAGAAGGGAGGCGGAAGCATGGTCGCGCTGCTGTCGAACCTCGTACTGGGTCTGTGCCTCCTGGGGGCGGACGACGAAGCCGCCGCCGAGGCCTTCGTGGCCTGGGCCGCGGAGGTGGCGATCCCCGTCGATCTGAACCGTGGAATCGACGCGGAGACTCTGGCTCCTCTGGTCGAGGGCAAGCGCTTCGTCTACCTCGGCGAGCCGGATCACTTCATCCAGGAGAAGTACGCCTTCCGCCTCGCGTTCCTGCGCCCCCTGCACGAGCTGGGCTGGCGGCATCTGGGGATGGAGATGGGGCGCTCGGACGGGTTGCGCTTCGATTCCTATCTGGAGAGCGGGGACGAGTCGAGGCTGCTCGAGGTCGGCCTCTACTCCTCGACCACGAGCGTAGCCGGAGCCATCGAGGCGGGAGGCTTCCTCGGCAGCGAGATGGCCTACGCTCGCGCCGTACGCGCGATCGCGGACGGCCCGGCCCGTCTGCACTACTTCGGATTCGATCTCGACATGGCCCCGGGGAACGGGATCGAGGACGCGCGCTCGCGGCTGGCGGACCTGGGGGAGGAGGCGGAGCTCGGCCTCATCCTCGACGACGTCTGGAGCGCGGAGGATCGCGTCGAGGAGCTCGCGATATTCCTCGCGGAGCTCGAAGACCCCGAATCGGGACTGGCCGCGCCCCTGTCGGAGGAGCGGCGGCGCGAGCTGAGGCTCGACCTCCTGGGGCTCGGCGAGAGCCTGCACTTCCAGCGGGCCCAGGCCGACGCGGCGGGCGATCTCACCACGCTGCTGGAGGGCTTTGCGCGACGCGAGCGGACCATGTTCCAGCTGTTCGACGGCTACGTCGAGAGCGTGCCCGAGAGCGAGAAGATCGTCCTGACCGGCCACAACATGCATCTGGGCCGGAGCTGGGAGGGGGCGAGCTGGATCGAGCTGGGCTCGTTCGTGTCGGTTCCGCTGTGGCCGACGATCGGTGCTCACATCTGCGGTAGCTCCTCTCCTCGGGTGCTGGCCGTCTGGCTGGTGTACGACCACGGCGAGCACCTGGCCGCGAGTGACCGGCTGACGCCACGCGAGGTCTCCAGCGTGGACGGTACGGTCGAGAGCCTGCTCGCGCGTCTGCCGCACGAGGCTCTGCTCCTGCCGCTTGCCAGCGACGATCCGCGCTCGGCCTGGCTCGATGGGGACCGAACCTACCGCGTCAACGGCGGCGTCGGCCGGGGTAGGTTGCGCGAGCTGACCGACGTGCTGCTCTTCGTGCGCGAGGCCACTCTTCCCCACGCGAAGAGGTAGCGGGCGCGCGCCGAGGAGGAGGATCGGGCCTGAACGGGCTCAGGGGCCGATCCGACCCCCTGCGGGCGAGGTTCGGCCGGCCGGGCCGACCCGCTCGGCCGCATCAGGGATATTCTCGGAGAATCCTCGACGATCGCGGTCCCACTCCGTCTGAGAGGCCCGGGCCCTGTCACCCTCTCCGCCACACCGCTACGACCGCGCGTCTCGAGAACCATGAAGAACACCATCCATCCCCTCGCGACTCCACCGACGGTGGGACGCCGATACCGTCTACCGTCTCTGTTCATCGCTTTTGTGCTCGGAGCGACCTCGCTCCAGGCCCAGACGAGCAGCACGCTCGTGGATCCCCAGCGCCGTCGTACGCCTCCGCGAGTGGAGCGGTACCTCCCGTCGACGGAACCCTATGGCCGAGCCATGGAGGACAGGCTCATCGGCGTCTCGAAGGACTGGGTGGTGTTCACGATCACGGTGGGGATCAACGAGGAGTGGCACTACGTCCTGCATCACATCCCGACGGGAGTGAGCACCGGCACCGGCCTCATGAGCGTGGAGAACTTCAAGTCCGCGGCCTTCTCGCCCTCGGGAACAGTCTTCTTCCAGGGCGTCTACGAGCCCAGCGAGGGGATGGACCTCAACGGCGACGGCGACAACTACGACGTCGTGCTGCATGTCTTCGATCTCCAGACGTCGACCACCACGAACACGGGCCTCGCCATCGGCTTCGAGATGTCGGAGACCGGGACGGGCACGACCGTGCTCTTCCCGGTGGCGGAGACCGTCGACGAGAACGGCGACGGAGACACGAACGACTGGATCGTCTACGGCGGTGATCTGGCCACGAACACGATCACGAGCTCGGCGGTGGCGACCTCCTCGACGCGCTACTGGGAGTTCTGGCTCGAGGACGACCTCGGCGCCTGGCTCGTGGACGAGGAGCCGGGGAAGGACTACACCGGGGACGGCGACTTCCTGGACAGCGTCTTTCACGTCCACGACTTCACCCTGGGGGTCGGGGTGAATCTCGGCCTGGCGGCCGGTGAAGCCGCCCTCGCCGACGGCGTCTTTGCCTTCTTCGTCAACGAGGCGGACCAGGGCGCGGACCTGGACGGGGACGGCAGCACCGACGACCGCGTCCTGCACACCTTCGACTTCACGACGGGTACCCTGACCAACGTGGGCGAGGCAGGCCTCCATCTGGCGATCGGCTCGGATCGAGTGGCGTTCCGGCACGCGGCGACCGGGACGCTCCACGTCGTGAACCTGACCAACGGCACGGTCGCGGATTCGGGCATCCTCATGGCGGGAAGCCCGATCTGGGCCGAGGGACACTTCGTGTTCGATGGTGTGGAGCAGGCTTCGGACTGGAACGGAGACGGGGACACCGATGACAACGTCCTGTGGATCCTGGAAGCGGTCAGCGGGATCGCGTTCCACGTCGGCGTGGCCACGATTCCCCCGACCTGGGATCACTGGCCGCCGTTGTGCCAATGGGCGGACTCCCGGATCCTCCTCGTCCAGGACGAGGCCGATCAGGGAGCCACCGACCTGAACGGCGACGGGGACGCCCTGGACGAGGTGTGGAGCCTCTACTCGCTGAGCACGGGCGCCGTCCGTTCCCTCCGGTGGGCGGCACCCGGCAACTGGTACGACCAGGGCGGCGTGTTCGGCCCGTTCGCGGCGCTCGAGGTGAGCGAGTCCGACCAGGGCGTCGACCTGGACGGCGATGGCGATGCCCACGATACGGTCTGGGTCACGATCTGCTGGAACGACCCTGGAGCGGGCCTGCGCGTCTTCGATGGCTACCTCACCGGTCGTCCCGAGCACGCGCCCGGCCTGGGCTGGTGGGCGCCCACTCGCCGGGCGATGCACGGGGACGGAATCGCGAAGGACATCGCGGTCGCGGTCTTCGAGGACTGACCTCGGGGAGCGAGCGCCGATCAGGACGCGCTCGGCGGCCCGACGGCCAGGAACAGGCGGAAGGTCGTGCCGCGGTCGGCCTCGCTCACGACCTTGACGCTGCCTCCGTGCAGGGCCGCGGCGTGCTTCACGATGGCGAGGCCGAGGCCGGTGCCGCCCAGGGCGCGCGAGCGGGCGGTGTCCACGCGATAGAAGCGCTCGAAGATCCGGCCCTGGTGCTCCTGGCGGATCCCCGGCCCCGTGTCGGAGACGGAGAGCTCGAGGGTGGGAAGCCCGCTCTCCTCGGGAGCGAGGAGGCGACCCGAGACGCGGACCTCTCCCTCCCGGGGCGTGTACTTGACCGCGTTGTCCACGAGGTTCGTCAGGGCCTGGCGCACGAGACCCTGGTCGAGGTCCATCGGCCCGTGCAGCGCCTCGGTCTCCACCGCGAAGGCCACGCCCTTCTCGGCCGCAGCCTCCGCGAAGGGAGCACAGACGGCCGCGACGAGCTCGGCCACGTCGGTGGGGTGCACCTCGGGGGCGGTGGAGTGCTCGAGGCGGGAGAGCTCGATCAGGTCGCGGATGATGTCGTCCAGGCGGCGCGAGTTGCGCAGGATCCGATCGAGGAAGTCCCGCGACTCGTCCTCGCGGAACGCCTCCAGGTCGACGAGAGTCTCGGCGTAGCCCAGGATCGAGGCGAGGGGCGAGCGCATCTCGTGGGTGACGTTGGCCACGAAGTCGGTGCGCACCCTCTCGAGATGCTGGAGGTCGGTCGCGTCGTGGAGCACGAGCACCGCCCGATTGCGCAGGCGGTCACCCCGGATCTGCGCCCCGCTGAGGTGGACCCAGCGCGGTCCGCCGAGCCCCGCCATCTCCAGCCGCCGGGGAGCCGGCTCCTCGCCCCGGCGCAGGGCCTCCGCGAGCTCGAGCAGCTCCGAGCCCGGCGCGATCTCCGCCAGGGATCGGCCGAGGGGATCGGCGGGAGCGGCGAGGATGCGCCGCGCGGCCTCGTTGATGAGCTCGATGCGGTGGTGGTGTCCGACGACGATGATGCCCTCGTTCGCCGCCTCGAGGATGCCGCGGACGTCGTCGCGCTCCTGCTCGGCCTTGCGCCGCGCCTCGGCGAGCGAGCGCCGGGCCTCGTCCACACGCCGCGCGAGCTCGTCGATCGAGGGGGGGGCGGGAGGCGAGGGGGAGTAGCCCGAGCTCGCGGACAGCTCCAGCACCCGGTCGCGGAGACGGTCGACGCGCACGACGATGCTCACCGCCACCGCCGCCGCGGCGAGGAGCCCCACCCCGATGCCCCAGCCCGGCCCCGCCACGCCCGCCGCCGCGAGCCCCGCGAAGACGGCGAGGATCGTGCGGAGGACGACCGCGCGCAGGAGGGGATCGGAGAGCGCGAGGCGGGTCATGCGATCACTCCTTCATGCGGTAGCCCACGCCCCGCACCGTCTCGAGGGCTCCGCCGGCCTCGCCCAGCTTGCGGCGCAGGGAGGCGACGTGGACGTCCACCGTGCGCTCCAGGACGTGCCGCTCGCCGATCGCCTCCAGGATCTCGTACCGGTCGCGCACGCGCCCGGGCCGGGAGGCCAGGAACCGCAGGATGTCGAACTCGGTGCGCGTGAGATCGACGGGCGCACCGCTCGCCGAGACCTCGTGGCGCCCGGCGTCGATCTCGATGGGGCCGAGGCGCTGGATCTCCCCCGCCTCCGCCAGCTCCTTCCCGCGACGCAGCAGCGCCCGCACCCGGGCCACCAGCACGCGGGGGCTGACGGGCTTCACCACGTAGTTGTCCGCGCCGAGCTCCAGCCCGGCCACGATGTCCGCGTCCTCTCCGCGGGCGGTGAAGATCAGGATCGGAATGCCCGTGAGCCGCTCGTCGCGGCGCATCCGCCGGCAGATCTCGAGCCCGTCCATGCCCGGCAGCATCAGGTCGAGGACGACCAGGTCCGGGACCTCCCGCTCGATCGCGGCCATGGCCTCCGCCCCGTCCGCGTGGCAGGTGACGCGGTAGTGCTCCCGGCGCAGGTGGAAGGCCACCAGGTCGGAGAGATCCTCCTCGTCTTCGACTACGATGATGTGGAGCTGCATCGGCGGCGGGAGCGGGCAAGAGCGAGGTATCCTATGGAAGCACGGGAATCGGGAGCAAGCGTCGATGTGAGAGCCGCGGCGGATCGGGTGCGCGGGGTCGTGCGACGGACGCCGCTCGAGCCGTTTCCGCTCGCCGACGACCGGATCGAGCTGCGGCTCAAGCTCGAGTGCCTGCAGGAGACCGGCTCGTTCAAGGCGAGGGGCGCCTGGAACCAGATCTCGCGGCTCTCGGACGCGGAGCGGTCGGCGGGGGTGGTGACCACGAGCTCGGGAAACCACGGCCGCGCCCTCGCCTGGGCCGCGCGACGCGCGGGAGTGCCCGCAACGGTCTGCATGCCCGAGGACGTCTACCCGATCAAGCTGCAGGCCTGCCGGGACGAGGGGGCGGAGATCGTGCTCACCCCCACGCGCGCGGAGGCCGAGGAGGAATGCCGGCGCCGCGTCGAGGCGGGCGCGACCCTCGTGCACCCCTACGACGCCGCGCGCACCGCGGAGGGGGCGGGCACGACGGGACTCGAGATCGCCGAGGACTGGCCCGAGGTCGAGGTCGTGCTCTTCCCGGTGGGCGGGGGCGGGCTGATCGGAGGCTCGTCGAAGGCGATCTGCGAGGCCCTCGGCGACGAGGTCGCGGTGATTGGCGTCGAGCCGGAGGGCGCGCCGAACATGAGCCGCGCCCTCGAGGCGCGCAGGCCGGTGACGATCGATCCGATCACCACGAAGGTCCAGGGCCTGTGCCCGCTCGACGTGGGGGAGCTCAACCTCGCCCTCGCCGAGCGCTACGTCGAGGGGATGGTCACCCTGCGCGACGAGGAGATCTACGCCGGCCAGCGCGAGCTGGTGCGCGGCGGTCACACGGTCGAGCCCGCGGGGGCGGCGGCCTTCGCGGCGGTGCTCGCCGGCGTGCTCCCCGCAGAACTGTTCGAGGGAAAGGGTGCGGACCGTCCGCTGCGGTTGGTCTGCGTCGTGTCGGGCGGGAACGCGGATCCCGATCAGCTCGCGGGCCTGCTCGCGTGAAGAACGAGCCGCCGAGCAGATCGGTCCTTCGCCTCGTCTCGGGGCGATTCGTCCTGTTCGTGCTGATCGTGGCCGTCGTCGGCTACTGTGCACTGCGGCCGGGAGCTCCGTCGAGGTCGCGGACGGTCGTCCTGATCGCCATCGACGACCTGCGCGCGGACCACCTGCGGCCCTACGGGTACGACGCGGACCCCGCCCCGCACCTGACCGCGCTCGCGAACGAGGGGACGGTCCTCGCGGACTACGTCACCGCGAGCACGGCCGTCACGCCGGCGATGGCGAGCCTCCTGACCGGTCAAGACGTCGATGGTCACGGCCTGCGCTCCGTGCACGACCTGGGGCGGCATCGCCTACCTCGGTTCTGCGACACCCTCGCCGAGGACTTCGCGAGCCGGGGATGGACGACGCTGGCCGCGGTGTCCCTGCGGCAGCTCGAAGGTAGGCTCTCCGGGCTCGACCAGGGTTTCAGCACGTACCTGGACGACGCCCTCCCGCGCGACGGGGATCCGCTCGCCGCGGTGCAAGTCGTCGCGCGCCTCGTCGAGGCCCTCGAGGTGCCCCTGGACGCGGAGCGGAACGTCTTCGTCTTCCTGCACCTCGGCGATCTGCGCGAGCCGGCGCCCTCCGACTCCGGGCTGCGGCTGGAGCGCTTCCGCGAGCGCCTTCGCGCGGCGAAGATCACCCCCGAGGGCGAGCTGGTCGACGTCCTTGCCGGCGGGGTGGTGCCCGAGCTCTCTCCCGTGGCCGAGATCGAGCGCCTGATCGGCCGGCGCCGCGGCTCGGCGCCGTGGAGGGCGTGGCAGGAGGCGACGTACGACGCGGCCCTGTCCGAGGTCGACGCGGCGGTGGGCGAGCTCCTCGCCTTCCTCGACGAGCACGACCGCCTTTCGCGCGCGGACGTCGCGGTGGTGGGCACGCGCGGCCGCTACCTCACCGAGCCCCGCCCGGACGGCGAGCTCGAGGGTTTCTCGGAGGGCCTGATCCGCACCGCAGCCCTCGTGTGGCCCGGGGTCGAGGGCACGGCGCGCATCGAGTACCCCTGCGGGCCCGCGCTCGTGCACGGCTGGCTGGTCCGGCCGGTGATCGGCGTGGAGGATCGCGGATCGTGGAGCGAGCTGCAGTGGTTCGAGCTCGCGGGGACGGAGTGCGTCGTCGTGGATTCCCCGCGGGTGAACGCGCGCGCCTTCGTGGGATCGGAGTGGAAGTTCTGGCAGGGACGGAATTCCGCCGACGTGGTTCTCGTCCGCCGGGCCGACGACGTGGCGGTCGAGGGTTTTCCTCCCGACGGGCTGAACCTGGGCGCGGTCGCCCGCCGGGCGGGGGAACGATCGGGCTACGGCGTCTTCTCGATGGAGAGCTCCCTTGTCGACCGCGTGCGGGGCGGAACCGGCGTCTTCCGTCCTCCGAGCTCGCCCCCGCGCCGCTTCGAGGACTTCCTCCCCGGCGTGATCTGCGAGCCGGGGGCCGTCCGCTGGTCCCGCGACCGCGATCCTCCCTTCCGGATCACGGTCGCCAGGGACGAGTACGACCTGTTGACCTCGCCGATTCCGCACCTTCCCGCCGACCGGGGCGAGGCCTGGGACCACGAGGGCGACGAGCCGCCTCCGTGGGACGTGTACAATCTGTTGACCTCGCCGATTCCGCGCCTTCCCGCCGACCGGGGCGAGGCCTGGGAGCACGAAGGCGACGAGCCGCCTCCGTGGGACGTGGACGTCGTTCGCACCTCCGGTCGTCGGTGCCGCATCGACGTCCTGGAGAGCGCGGGCGAGCCCGGCGAGACGGTGCGCCTGTGGATCGCCGCGTATCCGCCAACCGACGGACTGGAGTCGCTCGCGGTGGTGGAGGCCCCGGGAGGGCGGGTGCTCTCCGAGGAGACGCTCCCCGGAGCGGCGGTGGTCGAGGGATCGCTGCCCTTCGCGGTCGAGCTCGAGCGCCCCTCCGGGGCTCGCCTCGCGATGGTCGTGGAGGTGGGGGAGAGGTACCTGGACGCGGCGCGCGTGCGCTACCTCGGCCGGCCCTTCGTCGACGGCGAGCTCGATCTGTACTTCCCGCCCTGGCTCCCCCAGCGGATGGACTGGTTCCTGGATCCGGAAGCCCCCCCCGCGCACTGTTTGATTCCCCCCGGCTTCCTGCGCACGGGCGGCGCCTCGGTGATGGACGGTCGCCTGGACCTCACCCTCGAGGAGGCCCGCTTCCTGCGGCGCCTGGGCAAGAACGAGTGACGCGCGGCGAGGCGGCGCGGCTCGGGCCCATTCCTCGCCGGATCACGACGAGCACAGCTCGGCAAGCCACCGCTCCAGCCGTTCGCCCAGCATGGTCCAGTCGAAGCTCTCCTCGGCCCGTCTCCTCCCCGCCGTCGCCATCGCTTCCCGTCTTTCCGGATCGGTCAGCAAGGCGTTGACCGCTCGCCCCAGCGCCTCGGGATTCCGTTCGGTGAGGATCCCCGTCTCGGGAGTGACGATCGAGGAGACCCCCCCTCCCTCGTAGGCCACGGATGGAGTTCCGGCCGCGAGCCCCTCGGCGTAGATGATGCCGAAGTGCTCCTTCTTCTCGGGAGCGGCGACCATCACGGACGCGGCATTGATGAGAGCCGCCTTGTCCTCGGCGGACACGAACCCGAGCAGTCTGCCCCGGTCGTTCAGGTCGCGGTCGATCTGCTCGCGCAGGTCGCCATCTCCGATGAAGATCGTCGGGGCGAGGGCCGAGTAGTGCCGGGTGGCCTCGACGACGTTCTGGGGGCCCTTCGACCTGGTCAGCGCGCCGGGGCAGATCGCGAACGTCTCCGGAAGCGCGTACTTGCGTGCCACCTCCTCGTTCCGGCCCGGCCGGAACACGTCGAGGTCGATGCCGCAGGGCAGCACCAGGAACCGCTCCAGGGGAAGATCGACGAGATTGCGGACGAGGTGGTCGCGGACGTACTCGGTGGTGACGAGGATGCCGCTCGCGCCCTCGATCGCCTCCTGGATCGACGACCAGACCCGATCGTCGTACCCCCCGTGGTGTCGCGGCTCGATGCCGGTGCCGTGGAGGAAGAGCGCGTAGGGCTTCCCGGCCCGACGGGCGACGCTGGCGGTGGCGATCGCGCTGAGGTTGGCGTGGTGTCCCAGGACGACGTCCACGTCGTCGATGACCGACTCGAGGGCCCGCTCGTAGTCCTGGACGTAGGCCGCGGCCCGCTCGAACGACATGCCGGCGACCTGTTCCTGGGTCTTGCCCGCCGAAGGCAGGTGCTCGTGGACGGGAGTGATGGGCGTGTGGAGCGCGACGTCCCGATTGATCGCCCCCGGCGCCCCCTCTCCGATGCCCGGATGCATGAAGTACACCCGGCACCCTCTCGACGCGAGATAGCGAGCCTGCTGCCGCGCCACCTCGCCGCTACCCCGTCCGGAATTCAACAAGAGAATCGCGATGCGCATCCTGCTTTCCTGTTCGATCGTGACTCGAGAATCGAGATACCGATGCTGCCCAACGCCCTGTCGATCAGCGACAGCCGAAGTCCTTCCACTGCATCGGCCTGCTACGCACTGTTCTTACCATGCCCTCGAATCCAATGGTAGACGATCGAGAGCAGGAACCAGTGGAGGCCGCCGGTGTCGATCGCCACGAGAGTCCAGGCCAGTACATCCAAGGCGACGGAATCCTCGTGACGCACTCGCATGACCCAGGCCATGACCACGAGCAGTGATCCGAACAGTGGAAAACCCGAGACCCAGCGGTAGTCGTCGGGAAGTCCACCCCGCAGCCTACTTACCCACGAACCGAGCCCTTCAGGCTAGTGGTGTCCGCCTAACAGCGTGTAACGTATTCACGAGAGAAGGGCGCGGCGT
>CAYRXS010000219.1:0-11731 GCA_964428225.1 uncultured Planctomycetaceae bacterium
GCTATGTGAGGTTCCCAAGGGCCGACCATGTGCGAGATCATTTCGGATCGTTTCCAAGCTCCCACAAAGACTGTTCTTCCACTTCTTCTTGGAGATCCCCAACAGAGGCGCGACGTGAACCGCGCCGAGCTTGACCTTTGACGAGAGCGGCAGACAGTGCTCCTCGTTTATGAAGGTCCCCTTCTCTCTGCGCTGCGAGATCTCGAAATCTAATTTCTTTAGTGCGCCCTCCGACAAATCCTTGCGCCAGAGTTGGTGGCTGAGGCTCGGAAAAAGCCTGGTGAGGGCATCTTCGAAAGAAAGGATCAATCCAAATGCCCACAGGCTCCCAGCCGGCTTCCCCAGGTCTGCGGCCGTGACGATAAACGATGGTTCCCCATCGATCAGGCAGAATTCGTTTTGGGCGAGTCCATCCAACACATCTCTCAACGAAGCCTCGGCTCGAAGCAGAGACGAGGACGGCACATCTCTCGCAACCTGCGCCACCGTGGCGGTCGCGCCCTTCCATTCAGGAGAGCGCAGGGCAAACTGACGCATGGACGCGTCGGACAATAGGACCACCGAGAGATCCCGGGCCGAGGGCTGCATCCACTCCCACGCATCGCCACAAGACGTATCCCCAGGTATTTCGACGATTGGCGTGGTTGCGACCATGCGCGCCTTCGTTTGGTCGAGCACGGCTTCAATCTCGTCGAATCGATACATCGCCCCTCCTACTGCATCCTCGCCTCAAACCCGGCTGCACCTCGAGACCTTGCCTCGCTGCTCCTCGAATCGAACGCGGAAACCGATTTTTCGACGTTCCGCTGTACGTATTGTTCGCCGTAGCCACCCCTGTCTTTCCTTCCAGACTCTCCTACTAGCTCAGACAGACTATAGCCGTCAACATCCGCTAGCGACCAGGGATTACCAGCGGCGTTCTTTCAGCCGACGAGAGATCGGGCATGCTGCCCCAATTCCTGCGCAACGCCCTCATGCAGCCCCTCAATCGCGATCATTTTTCGACAGCCGGCTGGGCTCACGTGTTCGAGGCCGGGTCGGCCACGAATCATGCGAAACAACACCTCGACGTCTTGGCAAATCGCGAGCTTCGCGCAATTGGAAAGCACTGGGGCGATTCGCCAGCGCCTCCGCATCCAACCGGCGCGGCCTCGGGGCAGGTGACAGAACGGCGGTCCGAGGAGGAAGGGAGCAGGGCCCCAGCACGACGCGTCGAGACCTCCCATTCCCGCCCACGCTCAGCCTACGGCACCCTCCGGTACGCCAACGTCGAGGGAGCCGTCGGCCCGAACCAGGAAGAGCCCGGGCGGCGCCCCGGACGCGCCCCCCGCACGCACGGTCCCCAACGCAAAACGAGCGGCCCAGAGGATCCCCTCACGCGCGAGGGGCGCCTCCACCCCGTTCAGAAGGACCCGCTCCCCGCCACTCGGCTCCGTCAGATAGAGCGTCAGATTGGCGGAGTCCTCGGCGTGCGCCGAGCTGGGTAAGCGCAGGAAGGCGGTCCACGCCCCGCTCGCGCCGCGCCACACCAGCCGGGTGCCCTCTTCGCCGGGGCCGGCGGTGGAGGCGGCGGCCACGACGGGGGAGAACGCCGGCCAGGGCAAGGGTCGGGACGCCCGCTGACGGACCCGGCCTTCTAGGGCGGCGAGCGCGCCCCGGGCCCGCTCCAGGAGCGACCCTTCGGGGCGCGCTTCGGCCCTGGACCGACCCCGGGCCACCCTCAGCACCTGGCGCTCCATCTCGGTCAGGTCAGAGCGCTCGGGTTCGGAGACGAGCGCGTCGCCCAGGGACGCCAGCGCTCCTTCGTATTTGCTGGCCGTCAGCGCCAACATGGGGTCGCGCGCGGGCAGGTCCCGATCCATGGTGGCCGCGGCGCAGCGCAGGTAGACCTCTGCGTCATGAAACAACCACATGTGGTCTCGGGCATATTCGCGACAAGGCTCGAGGGCTCGATCGAGCGCTCGCGCCGCCTCGGGGCGGATCTTCTCCAACCCCCAGGCCACCAGCTCCGCGTCATCGAGATCGGCGAAGAGCGTCCGCGCCCGCCGAGACGCCTCCGCCGCCGAGAGCGACACGGAGTCGAACGCCTCTTCCCACTCTTCGGCCTCCTCCAACCAACCGCTCGCGTCCGGAAGCTGTGCGGCGGCGGTAGCCACGCCGTCGCCCTGCTCTCTCACGAGAGCCTCCAACGCGCGCACGGTATCAGCGCAAGGTTCGCTGAGCGCCGGCGGCATCCTCCGAAAAGCGCCCCAACTCGCCAGGGCGTCGTAACCGACCTCCCAGAGTTCGGGGTAATCCCCTGGCTCGTCTGGGCCGATCAGCTCACGAGCCGCCTGCCACTCCTGGACGGCGGCCGCGCCGCGCTCGTCCCAGAGGTCGATCCAATCACTCGGTTGCGGACGATCGTCCACGACCCGTTCCGCGTCGTTCGGGGGCGCTGCCCCTCGGGGGTCTCTATCGGTCACGGCTTCGCTCCTGCTCCCGATCGGCGCGATCGGCGAGCGTTCTCCAATGATCATAATTCAACATGGAACACCTGGGTAATTTGGCCTTTAGAAGGGCGTATTCCCGGCGATTGAAGGCCGCGCCGCCCGACCAGCGACAATCCAGCGGCTGGTCCATATGAGCGGCACGGATAAATTGAAGGGCGGGGCGGAACACCCGGTAAAATTGTCGCTCCGAGTTCCCCCAGCGGAGCTCCCGCCGGGCGCGCGTTCTCTCTTCGCGGGGCACGGGACGGCCCCGCCGCATGCCGCCGGGAGCTTCGCGCCGGATGGCCTGATCGACGTCGAGGGAGGTCGCGCCAACCGCTTCGGCGCAACCCTGGCCGGGTATATAGGAGGTCTTCACCACCGCGTCGCCGTTCACCCCACGCCGGGTCAGCACGAGCACACCGTTGGTGGCGAAGAAGACCTCGACCCCATCGGCCTCGGCGCACCAGTCGAGGGCCACCGCGGCCCGACAGGTAGCCATGATGGTGCGAACGTACGCCTGGTAGAGCCGTCCGAAGACTTCGGGGTCGCCCCCCATCAACGCCTTGGCCAGCCGATAGCGTCCACGCGCGTTTTCGGGGCGAGCGAGGTCGCGACACTCGGGCACCACGTTGGCCCAGGCGGCGGACTCGGGCGCGGTGAGCAAATGATCCCGCAGATGGGCCCGCGCCTTTTCGTCCGTCGCGAACACCCGCACCCGGCCCGCGCGCCTCGGATGCTCGAAGACCGATGGCTCGATGGGCATCACTCCAACCTCCCAAGCCGCGCTGCGGGGGCGCCGCTGCGGCCACGTCCCAACGGAACCGCCCCGCCCGGCAATAGATGGGCGAAATAACGGTTCCAGGGTTCGGCCCCGATGCAATCGCGGCCGACCCGTTTGCATCGCTCTATCCACTTGCGATATTGCGCCGGGCGCAGCTCACCGCCCCCGACCTCCAGCTCGTTGACGATGGCGCAGAGGCCCTCGCTGGAGAGCGCGCTCGACTCGTATCGATGACGCTCGACCAAGCCCCCCCAGATTCTCGAGAGTTCGACGCCGCTCTCGCGATGCAGCGTCGATCCCGCCTCCGCGGGGCGCCATTCGAGCGCGTACGTCACCAGGGCCACCGCGCGGTCCTCGTCGTCTCGCCCCTTGGCGGCCGCCTGGAGCATGGCCACCCGAAGCGCGAGCAGCATCACCGACGGGTAACGAACACCCCGCGGCGTTGGCCACTGGGCGCGGTCCAGGGCGAGGCGCACGCCTTCTCTCCAGGAGCGCACCCGCTCGTCCACCTCTTCGGGCCCCAGGGCGCCGTCGTCCACCGGAGCGTGGTAGAGGTCGATGTCTTCTGTAAAGTCCATCATGCTCGCGCCGAGTCTCCGGTGGAGGTCTACGCAGTGGGCGCGAACGACCCGCTTGGCGTATTGCAGCGGGCGCTCGATCACGGCGCCGTGGTCCAGCGCCCGCTGCATCTTGATCCACGCGACGCTGACGAGCTCCGACGGCTCGACGTGGGGCAGCAAGGCCTGGCGGCGTCCCAGGTGCAGCTCGCAAAAGCGCATCAAGTCATTGGAAAATCCACGGCTCACGCGGTCGCGCCCTTCGACGCGGGCGGCCCCAACCTGCACCGGAGCGCCCCATCCCGCTACGGCCACCGGTCTCGGGCCTCGAGCCACTGCCCGTCCCGGGGTTATGTCACCGAGCCAGGAGGAAGACCCGTCCTCTGTCTCTACTCCGACGCTCGCCGCCGAGCGAGGCGGAGCCGATCCGACGAAATCCCTTCCCTCTCTCTTCACGCTCTCTCCTTCGCTCTTCCGCTCCGACCATGCCCGACGAGACTCGAGGCCTTCACCGGTTGGGAACCGGGCCTCGATCCCATAGACGCCCGCCCCCCCCTCTTTTGTGACGGGACCGACAGACTCGTCCGGCGCTCGCCATGGCCGGGCCTACCAGCGAAGACCTCCCCGATGCCCTCCGTGGTCGAAGACGAACCCCAGCCCAGCGTGCCCCATGAACGTCAGCGGAGAACCATCCCCAACCAGGTGGCGGCACTGGCGAAGCCCCCCCGCTTCAACCCAACACGATCCTCGCGGGCACCGCCGGCGCGATGGTCCAGTCCCGCCCATTCTCGGCACCACCGCCCCGTCGCCCCTCGGGCCCATGCCCCGCCAACTTCGCCCCCCTGCTCGAGAACTCATACTCCGCGCGCTAAACCACCCCCACCGCGCCTCTAATCGCGTCGACGAGGTTCGAGGCCGTCCGATACCGATCCCGCGGGTCGGGAGCCATGGCGCGCTCCAGCACCTCCTTCAGCGCCACGTTCGCCAATTCCAGCACAGGCCGATCCTGATGCAGCAATGCGTAGCTCGCCCGGGAACCACGACCGGAGAGAAAAGGCGCCCTCCCGGTGAGGAGGCGGGCCGCCACCCCGGCGGCCGCATAGAGATCGGAGCTCCGGTCAAACCTCGCCGGGTAGGTGAATTGCTCGGGCGGCATATATTCCCACGTTCCCCCGAGGTCCGACGCCCGTTCGAAGACGTCCCCGCGCTCCACCAGCCCCGTCCCCAGGTCCACCAGACGCAGGGTCTCCACGGACCGGCCTTCGTCGATCAGAAGATTCCCCGGGTGCACGTCGAGGTGGAGACACCCGCGCCGATGCAAAGAGCCCAGCCCCCCGATCAACTCCTCGATCACCGGGAGCGCCTGCTCTGGTGGCCAGGCCTCCCCTCGGATGTGATGCCCCAGGATCTGCCCCGGAACGTACTCGAGCACCAGATAACCGAGCCCCCCCGGGTTCTCGAAGCCACCCAGCAGCTTCGGCAAGATCCCAACGCCGCGAGCCCTCTCGTACACTTCCCGCTCGTGCTCCGCCTGGTGCCGGCGCAACCGTTTGACGATCACGTCATCGCCAGTCTGAAGGTCCCTACACCGCATGAGCTGCCCGACCTGTCCACCGCTGATTCTCTCCAGAACTTCGTATCTTCCCTTGTAGACTTCCCCCACACCTGCCATCGAACCGCCTCCTCTCGTGAACCCGCCGAATAACCTCGAGCCGGGGCCCCGAGGATAGATCCGGTTCTACGGTCCCCACAGCCCCTCTCCTTCGTGAAGACGCCCCCAGCCACGACGCCCTCCTCCACCCCCAGGCGTTCCCTCCGGATGCACGACACCGCCCAGCGCCCGCCCCCATGGCGCTTGCGCCCCGGTGCCTCATTTGCTAATCGTATTCCATGATATCAATAGACATGGAGATCGACGCGCCCGCCCCGATTCACCCTCGCAAGGTACAGTGCTGGTGCCCCGACGATTGGAAGAGCGCGCCGAAGCGCGCACTTCTCTTGATGCACGACGGCCAGAACCTCTTCCGCGAGGAAGACGCCTACATCAACATCTGGGGGATCGTCCCTACGCTCCAGCGCCTGCAACGCTCCGGGCTGATCCCCTCCACCGCCGTCGCGGGGATCTGGAACGGCGAAACGAATCGGTGGAGAGAGTACATGCCACTGGTAAAGGGCCGCGACCAACGAGCGTGGTGGGACCAATGGAACGAGGGCGTACCCGACTCGCGCGAATACGGAGACTTCGTCCACGACCGGGTCTTACCCGCGCTGGCGCGAGCCCTGGACCTGCCCCGAACCAGCTGCCCGGTGTTCACCATGGGCTCGAGCATGGGCGCGCTGATCTCGCTGGACCTGCTAACGCGCTTCCCCAAAGCATTCGCGGGGGCCGGCTGCCTCTCCACCGACTGGATCGACGCCGGGGCGGCCCCAGTGGACCACTTTATCGAGCACGCCCTGCCCCCAGGCAGGCATCGCATCTATTTCGACCACGGCACGGAGGGGCGTGACGCCCGCTACGGGGAGCACCAGGTTCGCGTGGACGCCGCCCTCCGCGAGCGGGGTTGGCGCCCCGGTGTCGACTTCGTGAGTCATCTCTTTCACGGCGCAGGCCACAACGAAGACGATTGGCGCCAGCGGCTCGAGGTCCCCTTGCTCTTCCTCCTTCCCAGAGCATAACGCCCCGCCACCACCGCCGGGGCCCGGCGCGCTCGATCCAGCCGGTGCCCGAAACGAGCGGAGCGAGCCCGCCCTCATCCATCCCTTCCCGCCCGGCCCGACCTCGACTTGGGTCGCACGCCCCCCGAAAGATCGAACACGATCCGACGCAGCGCGGCCCATCTCTTGCCCTCTCACATCCGGAGGGGGCAAGGGGATCCCTCGAAAAACCCGAGAGAGGAAAAGACTCTCTGGAACGCTTTGGGTCTAACGGATCCAGCCGCCCCCCTCCAACTCCCCGGAGCCCACCGCCCCCCCTACGTCACGGGCCTTACGCTGCGTCGCAAGGCCGTCCCGAGCTCCAACCCTGAGCGCCGGGCACGAACGTGGGGCATCACCAGCTCGGGGCTACGTTACCCTCTAACGTTCAGCGCCGCGTATGCAGGGCCCTATCCACTCCGCCGAACGTACCGGGCTTCGAACCACCGTACGAAGCCCGGGGTCCACTACACCCCCTCTCTCTCCTCTTCCTCGCTACTGAGCCGACGAAGATATCGTTCAAGGGCCCACGTGGCGAGCTCGACGTCACGAAGCAGGGGACCATCGGCCATCGAGACCCGAACCAGCCTATAGAGGACATCGAGGAATTGCTGCCGCGGCACCGACTCAAACAGCTTCTGCAGACTCGTAGGGCTATCAGTCAAGAGCGCCCCCGGCTCCACTCGGTCGTGATCATTGAAGATCCGGTGGGCACCGACTTCCAAAAATTCCTCTTGGCACGCGCCATTCTCACCTCGTATCACGCAACGGATGCCATCTTCACTCGATTCATCGTAGACTATTTTTCCTCCAATTTTTGCCAGCGGACCCGAAACGGGAGAGAATGTAATCATTAGCAGTAGATACGAAAGATCGCCATACATCTCGCGCTGCCGATGCGCCCCCCACATCCCCCCTGCCATCCCCAAACGCATATGTGAACCAAGAAAGTCGTTCGCCTTTTCGGGCCTACCAGGCATCTTGACGAGAACCGTCCCGGCGGCAACGACCCAACTATCCAAAACGCACAATTGCGCCCCGCTCGGAATCCCGCTCAAACACCAAGAGCGCCCCTGACCATCGGCCACCGTGATACGTAACGGCGGAACCCCTGGCCCAGGCTCTACTACAGCGAGCACAGTCAGACCCTTCTCGTCTTCAACTTCTTTGACATTCCTACCAAGAGCCATATTCTCACAGCTAACCGCTCCGGCCACAGGCGCCACAACACAATAAGCAAACGGATCATAGCTCCCAATAAGCTGCCCCCCAGCAATCAACTCTCCGTCGTGGACATCCAGAACCGCTCCGTGCGGCAGCCGATGTTCTTCAGCGGCAGGTCCATACCCGGATTCAACCACTATTCGCGCGAAACGACTAGTCACCACGCAGCGTCCATCAGGATCCGTGACCCAGTCGAATCGATCGAAACGGACTCGACCCTCGGACTTTGCCCGAATGAACGGGCTCACCACACACGCGTCGAGGGGATCATGGGGCCCCCTACGTGACGACACGCGCTTTTCGTGAGCACGAAACGCCAGAATGCGGCGTAGGCTCAAAAGCCCGTAGTTTTTTGCCGCATAGCCCGTCTCTCCAACAGCCACGCCCCCATACAAACACCGAGCACAGACCCCTGTGGTCGCCTCACAGCCAAGGGGCGAACGCACCTCTACCTCCAGAGGCTCCGGGTCTATCGAAGCAACCCCCAGCATCTCTTCGACCGAGAAGGTGCCGCCGCCACGGCCAATATCGACGGGCTCGAAACTTCCCGGATCGCTCGACGCCTCCTTTCCAACCAGCAGCTCCACCTCCCCTGGCCCGATGATGGTTCCACGCGGCACCAAGAGTCGATGGGTCTGAGGATCACATACATCTGCACATATGATCCGCCCGAGAAGACGGTTCACATCATCTGCGCGCAAGACCCGCCCCGAGAAAGCGTCCGGCCGCACGAGCGGCGAGTCCGTCCAAATCGGAAGGCGTTCGACTTCGTACACGAAGCCTCGGTTGGTCCCACAGTCTGACATCGAAACTGCCAGAGGGCGAAAAACAGGCGCTAGCTTCTCGAAGAGGGTTGCCTCTGCCAGATGCTTCATATTTCTAACGAAGTAATCGTACGAATATTCGGAACATTCCCCAACCCGATTCACATAGTGAAACGCCTCTACATAGGGGTGAGATGCTCTTCGCATCACCCCTTCCAGAAAATACTCGACCGAGTCCAGGCCCTCCACCAGGTTTACAATCCGGTCTATGATCCGATAAGGCTCAAATTGGCCTCGTCCGAGAGCCCCGAGTGCCTTCACCACCTTATCCGCATCTCGTTCGGCACCGGACCTCCAGAGTGCGCTGAAGGGATTCCTCCACGCGCTTCGCTCGAGCAAGCCCTGGATCACAGCACGGTGAATCTCCTTATCAACGCTGGCACCAATGTCGTACAAAATGTTTCGGGCCTCGCCGGCGGTTATTATCCCCGCCCGTTGCTGCTTGATGATCCCCTCATAGCTCCGCTCACGGTCTCTCTGGAGCTCCGCCCGATTGGGCACGAACTTCCAGTCCTCCATGCAGATGGAGAAGCCAGAGCGATGCAAGGCTCGATCCGCCAGCGGAGCGAGACGCTCGAGAAAGACCAGCCGGGCCTCCTCTCCACCCCGCTCCGAGATTCGGTCCAGAAGTCGACTCAGCTCGTTCACGTCCAACGCGGCCCGGACGGGGGCGCAGGCCGGGGGCAGCAACTCGCATACGAGCTCGCGGCCCAAGGTGGTCTCGAAGAGTTCGCCGGCCGTGGCTCCCGCTTTGGCCCTCGCCGGCAGCCGGATGGGCGCCTGAAGGGTCAGGTCGCCCCGCACATGGGCCGACTCGGCGTGCTCGATGCAGGCGAAGACCGAGGCATCGCGCTCCGGCTCCCGGCGCATGCGGGTGAGCTGATAGACCCCGAGAACGAGCGAGGAGGTCAACCCGGGCTTCTGTGCTTCGCCGGAACCAGGGCTCAGATGACGGGCCGGTGACATCAACTCGAGCGCCTCGGCCCGGGCCTCGGCGGAGTAGAGCCGCCGCATGGTCAGCCCGGCGCCCGGATCCGCCCAGGTTCCGGCGTCGCCCAGCAGCTCGGCGGTGATGGGGTGAATCGAGGCCACCGACTCCGCGGCCAGGGTCGGCTTCAGGGCCAGGATTCGCTGAGCCGTGAATAGAGAGACCCCGGTGGCGATCACCACCTCGTCCTCTAGCAACCGACGGACCAGCCGGCGGGTACGCGGCGTGGGCCACCGTAGCATCTCCGCCGCCGCCTGGATGGACTCGGCCCAGCCTCGATCACGAACTTCAAGGATGGCTCGCATACCGAGCAACTCGCAGCCGAGCTCCCAAGGGAGCGCGAGCTCGCCCAGGGCCCGAGCCGAATCTCGCAACGGTAGCACCTCCAGGGGTCGCTCCCGCCGTGAGAGCTTGGCTCCGCACCGGACGCGGTAGGCCAGGAGCTCTCGGAGCACGTCGAAGAGCTCGTCGACCCGTCGCTGGACCCGAGCCCGCAGCGCGGTGAGCACGCCCCTCGACACGCCGCCCTCAACCGCCTCCCTCAGCCGATCGTTCACCTCGAGGACCCGTCGATAGTGTCGATCCAAAGACTCGCCGCTCAGGTCGGCGCGCTCCATGCTCGGCAGGACGGGGATCACGTCCACGAGCACCGTCGGCGAGCTAGCGCTCTCCAGGGGGAGGAGCCCTTCGCCGATCGCGTCATCCGCTTCGCGACCAGGCGAGGTGTGGCCTTCTCCCTCGACGCCCGCGGGGGTGGCAGCCGAACGAAGCTCCGACCAAAGGGAAGCGGCCGCGTCGGGCCCGGTGACACCCCGAAAGCCACCGGGGGCCTCGGCGTCACCGGAAGACGGGACCTCGTCGGCGGGGACGAGCGCGCCCTCGGCCAGGCCGGTCTCTCCGACCTCGAGCGCTCGAACCAGGTCCCCCTCGGCCAGGGCCCTCAACGCGGCGGCGTCGAACTCCAGTGACTGCCGCGGATGGGCTGAACCAGCCCGGAGCAGCTCCGGGTGAACGATCGAACCCGCCAGGTGAATATGACCCCACCGGTCGGCGCCTCCACCTCTCGAACTCTCGCTGCCCCGAGCGCCCCCGGCCGGAACGCCCACCGCGTCGCTGAGGCGCCCGTCGGGTGTCGTGACGAGCTCACCGGCGCTGCGCTCCAGGAGCTCGTCCGCGGATGCACAACGAATCGCGAACCGAACCCGATCCCCACCGGGTGCGCTGACCACCTCGTCAGACCTCATCCCTTCCTCATCCCGCCTCTGCCCCACGCTGCTCCCTCCCGACTGCCCATCACCGGACACACCTCGAGCCCGATGACCACGAGCTCACGAACCCCAAGGAGACCGCACCGAGGTCCCCCGATGGCCCCGGCCCAATCGCCGCCACGCTCGGGCGATGATAGGGCATCGACCTCCGCCCGTGACACTTTCCTGGCCGCATCGAGTGGACGAATAGACACCTTTTTCGCTGCACCCCATTCCGCCCCCCCTTCGCTCGCGGAATGCTCCCTAATGCGTCTTGTTTCTGGACGCACCTGCCTTCATTCCCAGCAGGGTCCAGCCGACCCCAAACCCGTCCCCGCTCCCAGCCCTCTTGGCTGGAGCCAGCGGACGGAAGGGGTGACGCGCGATCCGCTCCTCCACCGAAGCGCACGATCGCGCACCTAACGCCCCAGCCCAGAGCCACCGCGCCGCGCCTTCATCCAAACGATGTTGCCACGGCTCGGGGCCGGAGCACGCCCCCGGCCGAGCGCTCAGGCCCACCCCTGCCACCAGCCGCGACGCACCAGCCCTTGCCACGGCCCGCGACCGCCCTCAGGCTTCCTCGGCCCTGGGCACGCCCGGATCCACCGAGCCATCCGCGAGGATCAAGAAGAGCCCCGGCGGGGCCCCCGACGCACCGCCCACCCGAAGCTGCCCGACCCCTAAATGGGCCACCGAGAGCTCGCCCTCGCCGGTCAGACCGCTCTCGACCCCGCTCAAGAGGACGCGCTCGTCGCCCCCCACCCCGCTCAGGTAGAGCGCGACGGTCTCGGAGTCCGCCATCCGGGATGCGGGGGGCAAGCGAAGGAAAGCGGTCCAACGCCCACTCGCGCCCTCCCATTCGAGCAGCGCGCCGTCTTCTCCTGGTCCTGCGCTCCTTCCTGGCTTGCGGGGTTTTCGCTCACGGCTTCGCCCGCTTCCGCT
>CAYRXS010000220.1:0-11697 GCA_964428225.1 uncultured Planctomycetaceae bacterium
GGCCTGCTCCTTCTTCGGCTGCGGCGCGTGCGCCCCCTGCGCGAGCTCGACCGCGCGCTCGAGCTGCGGATCCCGGCCCGCGATCACGTCGGCCGGGTACTCGACGACCTCGACGTCGGGCGACACGCCCACGTTCTCGACGGCCCACTCGCCCTCGGTGTCCATGATCCCGAAGCTGGCCGCGGTGACCATGCCCCCGTCCATGAGCGGCGGGTAGCCGGAGATACCCACGAGCCCGCCCCAGGTCCGGGTTCCCACGAGCAGGCCGATGCCGCGCTGCTGGAACGCCCAGGGCATCCAGTCGCCACCGGACCCGGCGTGCTCGTTGATGATCATGACCTTCGGGCCTTCCATCACCCCGGACGGGGAACGGGAGAGCCACTTCTCGCGGTTCATCCAGTACGACATCACGTCCCGGGCGAGGACGTCGATGACGTAGTCCGCCACCTGCCCTCCGCCGTTGTACCGCTCGTCGAGGACGAGCCCCTCCTTGTCGAGCTGGCTGTAGAAGTCACGATCGAACGCGGCGCGACCTCCGCCTCCGGTGTTGGGCATGTAGAGGTACGCCAGGCGTCCGCCCGAGAGCTCGTCCACGCGGCGGCGGTTGTCCTCGATCCAGGACGCGAACCGCAGCCCGTAATCGCTCCTGAGGGGAACGACGGTCATCGAGCGGGCGTCCGCCCCGTCGGGAGTCGCGGACAGGGCGATGTCCACCTGCTTGCCCCCGGTGTCCTGGAAGGCCTGGAAGAGGTTGCCGCTCGCGTCGAGCGGAACGCCGTTCACCGAGATCAGGTAGTCGCCCTCCCGCGCGTCCACGCCGGGCTCCGTCAGCGGGGAGCGCAATCCGGGATTCCAGTTCTGTCCCGGGAAGATCCGCGTGATGCGGTAGCGGTTCTCGGACACCTCGTAGTTCGCGCCGAGCAGGCCCACGGAGATCCCCTGGGGACCGTCGGGCGATTCGCCGCCGGCGACGTAGTTGTGGCCGCAGCAGAGCTCTCCGATTAGCTCGCGGAGCAGGAGCGTGAGATCGGAGCGGTGCTTCACGTGGGGCAGGAAGGCCTGCCAGCGCTCCCACATCGCGGGCCAGTCCACGCCGTGCATGTTCTCGTCGTAGAAGTAGTCGCGCTCGATGCGCCACGCTTCCCGCAGGATCTGCGGCCACTCCTGTTCGGGCTCGACCCGCACGCGCACGGAATCGATGGCCAGCGACTTGCCGTCCTTGCCCGAGGCGTTCGTGATCGTGAAGCGACTCCCCCGGCCGAAGGTCAGGAGCGATTTTCCGTCTCCGGACACCGCGAAGCCGCCGATGCCCTCCGTGAGGTCCTTCGCCTCCCGCGAGTCGAAGTCGAAGCTCTTGAGGTTTCCCGAGCCTCGCTCGCCCACCTCCATGAACAGGAGCTTGTCGTCCGTGCACTGCAGGTTGCCGTAGATGCCGCGAGAGACGGGCAGAGCGAGGATTCGCTGGTCGAGGCCCTCCAGGTCGATCGACGGGGCTTCGTCCTCGTCTTCGTCCTCGTCCTCGCCTTCGTCTTCGTCCTCGTCGGCGTCGTCCTCTTCGTCGGCCTCGTCTTCGTGTTCCTCGGCGTCGTCATCGTCGTCGTCAGCCTCCCCGGAGCCCTCTTCCTCGTCGGCGTCCTCGTCCTCGTCCTCGGACTCCTCTTCCTTCCCGTCGTCCTCCACGGCGTCGTCGCTCTTCGGGAACAGGGGGTTCTCCTCGTCCGCCTTCAGCACGGCGACGTAGAGGCTGCCGTCCCAGTCACTGGAGGCCGACGTGGTCATGTTCAGCCCCATGAAGCTCGGGCCCCGGTTGACCGAGGCGAAGAAGTAGAGGTACTTGCCGTCCCGCGAGAAGGCGGGGCTGCCGGAGGCGGCGAAGTCGTCGGTGACCTTCGTCGACGTCCCGGTGGCGAGCTCGTACAGCATCAGGTTGTCGTAGAGCGTGCGCGGATTGCGCTGCGAGTAGGCGATCCACTTCGAGTCCGACGACCAGACGGCTTCCGGCCTCACGACGCCGAGCGAGCCCTGCACCACGGTCACCGCGGTGACCTCGGCGGTCTCCAGTGTCACGTAGGCCAGGCGGTTGAACTTGTCCTTGAACAGGATGTGCTCACCGTCCGGGCTCCAGTCGGGATCGTGGTAGAAACCACCGCCCTGCAGGTCGAAGTAGCGCGGCTCTCCGCGCCCCTTCCGGTCGCGGACCACGAGGCGGTACTCGCCGCCCTCGTCCGTGAACCACGCGATGCTCTCGCCGTCCGGAGACCAGGCGGGATTGCGATCGTGGACCCCCGGCGAATTCGTGAGGTTCCGCGCGTCTCCGTGCTCGCGGGGAACGGTGATGATCTCACCGCGGGCCTCGAAGACCGCCCGCTTGCCGTTCGGGGCGATCGACGCCCCGCGCACGTGCCCCGCCACCGTTTGCCAGCGCGGAATCGCGGTCAGGCCGTCGGCGCGAACCCGGATCCGCAGGTCGCGGACCGCGTTCCGGCCGGGATCGAACACGTGCAGCGCTCCCGCCTGCTCGAACACGACGACTCCTCCGCCGGCGTCCATGCTGCGGATGTGGAAGTCGGTGTAGCTCGTGAGCTGCTCCAGATCCCCGCCCGGCGTGTAGCGGTACAGGTTCATCACGCGGTCGCGGTCCGAGGCGAGATACACCTTGCCGTCGAGCCACACGGGGAAGGTATCGCTCGCGTCGGTCCTCGGAACCTCCTCGACCTCGTGGGTCTCGCGATCGAAGATCCAGACGGGAGGGATGCGCCCGCCGCGATACCGCTTCCAGGTCCCGAACGCGTCCCCGATCGGCGTGTAGACGATGTGCGAGGCGTCGTCGTCGAACGAGGCGTGGGCGACCTTGGGCAGCTCGAGCGCCGTCGGCGTGCCTCCCTCCAGCGAGGCCAGGTACAGCATCTGCAGCCGGCCGTTCGTGTCCCGCGCGCTCCGGAACAGGACGCTCCCGCCATCGGGGTGCCAGTCCTCCACGACGTCCGCTCCGGGGTGCCAGGTGAGCCGCCGCGGCACGCCCCCGTCGGTCGAGATCACATAGACGTCCGGGTTGCCCTCGTACTCGCCGGTGAACGCCACGAGCGATCCGTCCGGGCTGAGCTGCGGCGAGGATTCGCTGCCGGGATTGCTGGTCAGCCGACGGGCGTCACCACCGTCGCGGCCGACGATCCACAGGTCCTCGGCGTACCGGAAGACGATGTGCTCGGCGGAGACCGTGGGATCCTGAAGGAGCAGAGTCTCCTCCCCGGATTGCGCCACGGGAATGCCCACGCAGGCCGCGAGGACGGGAATCGCCAGGGATGCGCGAATGGCGCTCGCGAACGAGCGGAGGCGTGTTTCGTTCTTCATCACTCTCATTGCTCCCCGGGACGAGGGGAGTCGTGGGGGTCAGGGGATCGAGGACGTCGACGAGCGGTGGAGGATTGTAGGGTTCCTCGCGCGGTCCGAGAAAGCGCGCGCCGCGCGAGGCGACGCATCCGTCTCATCCTCGCGTCAAGGTTGCGTATGCCTGCCTCCGTGTCGTCTGGGTGACCTCGTCGCGCCGCGGTAGACTGCCCGGCCGGTCCCCCCGCGACACCATCGAGCACACCTCATGCCGTCTTCGATCGTCCGTTGCCTGCTGTCGATCTCCATCCTCCTCGTCCTCGCCCCCGGAACGTTCGCGCAGGACGCGAAGCTCACCTTCGAGCAGACCCTCGGCCGGGGGGACCGAGTCGACTTCCGCGGCCGCACCCCCAACTGGCGCTGGGCACCCGACGGCCTCCACCTGCTCGATCCCGAGGGCAAGTGGGTGGATCCCCGCACCGGCCGTGAGACGAAGGCGCCCGAAACCGAGACGAACGGCGGCGCGGGCGACGACCGCGACGCCCGGAAGAAAGCCATCGTCGCCGACCTCGCGCGGCTGAAGGGCGTCGACGAGAAGCGGGCCGAGAAGATCGCCGGTCGGCGCCGCGGGACGAGCGAGGACGGCGCGGCCACCGTCTACGTGTACGAGGGCCAGGGTTACTTCCACCGCGCGGAGGTCGGCGCCCGCACCATCGACCTGCCCCCCGGCTTCGAGCTGGGCGACCTCTCCTCGGACGGCCGGTGGTTCGCCTACGTGTACGAGAATGACCTGCACGTGACCTCGACGGACACCGGGGCGGCCCGGGCCCTGACCACGGACGGCGACCGCTCGGTTTTCAACGGCAAGCTCGACTGGGTGTACCAGGAGGAGGTGTACGGGCGGGGCGACTTCAAGGCCTTCTGGTGGAACCCCGCCGGCACGCACGTCGCCTTCCTCTCCCTCGACGAATCGCAAGTCTTCGGGTTCACGGTGATCGACCACATCGAGCGCGACACGTACCGCGTGAAGCCCGAGATCACCCACTACCCCAAGGCCGGCGACCCAAATCCGACGGTCCGGTTCGGGATCGTCGAGGTGGCCACGGGGAAGACGGTCTGGGCCGACCTGACCTCCTACGAGGCGGACGAGCCCCTCGTGGTGCGCGTGACCTGGACCCCCGGGGGAGAGCGGGCCCTCTTCGTCGTCCAGGACCGCATCCAGCAGTGGGCCGACCTGAACGAGTGCGATCCGGCGACCGGGGAATGGAGGACGATGATCCACGAGGAGAACGACTCGTGGACCAACCGCCCCTCGCCGCCCCGCTGGCTCGCGGACGGGACGTTCCTGTGGTTCAGCGACCGCACGGACCACCGCCACCTCTACCACTACCGGGAGGACGGCGCCCTGATCCGCGCCGTGACCTCGGGGGACTGGTCGTTCGGGCGCGTGATCGAGCTGGACGAGGAGAAGGGGATCCTGTGGTTCACCTCGACCAAGGACGGGGCGGTGAACGGCAACGTCTACCGCATCGGCCTCGACGGCCGGGGCATGAAGCGGCTGACCTCCGGCGAGGGGCAGCACTCGATCACCTTCAACGAGGACCGGAGCTGGTTCATCGATCGGTACTCCAGCCTCGCGGTCCCGCCCTCCGTGCGGCTGTGCAAGGGCGACGGGAAGGTCGTGCGCGAGCTCGGGACCGCCTCGATCCCCGATCGCGAGAAGTACCTGACCTCGGACTGGGAGCTGCACGAAGTCGAGGCGCGGGACGGCTTTCCCCTCGACGTCGCGGTGCTCGAGCCGGTCCCCTTCGACAAGCGGCGGTCGTACCCGGTGTGGATCTCCACGTACTCCGGCCCCAACGCTCCCTCCGTTCGCAACCGCTGGAGGGGCCGCGCGTGGAACCAGTTCCTGGCCCAGCAGGGCTTCGTGCAGCTCCAGGTCAACGTCCGCTCCGCGAGCGGCAAGGGACACCACGCGATCGAGCAGTGCTACAAGCAGCTCGGCGTGTCGGAGCTGCGCGACCTCGAGGACGCCGTCGACTGGCTGTGCGCGAATCGCTGGGCCGACGCGTCACGCGTGGGGATCACGGGGGGGAGCTACGGCGGCTTCATGACCGCGTTTGCCCTGACCCACAGCGACCGCTTCGCCCTCGGCATCGCGGGAAGCGGCGTCTACGACTGGGGCATGTACGACACGATCTACACCGAGCGGTACATGAGCACGCCCCAGCTGAATCCGGACGGCTACAAGGCGGGCTCCGTGATCGAGGCCGCGAAGGACCTGAAGGGCCACCTGCTCATCACACACGGGATCATGGACGACAACGTGCACGTCCAGAACGCGATCCAGCTCGTCTACGCCCTGCAGAAGGCCGGCAAGCAGAACTTCGAGCTGATGCTCTACCCCCAGAGCCGCCACGGCATCGGCAACGCCGCCCTGCGCGCGCACAACCGCACGCTCGAGTGGAACACGATGCGCGAGCATCTGCTCGACGTTGATCCCTGATCGCGCGCGAAGGGGCTACCGCCGCCGCATTCCGCCCTCGAGGACGTCTCCCGTGTCGAGTCGCACGACGAGATCGTCGCCCTCCTCCTCGAGATCGTCGCGATTCCACTCGACCGCTCCCCCGCCGAAGGGGCGACGCAGGCGCAGCGTCCCGGGAACCGTCGCCTCGACCCGCACCCACACCGTGCGTCCGTCGCGCCGCCGGGCGGACACGCGGAAGCCGCCCTGGGCGGCGAGGTCCTCGAAGGAGGCGTTCATCCACTCGTCGCTCGTGGCGGGGAAGACGCGGACCACGCCGCCCCAGCTCTGCAGGAGCATCTCGTGCACCGCCTCCATGGCGAGGAAGTTGCCCTCGAGGGTGAAGGGGCGGTAGCGGAAGTTCGACAGCCCGGCGCCGATCTGGTCGCCGTTCACGTGGAAGCCGTTGCGCAGGATGAAGGCGCGCTCATAGTCGCGCAGGAAGCGCAGCGCGAGGTCCGCGCGTCCGCAGCGGGCGAGCAGGCACGCCGTCCAGGAGAAGCTGTAGCCGGTCCATTGGGCGGTCCCGTGCTCGAGCAGCTCCTCGATCGTCGCGTCGATCACCGCGCGATCCTCGTCGCTCCCCTCCACGTGCAGCGTGCCCAGCGGATGGATCGCCATCGAGTGGGAGAGGTGGCGGTGGGACTCGAAGTACGGGATCCCCTTCGCGAAGGTGAGCCCGCCGCTCTCCTCGGAGACGTCGAGGGGCTCGAGCCTGGCCAGCAGTTCGGACCATCGCCTTTCCTCCTGCCTCTCCTCCGCCGGGATCTTCAGCTCCGCCTCCATCTCCGCGAGGGCGCCGAACAGCCAGCGCATCAAGGACAGGTCGTAGTTCGAGTTCGGCGTGAGCCATGCCTGCATCGAGTTGTTGTGGATCTCCGGCGACGTCGAGAGGGGCAGACGCAGCATCCCGTCCTCGCCCTCTTCGAGCAGCCCGACGAGCCCTTCCGCGATCGCCACGCAGAACGGGAACGCCCGACCCCACAGGAAGCGCTTGTCCATCGTGTGCTTCCAGTGCAGGTAGAACGACTGCGCGACCCACGCCCCGTTCGTCGGCGACAGCGAGTACTGCCCCCACCCACCGGTGGGTTTCCCGTTCAGGGTCATCACGCCGGGGATCACCGCGCCGTCGACTCCGTAGAAGCGCTTCGCGAAGGCCTTGTACTCCGGCAGGAGCTTCCAGTTGTGCTCGAGGAAGCTCTCTCCGCTCTCGACGAGCCCCGCCGCGTGGTAGGCGAGGTACGTCATCTGGGTGTTCAGGTCGTTGTGGAAGTCGCCCTTCCACGGGGGCAGACCGCCCTCGTCCGCGGTCCACACGCCTTGCAGGGGCATGGGCGGCGCACCGCGGCGCGAAGCCGCGCCGTGGAAGTACTTCACGAGGTCGTAGTGTGCCTGGATCGCCGGCTCGGGAACGCGGACCCGGGACGTGCTCCAGAATCCCCCCCACCAGGACCGGTGGTCTTCGAGCAACGTGACGTAGCCGCGCTGCAGGGCTTTGCCGACGCGACGCTTGCCGAGTACGAGCGGATCGGAGTGATCCCCCGTCGAGGTGATCGCCACCGCCATCTCCGTGGCGCCGTCGACCTCCCGGGATCCGACCACGACCGCGTAGGTCAAGCCGTCCGCCGCCTCCTGCACCAACCAGACGAGCTCTCCCTCCTCTCCCGTCTCCGCGGGACCGTAGCCGAGCCGGTCGAGCCCCGCCGGTCGGACCAGGCGTAGCCCGGCGACCTCCGCGTCGATGCGCAGCATGGCCACGGGTGTCGCCGCGGAGAAGAACACCCGGGCCGAGCCCGACCCGAGATCGCAGTGCCCCTCGGCCTTCGCGAGATCGAGCCGGAAGCCCTTCGCCTCCGCGGGCGGGGCGAGCTCGATCTCGAGGCGCCCGCCGGGGAGCTTCGTCGGGTACGGAATCGCGTTGTACGGGTTGTCGAACATCTCGACCATCGTCGCCTGGTCCCCCGCCGCCTGCAGGCGCTTCATCGTCGCGTAGGTCCAGTCCTCGCGCTGGAGCATCTCCGGCAGGCGCTCGTCCCACAGGTCGCCGCGATCGAGCGAGAGGCGCAGGACGTTGCCTTCGCCCCAGAGCAGCCCGCCGGTCAGCCCGTTGCCGAGCGGCAACGCCTCGTCCCAGCGCGCGATCGGCGCCTCGAGCACGAGGTCGACCGGCGCGTACGCGGCCTCGCCCTGGAGGGCTCCGGGAACGGCGGACATCGTCGAGCCGAGGAGCAGGAGCACGCCGGCCCCCAGGATCGCTCCCCGGGCGCGGCGACCTCGAACCTCGGTCCCGTCCGGCTTCGGCATGGTGCGGGTGAACGCTCTCTCCGTTGTCTGGATCATGGTTCCTCGCTTCCCGGTCCAGGGACGGCCCGAGCGCCGCCCGCCGATTCGTGGCGAGCAGAATAGCGAATCGACCGATAGCGTCCATCGTCGCGGCCGCTCGCACCCGCTCGCCACCGGGGATCGACGCGCCTTCGCCCCGGACGACGCCGCCCCACCGAAGCTCGCCATGATCCACGACCAGCTCTACATCGTCTGGAGCGAGGAGTACGAGATCGGCGTGCCGATCGTGGACGAGCAGCATCGCGGCGTGGTCACCGCGATCAACACCCTCGAGCACGCCATGGCCACGGACCAGGCCGGGCGGATCCTCGAGCCGGTCCTGGCCACCCTCGGCCTGTACACGCGGATCCACTTCTTCACCGAGGAGGGCATCCTGGAGAGGACCGGATACCCCGAGCTCACCGCTCACCGGGCGGTGCACGCACGGATGGTCTCCCGGACCCGGACGTTGCTGAGGGAATGCCGGGACGTCCCGGATCCCGCCCAGGCCCTGGAGTTCCTCCGGGAGTGGTGGCTCGGGCACATCCTGGAGCAGGATCGGGCCTTCGGGGAGCAGGTCCGGTCCCACCGCGACTCCTGACCGCCGGGGCGGACGCTCCGCCCTTCATCCCTCGCGGTCCACGGCGTACCTTGTGGCGGCACCGACCGCCCCCATGACGCCTCGAGCCCTCCCGACCGCCCTCGCCGCAGCCCTGCTCTGCGTTCTCCTCCTGCCCGCCTGCAGCCGGCGGGTGAACGCAGGATCGGGGGGTCCTCCCCAGCGTATCTGCTCGGTGACCCTCGCCGCCGACGAAATCCTCGCCGACCTCGTACCGCCGGATCGAGTGGTGGCGGTCACGAAGTACGTCGACGATCCGACGGTCTCGAACGCGGTCGGCCGCTACTCCTCTTCCGTCGCGCGCATCGGCGCGGTGGATCTCGAGCAGGTCGTCGCCCTCGAGCCGGATCTCGTGATCTACTCGCAGCACAACGACGCCGACTTCGTCGAGCTCGTCCACGAGACGGGCCTCCGGGCTCGGATGGTCGCCGCCCACGCCTCCTTCGCCGACGTGCGACGGACCTACCTCGAGCTCGGCGAGGCGGTCGGTGAACCGGAGCGCGCGCGGGAGGTCGCGACCTGGATCGAGGAGAGCCTCGACGAGCTCGAGCGGATCATGGCCACCGTCGAGGAGCGCCCGCGGCTCCTGTACTGGGCGAACGGGATGACCACGGGGCCGGGGACCACGCTCGGCGAGGTGATCGAGCGCGCCGGCGCCCACAACGTGGCCGCGGATCTCGGGATCGAGGGCACCGTCGAGCTCGACACGGAACGGGCTCTCGCCGCGCGCCCCGACGTCATCCTGCTCAGTCGGTGGCGGCTCGCGGAGGAGGAGGGCTACACGGATCTTCCGCCGGCCCTGAAGGGACTCTACTCCGTCGAGTCGGGCAACGTGATCGCGCTCGAAGGCCGCCTGCTCGAGTCGCTGTCCGCGAGGCTGGTCGTGGGTGCCTGGACCCTCGCGAGCCGGTTGCACCCCGAGCGGATCGATCCGGCCGTCCTCGCGCGGATCCAGTCCGGTCCTCCGGGGCGATGAGCTCCTCGGTGCGCTCCCCGCTCGCTCCCCGGCCGAGCCGCGGCCCGCTCCTCGTCGCCATCCTCGCCCTTCCCCTCGTCCTGGCCCTGGCGATCTGCCTCGGCGTGGTGCCCGTGCCCTTCGGCGACTCCGTGCGGGTTTTCCTCGCCTGGATGGGTCTCGCCGACGATCCCGAGGTGTTTTCGGGCACGCCCTACCAGATCCTCACCGTGTTCCGTTCGCCCCGCGTGATCGTGCTCGCCCTCGCCGGCGCAGCGCTCGCGGCGAGCGGGGCGACCCTCCAGGCGACGTTCCAGAACCCGATGGCCGAGCCCGGCATTCTCGGCATCTCGAGCGGCGCGACCCTGGGCGCGGTGCTCGCCTTCTTCTACGGTTGGGCCGAGGCGCAGTTCTTCTCGGTCCCCGCCTGCGCCTTCGCGGGAGCGATCCTCGCGAGCCTGCTCGTCTACTTCCTCGCCCACGCCGGAGGGCGTCCGTCGACGACCTCGTTGATCCTGACGGGCATCGCGGTGGCGGCTCTGATGGGCGCGGGCACGGTGCTCGTACAGACGTGGATCCGGGAGTACCAGCTCAAGGAGTTCCTCTTCTGGATGATCGGTGGAGCGCGGGATCGCACCTGGACCCACGCCGCGGCCTCCGCACCCCTGATCGCCATCGGCACCGTGGTCCTCCTCTTCCAGCACCGCCGGATGGACGCCCTCGCCCTCGGGGAGGAGCACGCCCTGTCCGTCGGCGTCTCCGTCCACCGCACACGCCTGCTGCTGCTGTTCCTGAGCGCCCTGATCGCGGGAGCCGCGGTCAGCGTCTGCGGACCGATCGGCTTCGTCGGGTTGATCGTCCCCCACATGGTGCGGCTCGTCGTCGGACCCCGCGCGAAGATCCTGCTGCCGATGAGCCTGGTCGTGGGCGCGGAGTTCCTCGTGCTGTGCGACCTGCTCGCCCGCCTGCTGTCGGGGCAGCGCGTCGTCCACCTCGGGGTGATCACCGCGTTCCTCGGCGTCCCGTTCTTCCTGTGGCTACTCGTCCGAACGAAGAGGGTCCTGGGATGAGCGCGATGCTCGAAGCGAAGGACCTGGACTTCGCCGTGCGAGGCAAGCATCTCGTGCAGGGCATCGACCTCTCCTTCCCCGAAGGCAGCTATGCCGCGGTCGTCGGCCCCAACGGCGCGGGCAAGAGCACGCTCCTGCGCCTGCTGTGCGGCGTGATCCGGCCCACCGGCGGGGAGGTCCGGCTCGCGGGCACCCGCATCGACCGCATCCCGCGCATGAAGATCGCGCGACGGCTCTCCTACCTTCCCCAGAGCTCGGCCACGCACTTCGACGTCACGGTGTGGGACGCGGTGGCCATGGGGCGGCTGTCCCACCGCAAGAGCTGGCAGACGATGTCCTCGACCGACCTCGAGGTGATCCACGACGCGCTCGAGCGGGTCGACATGGCGCAGCTCTCCCGCCGCACGCTGCCCACGCTGTCCGGCGGCGAGACACAGCGCGTCTTCCTCGGCCGGGCCCTCGCCCAGGAGGCACCGATCCTCGTCCTCGACGAGCCGACGAACGCGCTCGACGTCCGCCACCAGCTCGAGCTCATGGAGCTGCTCGCGGGATTGCACCGCGACGGCAAGACCATCGTGCTCGCGATGCACGACCTCGAGCTCGTGTGGGACTGGATCCCGGACTGCGTCCTCCTGCGCGAGGGGCGGGTCGTGGCCGAGGGCCCGGCGCGCGAGGCCCTGCTCTCCCCCGCCGCCGCCGAGGCCTTCGAGGTCCGGATCGAGGAGACCCCCGAAGGGATCCGCTGTCGCCGCTCCTGACGCGACCTCAGTGAGTCCCGACGACGAGGTCGTAGGCGTTCGACAGCGCGAAGGGCGCGGGGGGCGGGCCGGGGCGCGGGGGGGGGGGGGGGGGGGGGGGGGGGGGGGGGGGGGGGGGGGGG
>CAYRXS010000221.1:0-11655 GCA_964428225.1 uncultured Planctomycetaceae bacterium
CGATGGCCATCGCCGAGAACATCATCCAGATGTTCACCCTCCGGGTTCCGATCGTGGTCCTGGTGATCGGCGAGGGGGGCTCCGGCGGCGCCCTGGGCATCGGGATCGGGGACCGGGTCCTCATGATGGAGCACGCCTACTACTCGGTGATCAGCCCCGAGGGGTGCGCGGCGATCCTGTGGCGGGACGGGGAGCGCTCCCCGGAGGCCGCGGAGGCCCTGAAGCTGACCTCGAGGGACCTCGACGAGCTGGGCGTGATCGACGAGATCGTGCGCGAGCCGCTCGGCGGGGCCCATCGGGCTCCGAACGTGACGATGGGGGCGGTGAAGCGCGCGATCCTCCACCACATGCGCGAGCTCGTGAAGATCCCCCCCGACGAGATCCTCCGTCAACGCCGGGAGAAGTTCCGCCGTATCGCGGAGATTCCCGGACGTTTCCCCGGGGTGGGCGGGGAGTAGGAGGAGCGCCCCTCCCCCCTCCTTCCGAGCCGACGATCTTGCCCGAGATCCCCGAACCCGACCTCCCCGAGGAGGACGAGCCCTCTCCGGGGTCCCCCTCGGACCACGACCTGATCCGGCGGGCGCAGGAGGGGGAGGAGGAGGCCTTCGCGACGCTCGTCCGGCGGCACGAGGACCGGGCGTGGCGCGTCGCCCGGGGCCTGGTGGCGAACCAAGAGGACGCGCGCGACCTCGCCCAGGAGGCGTTCCTGCGGGTCTTCCGGAGCCTGGATCGCTTCGACTTCCGCCACGGCTTCACGACCTGGCTCTACCGGATCGTCACGAACCTCGCCATCGACCACCTGCGCCGGCGCCGCCCCGCGATGAGCACCGCCGCGCCGGGCGAGGAGGAGACCGACCTCGACCTCCACGACGACGAGGCCCCCCTCCCCTCGGACGCGCTGGAGCGCGAGGAGACCGCGGCCCTCGTCCGGGAGTGCATCGACCGGCTCCCCCCGCACTTCCGGAGCGCGATGGTCCTTCGGGAGCTGGAGGGGATGTCCTGCAAGAAGATCGCGGACATCGTGGGGGCCACCCACGTCACGGTGCGCTGGCGCCTGCACCGGGGCAGAAAGCTCTTCCAGATGGAGTGGGAGCGGATGGCCCGCTCCGGGCCCGGGACCCCGATTGCCGTGGATCCGGGCTCCTCGTTGGAAAACGGCGCTAACACGGGCGAGACCCCTCCCGTACAGACCGCCGACGACGCCGGGAGGGCCTGCGAGCCCCCTGGAGAGACCGAGCCATGAGACACGAAGCAAGACGCTGCGAGGACGTGCTGGAGAGGCTGCCCCTCTACGTGGGCGGCGACCTCGACGGCCCCGAGCAGGACGGGATCGCGGCCCACCTGGCCCTCTGCGCCTCGTGCGCCGAGGAGGCCGCCGCCGCGTCCCTGGCCCGCGTCGCGTTCGTCGAGGCCCTCGCCGCCGAGAAGGGCGAGCGGGCCGAGCTCTGGCCCGGGATCCGCGAACGGATGCTCGCGGAGGGGCTCCTGCGGGAGCCCGCCCCGGTTCTCTCCGGACCCGGCAGTGCCCTTTCTGATCCCGGAAGGGCCCTTTCTGATCCCGGAAGGGCCCTTTCTGATCCCGGAAGGGCCCCTTCTGATCCCGGAGGGGTCGACCGAAAGCCCACGCGGCTGCGGATCGTCCGCATGGCAGGGATGCTTGCCGCGGCCGCCGTGATCATCTTCCTCGCCGTCCTCGAAGATCCGTTGGGGTTCTTCGAGGACGGCAACTCTCCCACGCCTCCTCCCATCGACTCGCCCGTGGTGGTCGAGCTCACGCCCGCCGAGGGACCGGGCCGGCTCGAGCGCATCGACGACGAGGACGAGAGGAGGCTCATGGAGGCCGAGGGGCTCAGCCCGGCCTCCCCCGGGCCGGGGACGTCCGGACCTGCCCCGATGCGAGCGGGCCGTCCGTCCCTGGCCGGCGATCTCGGATACCGTTGATTCCCAGCCTCGGACCTTCGGTCCTCTCGATCATGTTTGCAGCCAAGATTCAGCACGTTTCCGTCGTGGCCATCCTCGCTCTCCTGCTCCCGCTCGGGGTGACACAGGAACCGGACGAGGGGGGCCTGAGGCGCGTCGACGTCCTCGAAGACGAGAGCGCCCCGGAGAATGCGGTGCCCACCCGCTTCGATCGGGAGCAGCTGATCATGCTGCTCACGGAGCGGGACCTCGACCAGCGCGAGCGCAACTTCGACACCCTCGTCCGCTCGGCCCGCATGGACCACAGGGTGTACCGCGTGCTCGCGGAGATCTCCGAGTCGCGGGTCGACCTCGAGCTCGCCTGGACGGCGCGGCTCGCGCTCCGCGAGGTGGAACGGAGCCCGCTGTCCTACGGGGCCTTCGGGCCCGGCTGGAGCAGCCTCTTCCCGCAGGGGGACCTCGATCGGCTCGTGGGGCCCGGTCTCGAGGACCTGCGGGTGTGGGGGTTGAACGACTTCTTCCCGCGGGGCCGGGGCGTGCAGGCGCCCGGCGAGGGGCACATCCGGAACGTGGAGATCCAGCAGGACGAGCAGGGCTTGCTGCTACGCATCCACGAGACCATCGACGGCGAGGCGCAGCCGGTGCGCGAGTACCGGGGGGAGAGCATCGAGGCGATCCTGGACGCGAACCCGGAGCTCCACGAGGAGATGGAGTTCCAGGGCGAGATGCTGCCCGGCGGGATCCGCTTCCGCCTCTCCTGGCCGCAGGGCGGACAGGGCGAGCGGAACCTGCAGGAGCTCCTGGAGCGATTGCGGCACCGGGGCGATCCCTCGGAGGCCTTCCGGGAGTTCCTGGGCCCCCAGCGCGAGGAGCTGAAGGACTACGTCACGCCCCTGCGGCCCATCCAGGCCGTCCGCACGGACATCCTCGGGGTGCGCGTCGGAGCGGTCTCGCCCGAACGGGCCGAGGAGCTGGGGCTCGACGAAGGACAGGGCCTGTACGTCGCCTCCGCCTATCCCGGGACGATCGCCCACATCCTGGGGATCGGCCCCGGGGCCGTGCTGCTCGAGGTGAACGGCCTTCCCGTCGCCAGCGCCGACGACATCACCACCGCCCTCGCGAAGCGCGCCGACGAGTCACTCGTCACCGTGGTCTGGATCGACACGGTCGACGAGAAGCACACCCGCTCCTGGCGCGCGGGAGGCAAGTGAGACGCTAGCCGCCGGCCGCCGCGAGGCGGTCCTCGCAGTCCGAGCGCAGATCGAAGGCCCGGCGGATGTCGGGGTGCTCGAAGGGGAGGTGGTCGGCGAGGCGCAGGAACTGGTCGAGGTCCCGTATCGCGAGGTCGTAGTCACCCAGCTTGGCGTGGAGCTGGGCGCGCAGGCTGAAGGTCTCGGTGCGAGCGGGATCGATCTTCTCGACCTCGTCGAGGTGGAGGACCGCCTCGTGGTGTTGCCCCAGGTCGTTCGACACGGAGGCCGCGAACAGGTGGGTCTCGGCGATGAGCCGCTGGGCGGCCGCCTCGTTCGTGCGGAACAGCTCCTCCTCGTCCTCGGTGAGGTCGCCTCCCTCCAGCATGCGCCGCCAGGTCGCGTACTCGAGGTCGGCGGCCTCGAGCACCTGCGCGGACCACCGCAGGCTCTCCGCGTGGTGGCCGAGCAGGGCGTTGACCCGCTGGAGGCCGTTCTTCGTCCGCGTGCTGCCCTCGCCGTTCACCAGGGCCGACTCGTACAGCTCGAGCGATTCGACCAGGTACTCCCGGGACGTCTCCTCGAGCTCCGCGGCCTTCGCGGCCGGATCGGCGACGTCCATCGGAGTGCGCGTGCCCTCCGAGTAGCTCAGGGCCGCGGCGTGGTAGGCCGTCCCCAGACGCTCCGTGGTCATCGCGAGGCCGAGCACGGACGCCTCGTGGTCGTCCCCCTCCGCCTGCAGGGCGCGGAAGAAGTCCAGGGCGATGAGCACGTCCTCGTGGGTGCCGAGGCGCAGCCGGATCAGCCCGATCATGCGGCGCATCTCGCGGTCGCTCGGATCGATCTCGAGGACCTTGACCGCCTGGTCCTGGGCCCGGAGGAACGATTCGTCCTCGTAGAGGTAGGTGGCGGTCGTCTTGTACAGCTCGATCTTTTCGTCGTCCGTCATCTCCTTCTTCACCCGGGGGGAGCCGCAGGCGACGAGGAAGGTGGCGAGCAGGACGGCGAGGAGCGAGGCGAGACGGAGGTGGTTCGAGTCCTTCATGGCGATTGGTGGCCTGGAGAAAGGGGGGAAGATCCTACCCTGTACGGAAGGGGGCGGCTACGCACCCGTTCCGGAAGGTCCGCGGTCGACCCCCCGGCGCGGATCGAGCAGGCGGGCCAGTCGGTCCTCTTCCACCCGGACGAGGCGGGTCCGTCCCCCGGACAGCGTCACCAGGCCCGGCGGGGCCCGGCGGGGCTTCTTCACGTGCTTCACGCGCGCCTCGTGGACCTCGGCCTTGCGCGCCCCGCGCAGGGGCGAGAAGTGGATGGCGAGGTGGGCGGCGTCCAGCACCTCCTCGGGATCCGGCTCCCGCCCGCGCTCCAGGCGGAGCACGACGTGGCTACCGGGCGCGTCGCTCGTGTGGAACCAGAGGTCGTTGCCCCGGGCCTCGCGGAAGGTGAGGCGGTCGTTGTCCCGGGCGGTGCGTCCCACGCGGATCTCGCTGCCCGCGCGACCGGTGAAGCGCAGGTAGGGGAGGCGGGGCGGAGGAGCCGTCCGGCGGCGGACGTCCGCCTCCTGGCGGGGCTTCAGCCATCCCCCCGCGATCGCCTCCTCCTCGAGGGCGAGGGGATCGGTGGCCGGATCGTGGAGCCGCTGGAGGAGGTCGTCGATGTCCTCGGCCCGGGCGCGGGCGAGCTCGATCTCGCCGGGCAGCTTCTCTGCGGAGCGAAGGAGCTTGCGGTAGCGGGCGAAGAAGCGCTCGACGTTGTCCTTCGGGGACAGGCGCGGCTCGAGGGGGATCCGCCGCGGCGGGGCGCCGTCGACGAACCAGTCGGCCACCTCGACCTCGCGCAGGCCCCGGCGCAGGCGGGAGAGCTCGGTCTTGAGCAGCTCGCCGTCCTGGCGGATCCGCTCCGCCTCCGCGCAGGCCCGCTCCCTCGTCTCCAGGCCGCGCAGGAGGCTCCGCGCCGCCTTGCGCCGCCGCTCGAGGCGCCGGACGAGGTCGCGCCGGTGCTCGTCGCCCCGGGAGGCCTCCGCCTCGGCCCCCAGCGAACACTCGACCCGCCAGGACCGGGGCGCCCGCGCGGCGAGCCCCTCGCCGGGGGCAGGATCGGGCAGGCTCTCCACGAGCGCGGGGCCCGCGGCGGGGGAGGAGGATCGTCCGGGGGGCAGGCGGTAGGGCTCGCCGATCACGAGCCGCGGCGCATCGGCCTGCCGCCCGCGGGCGGGGACGAGGATCGCGATCACGCGACCCCCGCCGTCCAGCAGCACCAGGTTGCCGTGGCGGCCGAGCAGCTCCGCGACCAGCGAGAGCTCGCCCGCCTCTCCCGTAGCGTCGAGGCGCACGACCCGATCGCCCTCGACCTGGGCGAGCCGGGTGATCTCGAGTCCGGTGAACCGGTCCAGGACCTGGCGGAAGAAGGGGCCCGGGGGCCCGGAGGGGCGGCGGACCCGGCCGATCTGCAGGTGCAGCCGCGCGCCCACGGGTCCCGCGGCGAGGCGGAGCCGCAGGATGGGACCCGGCTCGCCGGGCGGCTCGAGGATCAGGAGGAGGTCGCGCGGGGGCAGGGCCACCAGCTCGCGGACCCGGCACCCCTCGACGAAGGGTGTGAGCTCGCGAACGAGCTCTCCGATGTGAGCGGCGGAGAGCCCGGTGGCCAAATCACCGCTCCTCGACACTGTAGACCCAGGTCTCCGCCGCGGGAGTCCACTCGCAGATCTCGTCGGCCTCGGGGAACCACAGGGCGAGCTCGGTGCGGGCGGTCTCCTCTCCGTCGGAGCCGTGGACCAGGTTGTTCGAGAAGGACATGCCCCAATCGCCGCGGATGGTGCCCGCCTCGGCCTTCGAGGAGTTCGTGGCCCCCATGAGCTTGCGGGTGGTCTTGATGGCGCCCAGGCCCTCGAGAACGAGGGCGACCACGGGCCCGGAGGTCATGAACTCGACCAGGTTGCCGTAGAAGGGCTTGTCGGCGTGGACCGCGTAGTGCTCCCGGATCAGCTCGAGCGGGAAGCGGCGCATCTTCAACCCGACGAGCTTCAGGCCCTTCTCTTCGAAGCGGGAGATGATGCGGCCGACGAGGCCGCGCTGCACGGCGTCGGGCTTCAGGAGGACGAGGGTACGTTCCACGGGATTCGGTCTCCGGTTCGGGCTCGGTATCCGGAAAAGGCCGGGCAGTCTAGCGGTCCCGGAGACCCCGAGGAAGGGGCCGGGGTCGGATGGGCCCGATCCGGGACGAGCGGGGGGGGACATTCTGGGCGATTTCGACTTCAACTTCCCTTGACGGGGCCTCCGGGCCTCAACAGACTGTTCGGCCAATTCGCCGGCCGCGGCCCCGCGGAGCGCCTCCGACGCCCCGGCCGACCGTCCTTTCTCAGAGCTTCGCCGCGGACCTCGTCCCGGGCGACGCACCCGCCTCCTTCGCCGTTCCTTCGCACGCCGCGCTTCGCGTTTCCGGGGCCCTACGCCGCTCCTGCCATGCCTCTCGCACGAGGATCCTCTTCTCGATCCGACTGGTATCGGTATTCGGGGATCGGGCTGCAATTCGCGCTGACGATCGTGGCGTTCTGTCTGATCGGCTGGTGGCTGGATGGGTGGCTCGGCACGTCGCCGTGGCTGATGATCGTCCTCGTCTTCGTCGGCTTCTTCGGAGCGATGGTCTCGATGATCTCCCGGGTCTCCAAGCTCGAAGCGAGCCGGAAGGAGAAGACGCCCGGACATCGAGGAGACGAGGATTCCCCCTGATCCCGCCGTCCGTCGAGGACGGTTCCCCGAACCCTGCCATGATCCGCCTCACGATCGCGACTCTCGTCGGCGCCATCGCCGCCGCCGTCGTGGCCTGGCGTCTGGGCGGAGCGCTCGGGGGGGGAGTCCTCGCGGGCTTCCTGCTGGGGGCGGGGATGAGCGGGCTCGGGGTGCTGTACCAGCGCCACGTGCTGCTGACGAATCCCGCCAAATCGATGAACGCGGTGGTCATCTCCTTCCTCGCGAAGCTCGTCGCGGTCCTGCTCGGGGCGCTCGCGTTTCGCTACATCGAGGCCGCCGGCGCGCGGGCCGACTGGCGCGCCTTCCTCGTGACCTATGCGGTCGCCGTCCTCATCGTCCTGCCTCTCGGTACCCTGGACGCCGCGCAAATCGCGCGTCGCGGGGCGAACCCCTGTAACCCGGATCTCTAAGAGTCGAACGATGCGCTGGATCCTCGCCCTGGTGATCATCGCGGCGGCCTGCTTCGTCAGCCACGAGTACAGCCCGCACCGCACCGGCTCGAACGTGTTCGAGACGCTCTACCTCCATCTGATGCCCGCGCCGCTGGTCACGCACGGCGACGCGGAGCACGGCGAGGAGGCCCACGGGGAATCCGGCGCGACGGAGCACGCGGAAGAGGGACCCGCCGAGGCGGACGGCCACGGCAGCACGGAGACCATGCTCGAGATCCCCCTGCCCACGTGGCTGGGCTTCTTCGACTACCGCCCCGAGAACGAGAGGGACAGCGCCGCGCCCAAGACCGCGCTCTTCAACCTGCAGATCTTCCAGGTGGCGGCGGTCCTCCTGTGCCTCCTGTTCTTCGCGGGAGTGCCGCGGTACGTGCGGACGCGCAAGGGAGACCACGCCAGCCGCATGTTCGCGGGCTGGGCGATGTGGATCCGGGACGAGATGGTCTATCCCGTGATGGGCAAGGACCTGGGCCGGAAGTTCCTGCCCTATTTCCTCTCCATCTTCTTCTTCATCGTCTTCATGAACCTGATGGGGCTGGTGCCCTTCTCGGCCACCGCCACCTCGAGCATCTTCGTCACCGCCGGGCTGGCCCTGACCACCCTGGCGGCCATGATCACCTGCGGGATGATCGCCCAGGGCCCCTGGGCCTTCTGGAAGAACCTCATCCCCCACGTCCCGTGGCCGATGCTGATCATCATGGTCCCCGTCGAGCTCGTGGGGCTGCTCGTCAAGCCCTTCGCGCTCATGATCCGGCTCTTCGCGAACATGACCGGCGGCCACATGGTCGTCCTGTCCTTCATGGGCCTGATCTTCTTCCTGGCCGGGCTGTGGGGCAACGCGGGCGCCTGGGGCGCCGCTCCCCTCGCCGTCGGCTTCGCCGTTTTCATCATGATCATCGAGGCCTTCGTGGCGCTGCTGCAGGCCTACATCTTCACGCAGCTCTCGATCATCTTCATCGGCACATCGATCCACCCCGAGCACTAGGTGCGCGGGGAACGTCATCACGAATTCCTAGACGATTCCATCCGGAACCCATCACGCGACCTCGGTCGCGATCAGAAGAGAGAAAGCAAAGACATGTACCTCCCCATTCAAGGAGAAGCTGACGCCATTCAGGATGTGGCAACCGCGGCCGCGACGTACGCCGGCTTCGGCAAGATGGGCGCGGGCATCGGGGCGGGCGTCGCCGCGATCGGCGCGGGCCTCGGCATCGGCAAGATCGGCGCGGGCGCCAACGAGGGCATCGCTCGCCAACCCGAAGCCGCCGGCGACATCCGCGGCGGTTCGATCATCCTCGCGGCGCTCATCGAGGGGGTCTCTCTCTTCGCCGTGGTGGTCACCCTGCTCATCGCGATCGGTTGAGCTCGTTTGCCGGATTCCCGAGCGCCCTGACCGAGGGGACGGGCGCGGGGAAACCGGCTGGATGACGAGCCAGTGCACTCCGAGGTATTCCCCATGCTGCTGCTAATGACCACGGCCGCTGCCGAGGGAGGCGGATTCAATCCCGTCGACCTCGCCGCGGGCGGGAACCTCTTCTGGACCTTGCTCATCTTCGCCCTGGCGATCCCGGTCATCTGGAAGGTCGTCATGGGGCCCGTGACCCGCGCGCTCGAGGAGCGTGACGACCACGTGGCCCGGGCGATCGACAAGGCCGAGAAGGCCAGCTCCGACGCGGAGAAGGCCCGGGCCGAGGTCGAGGTCGCCCTCGGCGAGGCTCAGACGGAGGCGGCCAAGCTCATGGCCGAGGCGCGGGAGCGCGCCGAGGTTCGCGAGCACGAGATCGTCGACGCTGCCAAGGCCGAGTCCGCAGGGATGGTCGAATCCGCCCGCAAGGCGATCCGCGCCGAGCAGGACAAGGCCATCTCCACCATCCGCAACGAGGTCGTCGATCTCGCCCTCGACGCCGCCGGCAAGGTGCTGGAGCGCGAGGTGAAGAGCGAGGACGACCGACGACTCGTGACCGAGCTGGTCTCGAGCCGCGAAACCTCCCCGAACTGATGCTGGACCCCGTAACGACCCGCTACTCGGAGGCGCTCTTCAACCTGGCCAAGGCACGGGGGGCGCTGGATGCCGTCTGCTCGGACGTCGAGAAGATCTCGGCGGAGCTGACCTCGCCCGCGGTGGCGAGCTTCTTCTTCGACGCCAACGTGTCGCTCGACACGCGGCGGGAGAAGCTGGCCCCCCTGGTCGCAGGGATGAACGAGCTGACCCGAAACTTCGTGAGCCTGCTCTTCGACAAGCGTCGCGAGGAGGTGCTGCGAAACCTGGGCGAGGCCTTCCACCGCCGCCGACTCGACGAAGAGGGGGCGGCCGAGGGCTACGTGGAGAGCGCGCGTCCGATGGGCCCCGGCGAGATCGCCGAGCTGGCCGTGGTGATGGGCGCCAAGCTGGGCAAGCGCGTCACCCTCGAGAACCGCATCGTCCCCGACATGATCGGGGGAGTGCGCGTCATCGTGGACAGCAAGATGATCGACTTCTCGCTCCTGGGTCGCCTTGAGGGGCTCCGGAAGCGGATGCTCGATGCCCCTCTGCCGTCGCTACAGGAAGCATAGTCGGACACGACAAATCTCGAAGCGCCCGCCCCGCGGGCCATGAAACCAAGCGAAGAAGAACGATGGACCTTCGACCCGCAGAAGTGACCTCGATCCTGGAGAAGGAGATCGCCGACTACGAAGGCGAGAGCGCGATGCAGAGCGTCGGCACCGTCTTGTCGGTGGGCGACGGCGTGGCCCGTGCGTGGGGCCTCGACGACTGCATGATGAACGAGCTCCTCGAATTCTCCGGAGGCGTGCGCGGCGTGGCGCTGAACCTCGAGGAGGACAACGTCGGCTGCGTGCTCCTGGGCGACGCCGCGGAAGTCAAGGAGGGCGACCAGGTTCGCACGACGGGACGCATCATCTCGGTGCCCACCGGCAAGCCGCTCCTCGGTCGTGTCCTGAACGCTCTCGGCGACCCGATCGACGGCCGAGGTCCCCTGGGGATCACCGACGCCGATTATCGCCCGATCGAGCAGCGCGCCCCGTCCGTGGTGGAGCGCCAGCCCGTGGACACTCCGCTGCAGACCGGCATCAAGGCCATCGACGCCATGATCCCGATCGGTCGCGGCCAGCGCGAGCTGATCATCGGCGACCGCCAGACCGGCAAGTCCGCTCTGCTCCTGGACACGATCCTCAGCCAGAAGACGACCGGCGGCGGGGATCCCGACGACGAGAACCAGGTGATCTGCATCTACGTCGCCATCGGCCAGAAGCAGTCGACGGTCGTGGACCTCGTCCAGCGGCTCGAGCAGCACGGCGCCCTGCCCTACACGATCGTGATCTCCGCTAGCGCGATCGACGAGGCCTCGATGCAGTTCCTGGCGGCCTACGCCGGCTGCGCGATGGGTGAGCGCTTCCGCGACGAGGGGCGGGACGTCGTCATCATGTACGACGACCTCTACAAGCAGGCGATCGCCTATCGCCAGGTCATGCTGCTGCTGCGTCGTCCTCCGGGTCGTGAGGCCTTCCCCGGCGACGTCTTCAACCTGCACAGCCGCCTCCTCGAGCGCGCCGCGCGCCTCGCGGACAACGCGCCGGAGATCAACTCGAAGTACGTGAAGGGCGGCGGCAGCTTCACCGCCCTGCCGGTGGTGGAGACCCAGGAGAACGACGTCTCCGCCTACATTCCCACGAACGTGATCTCGATCACGGATGGCCAGATCTTCCTCGAGTCCTCCCTGTTCAACGCGGGGATCCGCCCCGGGGTGAACGCGGGCATCTCGGTCTCCCGGGTGGGGGGCGCGGCCCAGATCAAGGCGATGAAGAAGATCGCCGGCGGCCTTCGCCTCGACCTCGCCCAGTACCGTGAGCTGCAGGCCTTCGCCCAGTTCGGCTCCGACCTCGACAAGGCCACGCAGCGGACGCTGGCTCGCGGCGAGCGGCTGGTCGAGATCCTCAAGCAGCCGCAGTACATGCCCGTGCCCGTCGAACAACAGGTGATGATCATCTACGCCGGCACCTCGGGTGGTCTCGACGATCTGGACGCGAAGAAGGTCCAGGACTTCGAGAAGGCCTTCCTGCGGCACATGGCGGACAGCCACCCCGAGGTCGGCGAGGAGATCGCGGAGACCAAGGAGGTCTCCGCCGAGGCCAAGGCGATCATGGACAAGGCGATCGAAGCCGTGAAGCCGCAATTCAAGGACTGATCCATGGCCGGTATCCGGGAGTTGCGCGCGCGGATCACCTCCGTCGGCAACATCAAGCAGATCACGCGCGCGATGGAGATGGTCGCGACGACCAAGCTGCGTCGGTTCCAGGACCGCGCGGTGGCGTCCCGGCCGTACACCGAGGAGATCACAAACCTGGTCC
>CAYRXS010000222.1:0-11654 GCA_964428225.1 uncultured Planctomycetaceae bacterium
CCCGAACCCGAACGAACCGGATGAACACGAATCTCCACTCCCGCCCGCGCCCGCGCGCCCTGGTGGTCGCCCTCCTCGGCGCCCTCCTCCTCGCCTCTTGCAGCAGCACTCGGACGCAGGAGCTCACGGTGTCCGACCTCGCCCGGCGGGGCAGCTACGCGGAGGCCTACGAGCTGGCCGAGCGGAACGCCCGGGAGAATCCCGAGGATCCCGCGGCCCAGGTCGTCCTCGCCAAGATGCACGTGATCCTCGTCCTGGAGAGCGGGCGAAGGACGCTCTTCGCGGGCGATGCGCTGAGCGCCCTGCGGGAGTTCGAGCAAGCCCACCGCCTCGCCCCGGAGGACGAGACGGTCCAGGCGTGGATCACGAAGGTGCGCAGCCAGCTCGCCGAGGAGTGGCTCGACGTCGCCCAGAACCTGCTGTCGATCTCCGAGTTCGAGGACTCCGCCGCGGCCTTCGAGAAGGTGCTCGAGTACGACCCGGGGCACCCCACGGCGAGCGAGGGCCTGTACCGCATCATCGTCCGCCTGCAGTACCGCGAGGGGCTGGGGCTGCGGTACTACCGGGACGCGCTGGACGACCTGCGCAACGAGCGGCTGTTCCCCGCGAGCCGCCACATCGACCTGACCCGGACCTATTATCCCGACCACCCCCGCGCCGGGGAGCGCGAGGACGAGATCCGCCAGAGGCTCGCCGAGGAGCGGATGGCCCGGGCCCAGGAGCTCGAGCGGATGGCCTCGTTCCACGCCGCCCGCTACGAGTACCGGCTGGTCCTGCTCCTCGCGCCCGAAAGCGTCGAGGCCTCCGAGGGCATGAACCGCATGGACCGCGAGGTTCGGGCCCTCGACGCGCTGGGGGAGGCCGACATGCACATCCGCCGCGGCGACCTGAAGGAGGCACGTGTTCGGCTCGAGCAGGCCCGGCTGGCCACGGAGCTCCAGAAGGACGCCGTCTCCCTCCTCGAGGCGCAGATCGAGGACGTCCACCAGCGCGCGATGTACAACGCGGCGATCTCCCTCTACAAGGACCAGCTCTTCCTGCAGGCGGTCGAGGCCTTCGATCTGCTGCTGGCCGAGACCGAGTACTACGAGGACGCGATCAGCCGGCGGGACACGCTGATGGAGTTCATCCGGGACGCCGAGGAGCTCTACGCGAAGGCCGAGCAGACGGAGGATCCCTCCGAGCAGCTCGACTTCTTCCGCCAGATCGCCATCGTGTGGCCCGAGTACCGCGACATCCGGGAGCGCATGAAGGCCCTCGAGGCCGAGGTCGGGACGCCGGAGATCGGGGAGCCCGCCACGTCCGGAGAGGGCTAGCCTCCCGCCTCGTCACTCGCCGAGGAGGTTCGCCACCTGCTCGGGACGGATCTCCCGCATGCAGACCGCCCCCTCGGGGTGATCGCAGCGTCGCGCGAGACAGGGAGCGCAGGGGGGCTCGACGGAGGCGCGCAGGCTGACGTGCTCCCCGCCGCTCGCCTCGTTCCAGGGACCGGTCCGCCGCGAATCCTGCGGGCCGCCGAGGGCGAGCACGGGCAGGCCCGAGGCCACCGCGAGGTGCATCGGTCCGGAGTCGCAGCACACGAGCCGCATCCCCCGGCGCCCCGCGGCCTCGAGGACCGCGGCGAGGGAGCGCAGGCCTCGCTGCCCGACCCAGTGGGCGAGGCCGGCGCGGGCCGGGAGGTCCCGCTCGAGCTCCCGCCCCGCCGCCTCCTCGGAGGGACCGGACAGGACGAGCAGGGGACGGCCACCGTTCGCGAGGCGCTCCGCGAGCGCGCGCCAGTGCTCGAGGGGCCAGGAGCGAATGTCCCCGGGGGAGGACAGGTGGAGGAGGACCGCGCGCTCCGTCGGCTCGGGGAGGAGCTCGGCGAGGCGGCCCTCTCCCTCCGCGCGCTCCGCCTCGGACAGCCCCGCGTCCAGACGGAGCGGCGCCACGGCGTCCGGGGCCACGTGCCGGGCGAGGGCGAGCATCCGGTCCATTGCGTGGATCGTCTCCGCGGGAAGGGGCGGGGCGGGATCGTTGAGGGCGAGGGAGCCGAGCCTCTCGCGCCAGTCGACCCGGGCGAGACCCGCCCGCCGGGCCGCTCCCGAGCAGAGGGTCATCCCCGCGCTCTTCAGGTTGCCCTGGGCGTCCACCGCCAGGTCCGGGCGCCAGGCGCGGAGCTCGCGGCGGATCCGGGGCCAGGCCCGCCACCCGTCGCGCCGCCCGAACCGGAAGATCCGGGAGAGGCTCGGGAGGCCGTCGAGGAGATCCGCGAACTCGGACTGCGTGACCCACCCGATTTCCGCCGCCGGGTACGCCTCGTGCAACGCATGGAAGACCCCCAGAGCGTGCACGACGTCACCGAGGTGCGACAGGCGGACGATGAGAATGCGGTCGGGCAAGATGCAACCAGGGTTCGGCGAGGTACTCCCGGCGGGGCAGGGTATCCTCGGCGAGCCCCGGCGAGGGAACATGTTACGCCGCATTTCGACCAAGCTCGTGGTGGCCGTCCTCGGCGCCGTCGCGTTGCCCTTCGTGGTCTTCGCGTTCTTCATCGACGACCAGATCGGCGACCGGATCACCCGCCACGTGGCCCAGCAGGCCCTGCTGGGCCTGGCCAAGGACCTCGCCGGCCAGATCGACACCTTCGTCGAGGAGCGGGGGAGCAACGTGAGCTACCTGGCCGACAACCGCACGGTGAACCGTGCCCTCGAGGAGCACCTCACCGAGAAGGAGGAGGCCCCCTTCCTCTTCTGGGGCCCCGAGGAGCTGATCTCGTGGGTGAGCGGGGGGCCGGAGGTCCACGGCTACCGTGCTGCCCAGACCGACAACTTCGACACGTACATCGAACACACGCCGGTCTACGACGTGCTCCTGCTCGTGGGGGACGACGGTCGGCTCGTCACCTCGAGCAGCCTGGCCATCGAGGGGGGGGGTCTGAGCGAGGAGTACCTGACGCACCTGTTCGAGTTCGACTTCTCGGAGGAGGAGTGGTATCTGCTCGCCATGGAGGGAAAGGCCTGCGCGGTGAACAAGCACCGCTCCCCCTTCGCCCTGGCCTACGGAGGCGAGAATCCCGACTCTGCCACCACCTACCAGATCGGCTTCGCCGCTCCCGTGCACTTCTACGGCAGGGAGAGAATCCACGGCGTGATCTACGCGCTGGTGAACTGGAAGCACCTGCAGGACCTCGTGAGCGCGCCGGTGGTGAAGGACGCCTTCCGCGGGCTCGTGGAGGAGGAGCGCGAGCCCTCGCCCTACGCGTGGATCTGGGACGAGGACGCGGACACGATCCTCGCCCACGTCAACCGCGACCTCTACGGCCAGAGCATCATCCGCGACGTGAAGCTGCGCAAGCTGACCGATGCGGTGCTCGAGAGCGAGACCGGCTGGGGCCTCTACCCCGAGTACGAGTTCCAGGGCAAGGAGAAGAACGCGGCGTTCAAGCGCTGCCGGAACGGCGACCAGGGCGGCTTCGGCTGGGTCGTCGGCGTGGGGATCGACAACGAGGACATCTACGCCACCGCCTCCGAGCTGCGCCGTTTGCTGCTCGGAGGCACCGCGTTGGTCCTGCTCATGGCCGTGGGCTGGACCTTCTACATCGCGCGGCGGACCACCGCCCCGATCCTCGAGCTGCAACGCTACACGCGTCGCGTCGCCGAGGGAGAGATCGACGCCCAGGTGGAGGTCCGCTCGAAGGACGAGTACGGGGCCCTGGCCCGGGACTTCAACGCGATGACGCGCGAGTTGAAACGGCAGCGCGCGCGGATCGTCAAGGCCGAGAAGGACGCGGCCTGGCGGGAGATGGCGCGCCAGATCGCCCACGACATCAAGAATCCCCTGACGCCGATCAAGCTCTCGCTCGACCTGCTCGAGCGCGCGCGCCGCGAGAACGCGCCGAAGCACGAGGAGATCCTCGAGCGAACGATGGAGCTCGTGGGCCGCCAGGTGGAGAACCTCCGCCAGATCGCCGGGGACTTCTACGAGTTCACCGGGGGGCAGAAGGCGAATCCGGAGGTGATCGACGTCACCGAGCTCCTCGACGAGGTGCTTCACCTACACGACGCGTGGGCCGTGGAGCTCGGCGTCACCGTGCAGCGTGAAGGGCGCGGCGGCACCGTCTTCGTGGATCGCGGCAAGCTGCGGCGCGTCCTCGTGAACCTCGCCTCCAACGCCCTGCAGGCGATGCCCGAGGGAGGCCACCTCTACGTCGAGGCCGTCTCCGGGGACGGCGAGCTCCGCGTCAGCTTCCGTGACACCGGCATCGGCCTGCCCGAGGAGGCGCGCGAGCACCTGTTCGAGCCGTACTTCACGACGAAGGGCGAGGGAACGGGGCTCGGCCTGGCGATCTCCCTGCGCGTGCTGGAGGAGATGGGAGGGGAGATCGAGCTCGCGCCCGTCTCCGACGATCGCGGCGAGGGCACGATCGCCACGGTCCGTCTTCCCCTCCACGACGGAGACGTGGATTCCGACGAGCGATGACGGGTCCGATCCTCGTCACCGGGGGGACGGGCTTCGTCGGCTCGGCCCTCGTGCGCCGGCTCGCCCGGGAAGGCGGGGAGGTACACGTGCTGGCCCGGGCGAGCTCCGACCGCAGCCACCTCGCCGATCCGTCGCTGCGCTGGCACGAGGGGGATCTCCTCGATCCTCCCTCGATCGACCGCGCGGTGGGGGAGCTCGCCACCCGGGCGCGCGAGCTCGGAGCACCGGCGCGGGTCGTGCACTCGGCGGCGCTCATCAGCTACCGCACCGACGAGGCGGAGCTCTCCCGGCGCATCAACACCGAGGGGACGCGGGTCGTCCTCGACGCGTGTTGTCTGCACGGCGTGGCCCGCGTCTGTCACGTGAGCTCGGTCGTGGCGGTCGGCTACACGAGGAGCGTCGACGAGACCCTGGACGAGGACGCTCGCTTCCGCGGCTCCGAGCTCCGCTGCCCCTACACGACGACGAAGCGGGCGGCGGAGGATTTTGCCCTCGCGGTCTCGAGGCAGCTCGACGTCGTGGCCGTGAACCCGGGGGCGATCTTCGGCCCCGCGCCCGGGCTCCCGAACACGAACCGCTTCCTCCAGCTCCTCGCCGCGGGGAAGTTCGGCCGCTTCGCCCCGCCCGGCTCCCTGGGCGTCGTCGGGGTCGACGACGTGGCGGAGGGGATCCGGCTCGCTCTCGAGCGGGGACGGAGGGGGCGACGCTACCTGCTGGTCGAGTCGTGTCCGACCCACCTCGAGCTGCAGCGCCTCGCGGCGGAGGCGCTGGGCGTGCCCCCGCCGCGCGCGGTCGTCCCCCCGCTCCTGTGGAAGGCGGTCGTGGCCGGGGCGGCGCTGGTGGGGCGGTTCCGGCCCCCGGAGCTCGTGACGCCCACCGCCCTGCGACACCTCGGGCTGCACTACCGGTTCGATGCCTCCCGGGCCCGCTCGGAGCTCGGCTGGAATCCGGAACCGTTCGACCGGGTGCTGCGTAGCACGGTGGAGTGGATGCGTTCCGCCGAGCTGATACCCGCCCCGGACGAGACCGAATCATGAGCGAACCGAGAGCGAACCGGAGGGGGGCGACGAGCCGCGCCCTCCTCCTCGCGATCGTGGTCGCGGCGCTGGCGGCGCTCGCGATCGTGGTCGCGGCGCTGGCGGCGCTCGCGATCGTGTGGATCCGAAGCCTCCAGGACGACCTCTCTTCGACGGAGACCGCGATGCCCGAGCTCGCCGACGGGACATCCGGCGACGAGGCCCTCACGGAGCTCCCCGGGACGGAGACCGAGCGTCGGGCCGCGGGAAGGAGGGGAGAGCTGCGCACCGCCGGAGGGCTCGTGATCCCGGTGGGCGTACGCCTGGCGGGGCCGGGACGACTCGAGGGGAGGGTCCTCGACGTCGAGAGCCGGACGGGGGTCAACGGGGCCCGGGTGGACCTCTTCACCGTCCCGCCCGCGGGCCGCAACCTGCTCGGCCGCATCTTCCGCCTCGCGAAGTTCGGGGACGAGGCCACCCGACGCATCGCGCCCGCGGCGGTGGCCGCCACCGACGCCGAGGGCCACTTCCGCTTCGAGGGCGTCCGCACCGGCCGCTACTTCCTCGAGGCGCGCAGCGCCTGGCACGTACCGGACTCCCTGCTCGACGTCCGCGTCGACACCGCGGGAGGCTCCGGAGCGGTGGAGGCCTTCGTGCGCCTCGGGGGCCGGGTCCTCGGCGTCGTTCACCACCCCGATGGGCGGCCCGCTTCGGGAGCGAAGGTCACGATCTTCCCCGGGCCCGGGTCCTTCCTGACCCGGCTTCGCGGCGGCGACTACCGCGCGTTCGAGCAGGCGACGGAGCGGGATGGCTCCTTCCTCTTCGTCGGGATCCCCCCCGGCGAGGGATGGGAGATCGCGGCCTCCTCTCCCGGGATCACCCTCTCCCACCGCGCCGGAATCACCGTGGTCGCCGGCGAGGACGTCTCGGTGGAGCTCACCATCCGTCAGGGCGGCACCGTGGAGGGACGCGTCCTCTCGGTCGCCGAGGACGAGGAGGGGCGACCGCAGCTCCGGCCCCTCGAGGGCGCCCACCTCGGCGTCGTCCCCCGCGGCCTGCGCGACCTGCACTTCGCCGAGGAGATCTTCGAGACGACCCACGCGACGAGCGATCCCTCCGGCGCCTACCGGCTCGAGAACTGCCCGCCGGGAGAGCTGGACGTGATCGCCTTCGCCGAGGGGCATCTGCCGACCAAGAGCCGCGTGGTGCGCGTGCCCCCCGGCACGACGGTGCGCGCCGAGGACATCGAGCTGCGCACCGGGCCCATGGTCCTCGTCCGCACCGTGGGATCCGGCGGGGTGCCGATCCCCGGGGTGCACGCCTCCTGGTGGGTGGCGGACTGGGACGAGTCCGAGTTCGAGATCAGCTTCGCCCCCTTCCTCCTGCAGGCCGTCGAGGGCTTCGAGTACCCGATCTCGGGCGAGAACGGCGAGCTCCTCGCCGGCCCCTTTCCCGGCGATCCGCCCCACCGCATCGCGTTCTGGAAGACGGGCTACCGGATGACCACGCACGCCTGGGAGCCGGAGGAGGAGGGGGACGAGATCGTGGTCGTTCTCGAGGCCGGGGGGGCCGTGGAGGGCATCGTCATGGACGCCGTGCGCGCCGAGCCCGTGACGTCGTTCACGATCAGCGGCATGGATCGCCTCGAGACCGATCCGGAGGCGCCGACCTCGCTGAATCCCTTCTCGGGCGGGCAGCTCGTGGAGAATCCCGAGGGCCGCTTCCGGGTCGACTCCGTCGCCCCGGGGCAGAGCGAGCTCACCTTCTCCTCCCCCGGCTACCTGTCGGAGATCGTCACGGACATCGCGGTCGTGGAGGGGCAGGTGACGCGCGGGGTCATCGTCCAGCTCCGGCCGGGCGGGACGATCCGCGGTCGGGTCGTCGACCCGGAGGGCGAGCCGGTGAGCGGCGCCCAGGTCCTCGCGCGCAACGAGCGCGGCCGGCCTCGCTCCGAGTGGAACCGCCGTCCCCGCATGGGCGCCAACTCGCGGCGGGCCCGGGCGAACCAGGACTTCGGCATCGAGATGATGGAGATGGCCTCCTCCCTGGGGGCGGTCGGCCCGGGCGCCGTCACCTCCGGACCCGACGGCGCGTTCGAGATCCTCGGCCTGCGCGCGGGACCCGTGTCCCTGACCGCCCATCACCGCGACTTCGCCGCGGGAGGCACGGAGGGGCTCGAGGTGCCCGAGAACGAGCCGCTGGAGGGAATCGAGATCACCCTCTCCCGTGGGGCTGGGATCCACGGGACGGTCGAGGATCGCCACGGGGAGCCCGTCGTGGGGGCGATCGTCGTCGCCGCCACCCCGGACGGCTTCGACGGACCGGTGCGGGGGAGCCTCCCCGTCTGGCAGGGCGAGTCGAACGCGGAGGGCGCGTACCGGATCGAGCACCTGCCCGGCGGCAGCTACTTCGTGCTGCTCACACGGGGGGACGAGGCCCTCAATCCGATGAGCTTCCTCGGCACGCTGAACTTCGACCTGGTCAACGTGCCCGAGAACGAGATGGTGCGCTTCGACATCATCGACTCCTCGGCCGCGGGCTGTCGCGTGTACGGGAGGATCACGGCGGCGGGGATGCCCGTGGCCGGCGGCGGGCTCTTCGCCCTGGGGTTCGAGAGCGAGAACGTCCTGGGCATCGACGTCAAGATCGCCCAGGTGAAGGGTGACGGCACCTACGAGTTCGAGGGGCTCGCCCCGGGTTTCTACCAGCTGCGCTACGGCGGCGCCGGCCGCGATCGGGAGCAGACGGAGGTGCAGCTCGAGGTCGAGGTTCCGGACGAGCCGAGCTGGCGCCTGGACATCTTCCTGCCCGAGGGCGGGGTCCAGGGGCGCGTGGTGAGTGCCCGCGACGGAGCGCCCGTCGAGGGGGCCGAGGTCGCCCTGCTCCGCTCGGACGGCGTCGAGCCCTCGGTCACCGGGCTCCTGGGCACGCTCCTGAGCTCCGAGAGCAGGAAGCGAAGCGCCCGGACCGACGAGGACGGGGCCTTCTCGATCCTCCGGCTCCAGGAGGGGACGTACGAGCTGTCCGTGGTCCCGCCGCTCCGGGGGAACGACGCGAACCGCTTCGCGCCCGCCCCGTCCCGGACGGTGAAGGCCATCGAGGGGATCGTGGAGACGGGGATCGAGATCGAGCTCGAGCCCTCCCTCTCGCTGGCGGGAGTGGTGCTCGGAGCGGACTCCGGACCGATCTCCGGGGCCGAGGTCCGCGCCTATCCCCGCGGGGGGGGGCTTCGCGACACGTCGCGCGCCTCCTCCGACGAGGACGGCCGCTTCTCCCTGGGATCCCTGGCGCCGGGCACCTACGACGTCGGAGCCCGGGCCGAGGGCTGGGCCGATCCCCCCCTCGTCGAGGTCACCCTTCCCCGGGACGAGGAGCTGGTGATCGAGCTGCGACGAGGCGTGGAGGTCTCGGTCCTCGTGCGCGGCCCGGACGGCGCTCCCGTGCAGGGCGCCACCGGACGGCTCGTGCGCCTGGACGGTCGGGGGACTCCGGCGAGCACCGACGCGGAGCGCGCTCTGGTCGGGCTCCTCGAGGGCGGGGGAATCTCCGGTCCCGAGGGCACGCTCGAGCTCGGACGCTACGACCCGGGATCCTATCGACTGGAGGTTCGTCGCGGAGGTCGGACCGCCACCCTCGAGGACGTCGTCGTGAAGGACGGGGGATCCACCGTGCTCGAGGTGATCCTCGAGTAGGCGGAGCTCGCCCTACCCGTCGGTCGGGTGGCCCCAGGTTCCTCGCACCGAGGCGTACCGGATGCAGACGATGTCCAGCAACCAGTCGAACCACCCCAGGTAGGGAGTCACGACCTGCTGCTCGAAGCGCAGGTTCTCGCGGTGCGCGTCCATCACGTTGGCGCGCGCGGTGGACAGGGCCGGCGCGGGGAAGTCGTTGGAGAGAAGGGTGAACGCCACCGCGCTCGACCGGAACGTTCCGGACGTCGGGGTCGTGCGCTCGAACTCGACGCTCGCGCAGGAGACGACGAGCGCGAGGAGGAGGGTCGACGCGACGAGGGGGAGGAGGTTCCTCATGACTCGCACGATATCCCCCCGGTCGCGTCCTCGCCAGTCCCCGGCGGACTCCGCGAGGTGCGGCGCGCGGCCCGATAGGCTACCCTCTCCCTCGTGACGGACGCCGACGTTCACGAGGACAGGCCCGAGCTGGTCGAGGAGCTGCACGCTCATCGTTCGCGCTTCCACGAACGCTTCGGCGACATGGAGGGAGTTCGGCTGTTCTTCTCCCCCGGTCGGGTCAACCTAATGGGGGCTCACCTCGACTACAACGGCGGTCCGGTGATGCCCACCGCGATCGACCGGGGCACCTATCTCGCCGTCCGCCCCCGCTCCGACCACAGCCTGAACCTCGCCTCCACCCTCGAGGCGGGGGGGCTCTCCGCTCCGGTCTGGGATCTTCCGCCTCAGGCGACCCGCGACTGGTTCGACTATCCGGTGGGGGTCATCCATCACCTCCTGCGGCGGGGCGACCGTCCCCCGGGGATGGACGTGCTGTTCGGCGGAGACCTGCCCATCGGAGCCGGTCTCTCCTCCTCGGCCTCGATCTGCGTGGGAACCGCTTTCGCCCTGAGCGAGGTGTGGGGGCTCGCCGCAACCACCGCGGACCTGCTCGAGTCCGCCCTCTGGGGCGAGCGGATCTTCGTCGGCGTGCACTGCGGGATCATGGATCCCTATGCCGTCGGCCTAGCTCGTCCCGGGCACCTGCTCTGGCTCGACTGCAAGGACGAGTCGATCGAGCACCTGCCCCTCGACGGCGACTCGATCACCATCGTGGTCGTGGATTCCGGGATCCGCCGCGAGCTCGCCCGCGGGGAGTTCAACCAGCGGGTCTCGGAGTGCGGGGAGGTGTTCGAGCGGCTGCGGGAGCACGCACCGGGCGCGACGTGTCTGCGCGACGTGCCTTCCTCGGTCGTGGAGGAGCACGCCGGCGAGCTGAGCTCCCTCCTGCTGCGCCGGGCGCGCCACGTGGCCGGGGAGGTCGAGCGAACGTTCGCCGCGCGCGACGCGCTGCTCTCCGGAGACCTCGTGGACTTCGGGCGTCAGGTCACCGGGTCCCACCTCTCCCTGCGCGACCTCTACGAGGTCTCCGTCCCCGAGCTGGACGCCATTGTCGAGACCTCCCTCGCCTGGGACGGCGTCCTCGGCGCCCGCTTGACCGGCGCGGGCTTCGGGGGCTGTGCCATCGTCCTGCTCGAGGCGAAGGCGGTCGAGGGCTTCGCCGATCACCTCTCCGCGACCTTCGAGGCCTCGTTCGGCCGCCGGCCCCCCGTCTACTTCTTCCGCGGCGATCCGGGTCCCCGGGAGATCTCGATCGAGTGAGAACGAGGGCGCCGCCGGCCCGGCCGACGGCGCCCGCGATTCCGACTAGCCTTCCTTGGGACCGTACTGGACCTGGCGCGCCACGCGCAGGACCAGCTCGGCGGCCTGGTCGAGCCGGAGGGCGTCTCCCGGCGCCGTCGAGGACTCGTACAGGTCGACCGCCGCCGCGGGGCGCCCGCCGAACAGGAAGTTGAGGGCGAGCACGAGTCGCGCGTCACGGTCCGTGGGGTGATCGATCACGTACTGCTCGGCCACCGCGAGCTGGCGATCGAACTCGGCCGGATCGAGGAAGAAGGTGTGCTTGTCGACCACGGCCTCCACGAGGGCGGGCTCGAGCTCGAGCGCCTTGCGGATCGCGTAGGCGGCGTAGTGGTAGTCTCCCGCCGCGAACAGCGCGTCGGCCAGCACGAGGTAGAGCGCTCCCTGGTCGGGGGCGAAGTCCGCCGCCTTGGCGTAGAACTGCACGGCGTCCGAGTACCGACCCTCGCGGAAGGCACGATCGCCGAGGGTGAGATAGCGCTCGGCGGCCACCGAGAGCGGGCTCTGGTCCGCCGCGACCGGGATCGTGGCCCGGCCGTTCGCGACGACCGCCTCGCCCACGGGCTCCTGCACGTCGACGTATTCCTCGACCACCTCCTCCTCGTAGACGGTCCGGTAGACCACCGTGGAGTAGTAGACCGGGTACGAGCTGTAGTAGGGACGGTAGAAGCTCCACCAGTACGGATACCAGCAGCTGTAGTAGTACGGCCAGTACCAGCCGTCCCACCACCAGCAAGAGCCCCACCACCAGACCCCGCAGCAGAACCAGCCTCCGCCGCCCCCCCCCCCACCCCAGACAAACCCGAAC
>CAYRXS010000223.1:0-11592 GCA_964428225.1 uncultured Planctomycetaceae bacterium
CCCCGAACTCCATGCGCGATTGCGGGAAGGGCAGGCGATCCATGCGGTCCCGTACCGCTTGCTCGAGATCCTCCCAGCCCAGCTCCTGATGGAGCTCGCGCACCTCTCGGAAGAGACGCAGGGAGAGGTCGAGCTCCGTCGCCATGCGGAGCTTCGTCTCCAGGTCGGTCACGTACTTCAGGCAGTGTCCCAGAATGTCGATCGTGGCGATCTGGCGCCACGCCAGGCTCTCGATGATTCTTCGCAGGAGCTGGTTGCGCTCCTCGTCTCGAGATTTGGCCATCGCTTCCCCCCGGCTCTCGACTGCGGCGTAGGAGAAGTACGGTACCGTATCCCACCGTGCCTCGCGACATCCTCCTCGCCCTCCCCCCCTCCGAGACCCCGCCCGCCGTCGACGACGAGGCGGAGCTCGTGCGGATCGTGGCCGAGCGCCTGCGGATTCCTCCCGAGACCGTCTCGGGGGTTCGGGTGACCCGCCTCTCCTTCGACGCGCGCCGGCGACGGCGAGGGTGGCGGGTCGCGCTGCGCGTCTGGACGCGCGACGAGGTCCCTCCCCCGGCGGCGAGCACCTCGCCCCCGACCTTCGATCCCCCGCCGAAGGACGCACCGCGCGTGGTGGTGATCGGGAGCGGACCCGCGGGGATGTTCTGCGCTCTCGACCTGCTCGCGGGCGGTTTCTCCGTTGTCGTCCTCGAGCGGGGACGGGACGTGCAGACGAGGCGAAAGCCGATCGCCGAGCTGCACCGGGGCCGCCCCGTCGATCCCGACTGCAACTACTGCTTCGGCGAGGGGGGAGCGGGTACGTACTCGGACGGCAAGCTCCACACGCGAAGCGGGAGGAAGGCGGACGTGCGCGCGGTGCTCGAGATGCTCGTGGCGCACGGCGCACCGCCCGAGATCCTGGTGAGCTGGCGACCCCACGTGGGCTCGAATCGTCTGCCGAAGGTCGTCGCCGCGATGCGGGACACGATCCGACGCTCGGGCGGCGAGGTCCGGTTCGCCATGCGGGCCGAGGAGATCGAGACGACCGAAGGCGCCGGAGGTCGCGCGGTGCGCGCCGTGCTCGCCCGGAACCTGAAGACGGACGAGACGGTCCGCCTCGAGTGCGACGCGGTGGTGCTCGCCACGGGACACAGCGCGCTCGACTCGATCGCCATGGCGCGGCGGGCCGGAGCCCGGCTCGAGGCCAAGGGATTCGCGATGGGAGTGCGCGTGGAGCATCCCCAGTCGTGGCTGGACGAGCGACAGTACGGCGGGCTGCGGGAGACGTGCGAGCTCCCCCCGGCGTTCTACGAGCTGACGACGCAGGTGGAGGACCGCGGCGTCTACAGCTTCTGCATGTGTCCGGGCGGGCTCGTCGTCCCCACCAGCACTCACCCCGACCGGGTGGTCGTGAACGGCATGAGCTTGTCGCGTCGTGACTCGCCGTGGGCGAACGCGGGGCTCGTGGTGGCCGTCGACCCGGAGGACTGGTGCGGCGATCGGGGGAAGAGCTGGGGGTGGCCGGCAATGCTCGAGCGCGCGCGCGCCCTCGGGGGATCCGCTCTCCCGTCGAGCCCCGACGACCTCCCGTCCCGACCGGACGTCGACCCTCTCTTCGGAGTGCGGCTGCAGCACGCCCTCGAGGCTCTGGCGGCCCGGGCCGGAGGCGGCGGCAACCGGATCCCCGCCCAGCGGATCGACCGGTTCGTTCGTGGTCGCGGCGGGGCGACGGAGCCGCTCCCCACGAGCTATCGCCCCGGCGTGGGCGCTCACGATCTCGGGGAGCTCCTGCCCCCGGGCTTGAGCGAGCGTCTGCGCGAGGCGTCGAGGCGATTCGACGGGCGGCTCCCTGGATTCGTCTCCGAGAGCGGTCAGGTCCTGGGAGTGGAGACCCGCACGAGCTCGCCGGTGCGCATCGCCCGCGATCCCGAGACTCTGGAGAGCCCGGATGCCCGCGGCCTCCATCCCTGCGGCGAGGGAGCCGGCTTCGCGGGCGGAATCGTGTCCGCCGCCCTGGATGGCCGCCGCGTGGCGGCCGCGCTCACTGCCAGCCGCCGATGATCAGATCGATGGCGTTGCCCAGCTCGATCCAGTCGCTGTAGATCAGCGGCTGGGTGGCGACCCCCAGGCCTCCCAGGCTCGGATCGTTGGGAATGGTCATGGTATGCCAGCTGAATCCCAGGCCGGTGGTCTCGATGTCGGTGAAGAACCACGTCCCGCCGAGACCCTCGGGAGAGATGAGCAGCTCGCCGTAGGGGGTCATGAAGCCCTCCAGCGGCGTGTCGTACCCGAAGATGAAGCCGGTCTTGGTGCCGGTGTGCCCGGACATGTTGATCATCGCCTGCCAGGAGCCGCCCACCCAGGGCAGGGCCTGCGAGGAGAAGCACTCCCGGTTCACCCCCGAGCCGTTGCGAACGACGGCCGAGGCGGGTGCTCCGTATCCCATCTGCAGGACGTAGGCGCCACCACGCTCGAGGCCTCCGTCATCGTCCCCGATCACCCCTGCCACCAGGTCGGTGCGGCCGTCCCCGTTGAAATCGGGCAGCGTGCCCAGGGAGGTGCCGAGGTAGTCCCCCGATCCGATCTCCTCCGAGAGGGGGAAGTAGAACGGGGAGATCTTCCGGGTCTCCTTGACCGTACCGTCGGTCCGGAGCATGAGCATCCAGATGCAGCCGGTGGACTGCCCCCCGTCGTCATCGCCGGAGGCGCCCACCGCGAGGTCGACGATCCCGTCGCCGTCCACGTCGCCAATGGTGGCGATCGACATCCCGAACTGGTCGTTGTCGTCGAGCTCGCCGGTGAATCCGCCCTCGCCGGAAGCGATCTTGTGAACGGACTGCACGTCGCCGGTCGTCTCCATGAAGCAGAGGTAGACCGCTCCCCGGCTCGGACCGCCGGTGTCGTCGCCAACCACGCCGATCGCGAGGTCCGGAACGCTGTCGTTGTTCAGGTCGCCGATCGCAGCCAGGGTGCGACCGAAAGAGTCCCCTCCATCCAGCAGGTCGGTGAAGATCGGCGTATCGGCACTGAGCTTGACGTGGCTCTTGACCGTCCCATCCAGGTTCAGGAAGAGGATCCAGACCGCCCCGGTCTCCCAGTCTCCATCGTCGTCACCGATCGCCCCGGTGGCGAGGTCCATGACCCCGTCTCCGTCCAGGTCGCCGATGCCCACGACGGAGGTCCCGAAGCCATCCCCTTCGTCCAGCCAGCCGGCGAAGCCGCCGCTCTGGCGGCTGATCTTCTTCTCGCCGATGGCGCCGGTGCCGTCCAGGGACACGATGTAGATCGCTCCGGAATCCTCGCGGTAGTCGTCGTCCCCGAAGGCTCCGACCGCCACGTCGGGGTGGGAATCGCCGTCGAAGTCGCCGAGCCCGCACACCGAGTTGCCGAAGTAGTCGTACTTGTCGATCACTCCCCCGAACCCGCCGACGTCGTCGCTGATGTGGATCGCGTCCTGCGGCACGCCGTTCGGGCCCATCAGGATCAACCAGATCGCGCCCGTGTCCTTCCCCCCGTCGTCGTCACGGGGAACCCCGATCACGAGGTCGGGGCGCCCGATGAGGTCGACGTCGCCCACGCAGGTGACCCCGGCGCCGAAATGGTCGCCGTCGGCGAGAACCAGATCGGGCGTCTCCGTGTCGCTGATCTTCACGAGGTCCTGCACCTGGGCCGAGGACCAGCCCCCGATAGCCAGGCAGGAGATTCCGAGGAATGCGAGACGCCAGGTCGAACGTGCGGAACGAGTGGTGCGGGGAGCCTTCACGGTAATCACCCTCCGGGGCCGGTTCTGGGGGATCAGGAGCCCGCGCCAGGATCGAAGGGCCCTTCGATACCCGGACCGGCGCGGAACTCCACCGATCTAATTAAGACCCAGGATCCGCCCGGTTGGCTCCCTTTTTTACTCAAAACCAAGATCGAACGTTTCGGGAGCCCCGCCCCGGAGGAAAGCCTTTCTTCCACCGGTCCGGGCCCCGACCCGTTCTCCCCCCTCCTATCGTCCAATCCCGCTCCGGTTCCACACTTTTCTCGGTCTCGAGGGGGCCCGGGAGCCCCGTTCCCGGTCGGTCGGCCCCCGGGAGTCGCGGACACCGCGGCCGGCGGGCCTTCCTCCCCGTGTTCGTGATCCCCCCGCCGCGGGGCGGCGATACACTCCCGCGATGTCCACGAAACGTCGAGCACTCATCGTCATCGGCCACGCCCGGCCCACGAGCCTCTGCCACCACCTGCTGGAGATCGTCCGCGACACCCTGGAGGGGCACGGCGCCGAGGTCCGGATCCACGACCTCCTCGCCGACGGCTTCGATCCCTGCCTGCACATGGATCCCGATGAGCCGTTCGCCCTCCCGCCGACCGAGGAGGAGGACCCCCTCGCCCACCGGTACTGCGAGGACGTGAAGTGGGCCGACACCTACGTCTTCATCCACCCCGTCTACTGGTTCGCGCCGCCGGGGATCCTCAAGGGGTGGATCGACCGGATCTTCGTCGAGGGCGTGGCGGTTCACCAGCCCGAGGACGGGCCGACGGAGGGCATCCTGCAGGGCAGGCGAGCCCTGGTGGTGCAGACCTTCGGGGCGCCGAAGGTGGTCGACAAGGTGATCTTCCGCAACCTCGCCGAGGCGTTCTGGAGGCGCGCGGTCTTCTTCGCCACGGGGATCAAGCGCACCAAGCGCTTCGCGATCTACTCCGTCGACACGCAGTCGAAGGCCAAGATGACGGCGCACGAGAAGCGCCTGCGCCGCACCGTCTCCTCCCTGGTCGAGTAGGTCACATGTACCACGCGTTCGCCCTCCTCCTGTCGCTTCCGGGGGCGTTCGCCCCCGTCTGCCTCGCCCAGGACGAAGTGCCCCCGATCGAGGGCGCGGAGCTCGTCCTGCGCCTCGACGCCCGCTCGCCCGAGCTGCGGGCCTTCCGCAAGGAGGGCGCCGACTGGCGGTATCCCGAGACGGCGATCGGCACGGACGCGATCCCCGCCTCCGATCCGATGCGCACCGTGTCGTTCGGGGAATCCGTGCGCTACGCGATGCAGGGACTCGACGCCGGAGCGGAGGTACACCTGTGGCTCGCGTTCCTGTCCGACTCGGACGAACGGGCGCAGCAGATCGTGGTCGACGGCACGGTGCTCGCCGAACGCATCGCGCTTCCCAACGGGGCGGTTCTCCGGTCCACGCACCTCGTGCCCGCCGCCGCCCTCGAGGATGGGAAGCTCGAGGTCGAGGTGCGTCGCCTGAGCGGGCCGAACGCGGTGGTCGCCGCCCTCGAGGTGTGGTCGAGCCTCCCCGCGACGCTCGAACCCGTCCCCGACCCGCCGATCGAGCCCGTGGACATGCCGCGGCCCCGCCTCACGCCGCGGCCGGTGGAGATCGAGGAAACGGCGGCGCTCGGGATGGGACTCGGAGGGCCGTGGCGCTTCCACCCCTCTCCGCCCGAGGGATTCGCGTCCCTCGACGAGCGGGAGGCGAGGGACTGGGTCACGATCCGGGTCCCGGGCCAGTGGTCGACGCAGGGCTTCGAGGTGCCCGTCGATCAGCAGGTGGGATACCGGGCGACCTTCCGCGTGCCCGCGTCGTGGAGGGGGCATCGCCTCAAGCTGCGCTGCGACTCCGTCTACGGCCGCGCGGTTCTCTGGATCAACGGCCGGGAGGCGGCGGTGTCCGAGAGGACGTTCACGCCGTTCGAGGTCGACGTGACGGACTTCGTCGTGCCCGGCGAGCCGAACGTCTTCGCGTGGGGGATCACGAACGGCTGCCTCGCCGACTCGCTCACCTACGGCACGGGCTACGCGCGACACCCGCTCGGGGGAATCCTGCGGCGGCTCACGCTGTTCCCCGTGCCGGAGGTCCACGCGTCGCGCTTCCACGTGGAGACGCCGCTCGACGAGGAGTACGACGACGCCACCCTGCGGATCCTGCTCTCCATCACGAACGAGGGAAGCGATGCCTCGGGACGGCTCGGCGCAATCGTCTGGCTTTCCGTCAGCTCCGACGACCAGCGAATCCCCCTGGAGGGGAATAGGTTCTTGTGGCCGGGTCTCGCCGCGGGCGAGTCCCGGGATCTCGTGCTCGAAATCCCCGTCGACTCCCCGGCGAAGTGGCACCCCGAGCACCCGAACCTGTACGACGTCACAGTGCTACTCCACGCGAAGGACGGCCCGTTCGAGACCCTAGAGAAGCGCATCGGCTTCCGGCAGGTCGAGGTGCGCGGCACGCAGCTCTTCGTCAACGGCCGGCGCACGAAGCTGCGCGGGGTCAACCGTCACGAGGCCCATCCTCTGCACGGACGCTCCCTGGTCGAGCCGCTGTGGCGCGAGGACGCGCGCCTGTTCCGCGAGGCGAACGTGAACTTCATCCGCACGTCGCACTATCCGCCGGACGAGCGCTTCCTCGACGCCGGCGACGAGCTCGGACTGTTCGTCGAGGTGGAATCCCCGATCACGTGGGTCGGCCACGGCGCGTCCACGCACTGGAAGGAGTGGGACTACCGCGACGAGCGCTACCTGCCCTATCTCACTCGCTGCGCCCTGGAGACGATCGAGCGCGATCGCAGCCACCCGAGCGTGATCCTGTGGTCGCTCGGCAACGAGTCGCTCTGGAGCCACAACTGGGCCCGGGTCGCGGCCACCGCGCGCCTCGCGGATCCCACGCGGCCGATGATCTTCCACGACCAGGCCTACGGCGGCTTCAACAACCAGGGCAGCAATCTGCCGGTCGCGAACATCCACTACCCGGGCCCGAACGGCCCCGAGCGGATCGCGGAGGGATTCGACCGGCCGGTGCTCTTCGGCGAGTACTGCCACCTGAACGTCTACAACCGCCAGGAGCTGGTCTACGACCCCGGCCTGCGCGACACGTGGGGCGAGGCTCTCTACCCGATGTGGGAGAAGATGTTCGCGAGCGACGTGTGCATCGGCGGCGCGATCTGGTCGGGGATCAGCGACCGCTTCTTCATCGGCGACCGCGAGGTCGGCTACGGGAGCTGGGGCCCGATCGACGGCTGGCGCCGCACGAAACCCGAGTACCGGCACGTCTTCAAGACCTACTCCCCGATCCGCGTCCTGACCAAGGAGATCCCGGTCCCCACGCCCGGCGAGCCGATCGTCCTCGAGGTCGAGAACCGCATGGAGTGGACGGACCTCTCCGAGCTCCTGCTCGAGGTGAAGATCGATGGCTTTTGGCCCGTGGAGATCGACGGCGAAAGACGGCGCATGGTGGAAGCCTCCGGCGCCCCTGGGTGCACGGGGACGGTGTCCATCCACTCCTCGAAACCTCCGAAGGCGGGAACGCCCCTCCAGATCGCCTTCCGCGAGCAGAGAGGACGGCTGATCGACTCCTTCGACCTGACGATCGGCCCCAAGCCCCCCATCGCTCCTCCCCTCCCCCCTCCGCCCGCGGAGGCTCCCGCGCTGCGAGAGCTCGATGACCGTCTCGAGGTCGCCGCCGGCGACGTGACCTGGTCCTTCGACCGCGACACGGGCCAGGCGCGCTGCGAGGTCGGCGGCGAGCCCGTCGTGGTGGGCGGGCCGTACCTGTTCGCCGATCCTCTCGAGAAGAAGTACACCCTGTGGATCGAGGACCACGTCCCCGGCCCCCTCGAGCCGCCCAACGTCTACTCGGGATGGAGTCTGGCCGAGCTCGCCGCGGAGACCGGCGAGCGCTCGGTGACGGTGCGCGTGCGGGGGGCTTACGAGCAGGCCGAGGGCCGCTTCGACATGGAGATCGATGGGGCGGGCGACCTGCGACTGAGCTGGGAATTCACCCACGGCGGCGAGCCGATCGATCTGCGCGAGCTGGGGATCGTCTTCCTCGCTCCCCGCGAGCTGGACATGCTCACGTGGCAGGGAGAGGACCTGTGGGGAGCCACCCACGGGTCCGCGCCGGCCTTCGTGTGGTACGAGCCCGGGGCGCGGCGCCCTCGGGAGAGCCCACCCACGTGGCCGTGGCACGAGGACCAGCTCCCGACCGGCACGAACGCTTTCCGCGGCACGAAGCGCCGCATCCACCGGACGAGCCTCGGCCGCTGGGCCCGCATGCTCGAGATCCGCTCCGACGGCACCCGGAACACCCGCTGCTGGATTTCCGGCGACGTGATCCGCCTGCTCGTGGCCGAGCTCACGAGCCCCGGGAGCGAGAACTTCCTCGGCGCCCACTGGGCGGGATCGCGGCAGGTGCTCCGGACCGGCGATCGGATCGCGGGAACCTTCCGGGTGAGGCCTCGATAACGCCCCGGAAGGGCTCGAGGAGCCGCCCTCCCGCACCCGTCGCCGGAAGGCCGGCACACATTCCTACCGCTCCCGTAAGAGTAGGGATGGAAAGCCGCTTCCTACGGTGAGAAAATCCTTCGATGTTCCTCCGGGAAACCCCGCATCTCGTCGATGGGAAAGCAGCGCGCCGGCCGCCGAACCGCCTTGGAACCTCTTCCCGGTGCGTCTAAGTTCCTAGTTGTGCAGAGGGTGCAGGATCGCCCGCCGCACGACCGTCCCTTCGAGATCCACCGCACGAGCCCCGGTCCGGGCTCTTCGATCGCAGCCATGGCCACCAAGGAGGATCCCGCCGTCCAGGACGGCCTGGAGCCGCTCCTGAGCGGCTTCGCCGATCATCGCGCGAAGGAACGCACCAAGCCGCCGAGCCACATCGAGGACGCTCCCGATCCTCCGGAGACGCGCTCCGGGCTCCGGCACATCGTCGTCTGTCTCGATCGCTCCGCCCCCGGGGAGGCCGCCCTCCCCTTCGCCTACGCCCTGGCGCGGACCATGGAGGCGCGGATCACGCTCCTCCACGTCCTCGACCCGGGCCACACCGTGGTCGGCCAGCCCGTGCCCGCCGGCGCCCTCGACTGGGAGTTCTCGCGGATCGAGGCTCGCCAGTACCTCGAGGAGATCCGCGCCGGAGCCGAGCGAGACGACTTCGATGTGCGGACCGCCCTGGTGCAGGGCAGCGCCGCGCAGCAGATCGTCCAGTTCGCCTGGGAGACGCGCGCCGACCTCGTCGTCCTGGCCAGCCACGGGGAGCGGGGGCTCGACCAGTGGAACCTCGGCAGCACCGCCCAGAAGGTGGTGAGCTACTGCTCGACCTCCGTGCTCGCCGTCCCCTGCGAGTTCTCGAGACACGCGAAGGGGACGATTCGCTTCCGCAAGATCATGGCCGCGCTCGACGGATCGCTACGATCCGAGTGCGCGCTCCCCACCGCCGAGAGGCTCGCCCTGGACCACGGCGCGGAGCTCGTCCTGAGCCACGTGGTGCCCAAGCCCGAGCTCACGCTGCCCGCGCCGCCCACGGAGGAGGACTTCGAGCTCGTCAACGCCCTCCACCGCCGCAACCGGCGCGTCGCCGAGCAGTATCTGTCCCGACTCTCGTCCCGCCTCGCGGGCCGGGGCATTCGCGTGGGCACCGTTCTGGAGGAGCGAGGGGAGACCTCGCGCACCCTGAAGCGAGTCTCCGAGCGCGAGGAGATCGACCTTACGATCCTTTCCGCGCACGGAAGCGCGGGTAGCTCCGAGAGACTCCACGGATCGGTCATCCAGCACCTCGTGGCCGATCTGGCCACCCCCTTGCTCGTTCTCCAGGATCTCCCGCGGGAGGACCTGCGCCGCCTCACCGAGACCAGGTTCGTCCGAACGGCACCTCGTCCGACCACTGCTCCCAGCACAGAAACACGGCCGTGATCGAGGAAGCCAGCTCTCGGGTGGAATCGATGTTGGCCGCGAGCGCCGATTCCGACGAACCGAACGAAGCGGGGACGCTCACCCGTCAGGCCCTGTTGCTCGCGGGCTCGCACGAGACCGAGCGCAGGAAGCCGGTAGCTCTCTCGTCGCTCGAGCACATCGACGAGATCGAGGAGTTCTTCGAGGACATCCGGAAGTACTTCCGCGCGATGCCGAAGGGCTCGTCCGATTCCGCCGAGCGCTCCAAGGCCGCCGAGTGGGTGCTGGACAACAGCTACCTGACGCAACGCACGCTGCGCCAGATCCGGTCCGACATGCCCTCGGGCTTCTACGACCGGCTGCCGCGCCTGAGATCGGGCCCCCTCGAGGGGCTCCCCCGCGTCTACGCCGTCGCCCGGGCCCTGGCCGGGGCCTGCGATTTCCTGCCGGACCTCGACTCCATCGTGCGGTTCGTCGACGCCTACGAGGACGCGCGCCCGCTCGACATGTCCGAGCTCTGGGCCATGCCGACGATGCTGCGTCTCGTCTCGATCGAGGAGCTGACGCAGTCTCTCGCCGAGCTCGTGCCCGAGGTGTCCCCCGCGTTCGAGGTGCCCTTCGTCGCCGGGTATGCGCACCACTTCGATCACACGGAGTCCATCGCGAGGACCATCCAGAGCTTCCGGTCCTACTCGCTCTCCAACTGGAAGGTCTTCTTCCAGCGGACCAGCGTGGTCGAGCGGATCCTGGCCCGCGATCCGGCGGGCGTCTACTCGAGGATGGACTTCGATACCCGCGATCGATACCGCAAGGTCATCGAGGAGATCGCGCGGGGAACGGGCCTCGAGGAGAGCGAGGTCGCCGAGAAGCCCATTGCCCTCGCCGAGGGGCACCTGCGTGACCTGACCGAGGAGCCGGGGACGCTCGACGCGAATCGTCAGGTACACATCGGCTACTTCCTGCTCGGAAAGGGACGGCGCGCCCTCGAGGAGCTCCTGGGCTACCGCCCGGCCGTCCTGGTACGGATGGGGCGCGCGTGGCGGGACCGGCCCGCTCTGGTCTACCTGGGCGCCATCTTCGTCCTCACCCTGCTGGTCTGGCTCCTCCCCGGCGCGTTCGTGCTGCGGCAGGTGGGCTCGCTGGGCGCTCTGCCCACGGGCCAGCTCGTCCTCCTCCTGGTCGTCGCCGCGATCGCCTTCGTACCGGCCTCCGCGGTCGCGATCACGCTCGTCCAGTGGCTGCTGACCAACGTCCTTCCGCCCTGCCACCTTCCGAAGATGGACTTCGAGAAGGGGATCCCCGACGACTGTCGGACGCTGGTGGTGATCCCCACGCTGTTCGGAAGTCTGGAGCAGGTGGATTCCCTGATCCGCCAGATCGAGCTGCACTACCTCAGCAATCCCGATCCGGCGCTGAGGTTCGCGCTGCTGACGGATCACCTCGACGCCCCCGAGGAGCGCCTGGCCGGAGACGACGAGCTCGAGGAGCGCGCATCCGCCGGCATCCGGAGCCTGAACGAGAAGTACGGGGCCGACGGTCTCGCCCCCTTCCACCTCCTGCACCGCGCGCGCCGGTTCAATCCGAGCGAGAACTGCTGGATGGGCTGGGAGCGCAAGCGCGGCAAGCTCGAAGAGCTGAACGAGCTCCTCCTCGGCAAGCGGGACACCACGTACACCCTGCACGTCGGAGATCCGATCAACCTCGAGGGCACGCGGTTCATCATCACCCTGGACACCGACACCCAGCTCCCCCGCGGCGGGGCGGCGAGGCTCGTCTCCGTCCTCGCGCATCCTCTGAACCGCGCCGAGTTCGATCCGGAGACCGGGCGCGTCACCAGCGGCTACACGATCGTGCAGCCGAGGGTCGAGATCTCCCCGGGGAGCAGCAACGGCTCGGTCTTCATGCGGGTGTTCTCGGGAGACGTCAACCTCGACATCTACACGCGAGCGGTCTCCGACGTCTACCAGGACCAC
>CAYRXS010000224.1:0-6123 GCA_964428225.1 uncultured Planctomycetaceae bacterium
GTTCCGCTGGATCCTGAATATCCGAGCCGGCGAATTCAATACGTGTTGGAGGATTCCCAGGCAGGGCTGGTCGTCGCGAGCGGCGGACTCCTGTCGGCGGTCCGAGAAGCCGTGCCGGCGGGGATGCCGGTGCTGAACATTGACGAGGTGGACGGGGCCTTTCCCGATGACAACCCCGGGTTGGCCGTCGCGGCGGATGCCGTTGCTGCGATTACGTACACGTCCGGGTCGACCGGAGCGCCCAAGGGCGTGGTGCTGAACCACCGCGGTCGGGTGAACAACTTCCTCGACTTCAACCGTCGCTACTCGGTCGGCGCCGGCGACGCGCTGATCGCCCTCGCGTCCCTGTCGTTCGACATGTGCGCCTACGACGTGTTCGGCATCCTGGCCGCGGGCGCGACCATCGTGCTGCCCGAGCCCTCGGAGATGCAGAACCCGAGCGACTGGGCGAGCCTGATGAGCCGCGAGAAGGTCACGGTCTGGCACACCGCGCCCGCGATGCTGAAGATGCTCGTGGATCACCTCGAGAGCCGACCGGACTCCGCGCCGTCGGCGCTGCGCCTCGTGCTCCTCGGCGGCGACTGGATCCCCGTCACCCTCCCCGATCGGCTGCGCGACCTCGTGGACGACGTCCGCGTGATCAGCATGGGCGGGGCGACGGAGTGCTCGATGGACTCGACGATCTTCGAGATCCTCGACGTCGATCCGGCGTGGAAGAGCATCCCCTACGGCGAGCCGATGACGAACCAGCTCGCCTACGTGCTCGACGAGAACCTCCAGCCGCTGCCCGTCGGCGTCCCCGGCGAGCTATACCTCGGGGGCATCGGCGTGGGCCGCGGGTACTTCGAGCGACCCGAGCTCACCGCGGAGCGCTTCCTGCCCAACCCGTTCCCGAGCCCGGTCGAGGGCGACGACGATCCGCGCATCTATCGCACGGGCGATCTCGCCCGCTGGATGCCGGACGGCAATCTGGAACTGCTGGGCCGGATGGACAACCAGGTCAAGATCCGCGGCTACCGGATCGAGCTCGGCGAGATCGAGTCGCGCCTGCGCAGCCACCCCGCGGTGGCGGAGGGCGTCGTCGTCACCCGCGAGGACGCGGCGGGCGAGAAGCGGCTCGTGGCCTACGTCGTCCAGGATCCCGCATGGCGCGGGGGCAACGGGGGCGGCGACGATGGCGGCTCCGACCTCGGCGCCGAGCAGGTCGAGCAGTGGCAGGCGGTGTACGACCATGCCTACGCCGCGCGGGACGGAGACGAGGTCGTCGATCCGACCTTCAACATCGTGAGCTGGGATTCGAGCTACACGAACGAGCCGCTCCCCGCGCAGGAGATGAAGGTGTGGGTCGACCAGACCGTCGATCGAATCGCTCGCCACCGCCCGGACCGCGTGTTCGAGATCGGGTGCGGCATGGGGCTCCTGCTCTTCCGCATCGCTCCCGACTGCTCGTACTACCTGGGCACCGACTTCTCGGAGGTGGCGCTCGACTACGTCGCGGGGCACCGCGACCGACTGGGCCTCACGCAGGTCGAGCTGACCAAGCGCTGGGCCGACGACTTCGAGGGGCTCGAGGAGAGCGGCCTCGATTCGATCGTCCTCAACTCGATCGTCCTCGACTTCCCCGACGTGGACTACCTGATGGACGTCCTGCGGGGCTCGGTGCGCGCCGTGCGCCCGGGGGGGACGATCTTCGTCGGGGACGTGCGCAGCCTGCCGTTGATCGAGGCCTACCAGAGCTCGGTGCAGCTCTTCCAGGCCGCCGACGACACGCCGGTCGAGGAGATCCGCGCCCGCGTCCAGCGCCTGATCCGTCAGGAGGAGGAGCTCGTCATCGACCCGCGGTTCTTCGAATGGCTGCGGACGAGCGTCCCCGGAATCGGGCGCGTGCAGATCCAGCTCAAGCGCGGTTCGTTCACGAACGAGCTGAATGCCTACCGCTACGACGTGACGATCTACGTGGGAGACGAGGCCGCGGCGCCCGACGTCGAGGCCGAGCGATGCGACTGGAACGAGGCCGGACTCGACCTCGACTCGCTACGTGGACGACTGGAGGAGGGATCGGCGCCACGCCTGATCGTGGCCGAGATCCCGAACGCCCGCACCGCGCGGGACGTCCGGGCCGCGGGCCTGCTCGCCGATCCGAACGGTCCGAAGACCGCCGGCGAGCTCCGCGCCGCCCTGGACGAGGCCGATCGAGGCACGCCGGCGGTGAATCCCGAAGACGTCTGGGCCCTGGCGGACGAGCTCGGCTGGTCCTGCGACCTGCGCTGGTCGCGGTCCGCCGCCGAGGGGCGTTTCGACGCCGCCTTCCTCCGCCCCGGCGCGGACGCTACGGTCCCCACCGTGCTTCTCGACGAGGGACACCCCGTGGATCCGGCCGCCGAAGCTCGCGACTTCGCCAACGACCCGCTGATGGGCAAGCTCTCGCGCCGGCTCGGCCCCGAGCTGCGCGCGTATCTGGGCGAGAAGCTCCCCGAGTACATGGTGCCCGCGGTCTACGTCCCCCTGGCCGCCATGCCCCTCTCGCCCAACGGGAAGGTCGACCGCGAGGCCCTGCCCGAGCCCGACACCTCCCGGCCGGACGTGGAGTCGCCCTTCGCCGCCCCGTCCACGCCTGTCGAGCAGGTGCTCGCGGACATCTGGACCGACGTTCTCGGCCTCGACCGCGTCGGGGTCGACGACGCCTTCCTCGATCTGGGCGGGCACTCGTTGCTCGCGGTCCAGATCCAGGCGCGGCTCGCGGAGATCTTCCCGTTCGAGGTGTCGCTCCCCGACATCTTCGACCGGCGCACCGTCGCGCGGCTGGCCCGACACCTCGAGGCGCTGGGAACGAGGCACGGCGCCGACGCCGCGGAGATCTGCCGGATGCTGCAGATGATCGATCAGCTCTCGGAGGAGGAGATCGCCGCCCGAATCGCGGGAGGTACGGATCCTTGAGCAAACCGCCCCATCGAATCATGCAAGGACTGAAGACCGAGACGAATCTGGCCCGGTTCGTCCAGCACGCCATCGAGCGCCTGCAGGACGAGGATCCCGAGCTCTACACCATCCTGAAGAACGAGTACGTGCGTCAGGCGAACTCGCTCTCCATGGTGGCCTCCTCGAGCATCGCGGATCCCTCCGCCCTCATCTGCGAGGCGATGCCCGCGATGAACGTGACCGCGGAGGGCTATCCGGGCGCCCGCTTCCACGCCGGCTGCAAGCACATCGACGAGATCGAGCAGCTCGCGATCGATCGCGCGAAGAAGGTGTTCGGCGCGCGCTACGCGAACGTGCAGACGATGACCGCCACCTCGGCCAACGAGGTCGTGATGTTCAGCATCATGAAGCCGGGGGACGTGCTGCTCGGCATGGACCTGGACTCCGGCGGGCACCTGACCCACGGCTCGAAGGCCTCGATCTCGGGGCAGGTGTTCGAGGCCTACGGGTACGGGCTGACGAAGGACGAGCGGATCGACTACGACCAGGCGTGGGACCTGGCCCGCAAGCACCGCCCGAAGCTCATCATCTGCGGCACGACGGCCTACGCGCGGGAGATCGACTGGCAGCCGTTCCGGGACATGGCGGACGAGGTGGGCGCCTACGTGCTCGCGGACATCACGCACATCGCGGGCCTCGTGGCCGCGGGGCTGCACGCGAATCCGATCGACGTCGCGCACTTCACGACGACCTGCACGCACAAGCAGCTCTACGCGGGCCGCGGCGGGCTCGTCATGATCGGCAAGGACTTCGAGGAGCGCGCGCCGGACAGCGAGCTGACCCTGGCCAAGATGGTCCAGAAGAAGGTCTTCCCCTTCTTCCAGGGCGCCCCGAACCAGAGCGCGATCGCCTCGAAGGCCCGGGGGCTCGCCTATGTCGGCAGCCCCGGATTCCGGGCAGTCGCGGAGCGAATCCTGTCCCTCTCCCACGCCCTCGCCGAGGCGTTCACGGACATGGGCTACCGCGTCGTCTTCGGAGGCACCGACAACCATATCGTCGTCGTCGACATGCTCGAGAGGGGCATCACCGGAGTGAACGCGGAGAAGGCGCTGGAGGACTGCGGGATCGTGGTCAACAAGAACCGCATCCCCCACGACCAGAAGCCCCCGTCGGTGACGAGCGGCATCCGGCTCGGCACGAACGGGCTCGCGATTCGCAAGATGGAGCCGTGGGACATGCCCGAGTGCGTGGCCCTGATCCACGAGGTCCTGACCTCGCTGGAGCAGATCTCCGATCGGGAGTACATACTGGATCCCGACACGCGGCGAAGGGTGCAGGGCAAGGTCGAGGAGATCGCCCGGCGCCGCCCGATCAGCACGTATCCAGCGCCGCACGAGTGGTCGTAGAAGAGCGCCTCTCCCCGAACATGGCCCGCACGTCCTCGAAGAAGCTGGAGCTCCTCCGGAAGCTCATGCAGGAAAAGGGGATGGGGGATCGTCCGTCGGCGGGCATCCCTCGGCGGGGGGGCTCCGGCGACGCCCCGCTGTCGTTCGGCCAGCAGAGGCTGTGGTTCCTGGATCAGCTCGAGCCGGGGACGTCGCTCTACAACGACATGCTCGTCCTGCGGCTCTCGGGAGGACCCCTCGACGAGGATCTCTTCGAGCGCTGCCTCGAGGAGGTCGTCCGCCGGCACGACGTCCTGCGCACGAGCTTTCACGAGGTGGACGGAACCCCGGGGCAGCGCGTTCACCCGGGAATGCCTCTCCCTCTCGAACGCGTCGACCTGCGGCACCTCCCGGAGGAGGAGCGGCGGGCCGAGAGCGAGCGCATCCTGGTGGAGCGGGTTCGTGAGCCCTACCGGCTCGAGGAGGCGCCGCTCGCCCGAGCGGTCCTGATCGGGCTCGGGGAGGACGCGTGGGCCTTCGGCCTCACGATGCACCACATCGTCTCGGACGGCGTGTCCTACGGCATCGTGTATCGCGAGATGAGCGCGCTCTACGAGGCCTTCTCGAAGGGGGAGGGCTCCCCGCTGCCGGAGCTCGACGTCCGGTACGCCGACTACGCCGCCTGGGAGCGCGACACCGTCACCGAGGAGCTCATCGAGGAGAAGCTCGCCTTCTGGCGCGAGTACCTGGCGGACAGCCCCGAGCTGGTGAACCTGCCGACGAAGAAGGCGCGGGCCGGCCATGCGACCCACCGCGGCGCCTTCCACCGCTTCCGGCTCGCGGACTCGCTGTACGGCGCGCTCCAGGGATTCTGCCGGCGCGAGCAGGTCACCTCGAACTGGGTCCTGCTCGCCGCGTACTTCGCGACGCTGCACCTGTTCACCGGTCAGATCGATCTTCGCGTGGGAGTATCGAGCTCGTCGCGAACGCGTCGGGAGCTCGAGCCGCTCGTCGGCTTCTTCGTGCAGACGCTCCTCGTGCGCGGCCACCTGGACGACGACCCCTCGTTCCTCGACCTGATCCGGCGGACGCGCGAGCGCGCGCTGGAGGCATCGGAGCACCAGGACGTCCCCTTCGACCGCGTGATCCGCGATCTCCGGCGAGCCGATCGGCCCGGGGACGTGCCCCCGATCCAGATCTGGTTCGGCCACATGAAGGACGTCGTGGCCCCGATGCGCGTCGAGGGGATGAGCACGTCCTACGAGATCGTCGATCCGCGCAACGCGAGGTTCGACCTCGCCCTGATCCTCGACGAGACCGGCGGCGAGCTCTCCTGCTACTTCGAGTACGACGTGGACCTGCTGGAAACCTCCACCGTCGAGCGCATCGCCGATCGGTACCTGCAGGTGCTGCGCCTGGTCCTCGACCACCCGCAGACCCGCCTGGAGCTCGTGCGCGAGAGCTTCCCGGAGACCGTCGCAACGCCGGGCGCGGTGAGCGACGCCGAGCGTCGAATCCTCCTCGAGGACTTCGCGCGTGTCCCCTCGTCCGGCGAGGAGCCGACGCTCGTCACCGAGCGCATCGCGGAGCAGGCGACGCGAGCCCCCGAGGCGGTCGCGGTCGCGGGCGATGGACGGACGCTGACCTACCGCGAGCTCGACCGGTGGGCGAACCGGCTCGCCCGCCACCTCCGCGAATCGGGAGTGGGGGCGAACGACTTCGTCGGGATCTACATGAACCGCTCGCCGGAGATGATCGTGTCGATCCTCGGCGTGCTGAAGGCGCGGGCCGCGTACCTGCCCCTGCCGCCCTCGTATCC
>CAYRXS010000224.1:6133-11574 GCA_964428225.1 uncultured Planctomycetaceae bacterium
GCGTTCATGCTCGAGGACACCGGAGCTCCCGTGGTCCTCACGCGCGCGGCGGAGCGCGAGGGGCTGCCGGAGCGCGGGGCGCGCATCCTCGACGTCGATGAGGCGGCGGCCGAGATCGAGGCCCGGGACGACGGCCCGCTCGCGCGGAACGCGGACGGCGAAGACCTCGCCTACGTGATCTACACCTCGGGGTCGACGGGCAAGCCCAAGGGCGTGCCGATCACGCACGGCAACCTCGCGCATTCGACTCGCGCGCGGTACGAGTACTACGAGCTCGCGGTCACCGGCTACCTGCTCCTGTCGTCCTTCGCCTTCGACAGCTCGGTGCCCGGCATCTTCTGGACGCTGTGCCAGGGCGGCCGCCTCGTGCTGCCCCCCGAGGGATTCGAGCAGGACGTCACCGAGCTCGGCCGGTTGATCGCGGAGCACCGCCCCTCCCACATGCTGGGATTGCCGTCGGTGTACTCGCTGATCCTCGACCACGCCGAGGAGGGGCAGCTCGCCTCGCTCCGTGCGGTCATTGTCGCCGGCGAGAGCTGCCCGCGGGAGCTCGTCGAGCGCCACTTCGAAGCCCTGCCCGACGCGCAGCTCTTCAACGAGTACGGTCCGACCGAGGGCACGGTGTGGAGCACGGTGCACGACTGCTCGCATCCCTCCGACCGGCCGCAGGTTCCCATCGGTCGACCGGTGCCGGGGGTCGACGTCTACGTCCTCGACGAGGCGGGAAGCCTCGTGCCGATCGGCGAGGTCGGCGAGATCCATATCGGCGGGGAGCAGATCTCGCCGGGCTACCTCGGCCGCCCCGAGCTCACCGCGGAGGAGTTCGTCGAGGACCCGTTCCGTCCCGGCGGACGTCTCTATCGCACCGGCGACCGGGGCCGGTTCCTCCCCGACGGATGCCTCGAGTTCCTGGGGCGGGCCGACCACCAGGTGAAGCTGCGCGGCTATCGGATCGAGCTCGAGGAGATCGAGACGGTCTTGACCGAGCATCCCACGGTGCGCGAGAGCGTCGTGCTCGCGCGCGAGGACCACCCCGGCAACGCGCGGCTCGTCGCGTACCTCACGGAGGTCGAAGGGGCCGACCCCGAGCCGGGCGACCTGCGGGCCCACCTGGCCGGGTCCCTGCCGGAGTACATGGTGCCGACCTGGTTCCTCCGCCTCGACGAGATGCCGCGGCTCCCCAACGGCAAGGTCGATCGCAATGCTCTTCCCGCCCCCGAGGCGTCACGGCTCGCGTCCGACCGGGAGCCCGTCGCGCCGCGAACCCCGCTCGAGCGCCTGATGGCCGGGATCTGGGCCGAGGTGCTCGGCATCGACGGGGTGGGGATCGAAGACGACTTCTTCGAGCTCGGCGGCCACTCCCTGCTCGCCACGCAGCTCTTCGCCCGGCTGCGCGACGCCCTGCGGATCACGGCACCGTTGCGCTTGCTCTTCGACAACCGCACGATCGGGGCGCTGGCCCGGGAGCTGACGCGGGATCCCGCGGAGCACAGGCGGCTCGAGCGCACCGCGGAGCTGACCCTGCAGGTCCTGGGGCTGGCGGAGGAGTGAGAACGGTGGGCAAGGAGAAGAGCGGCGGACCCCAGCACGTCTTCATCGTCGGCTGCCGGCGTAGCGGGACGACGTGGACGATGCTGCTGCTCGCCCAGCACGAGAGCGTGGTCGCGGTGCAGCAAGCGGACTTCTTCCGTCGGCTCCAGCGGTTCGGTCGCTGGTTCCTGACCGAGGACGAGTACGGGATGTGCCTGCTCACGTCGCGGACCGCCGACGGCGAGCGAGCTCCCGAGGAGAGCAAGGCCGGCCTCGCACGCCTGCCCCTCAAGCAGGCCCTGTCGCGGGAGAGCTACTACTCCCAGGTCCGCGCCCTCGCCACGGACACTTACGATCGCTTCGCGGCCTGTAACCCGAGCGCCCGGGTGGTGGTCGAGCAGACTCCCGAGTACGTGATGTGCTGGGAGGAGATCCTGCGCGTCTTCCCCGACGCCTTCTTCCTGCACGTCGTCCGCGATCCGCGCAGCGTGTTCAGCTCGTTCCGGAGCGCCGCGAGGTCGTGGGCCGACCCGAATCGCTTCACCACGGATCCCCTCGCCGCCGCCGAGGAGTGGAAGCGCGAGGTCGCGAGCGGCCGACGCATCGCGGAGGCGACCGACCGCTACCTCGAGATCTCCTACGAGGACCTGCGCGAGAATCCCGTCGAGAACCTCGGGCGCATCTTCGGATCGCTGGCCCTTCCCGCCGACCCGTCCTTCCTCGAGAAGGCGGTCGAGACCTGCTCGATCGAGCGGATGCGGAAGAGCTCCGGCGTCGCCCCCGGCGGCTTCTTTCGCAAGGGCGAGGTCGCCGGCTGGCGGCAGGAGCTCTCGAGCGGCGACGTCCGCGCCATCGAGCACGTCGCCGGGGACCTGATGGGCGAGCTGGGCTACGCGCTCGTGAACCGTCCGCCGGTCCCCGCCCCCCTCAAGCTCCGCTGGCGCCGCTGGCGCCGCCGCCGCGTCGACGCCTTCCGCCGCTGGGCCTGGCAGGACGAGGGCTGGCTCCGCCGCACCGCCTCCCGCACCCTCAAGTCCCTCCCCGGCCTTCGCCGCATCCTCTTGAATCGCGTCAGGAAGCCGGTGTGAGCGTTACCCTGACGAGACGACGGCGGCCGCCGCCGTTGATGCACAGAGGGACGGGAGAATCTGGTCGGTTCGCCCCGGTGAGCTGGTCCACCGACTTCTGGGAGCACTTCCGAGCCGATTCCGAGCCCTGTCGATTTGCGCCCTGCGCGGGGCGGGCATGGCGCTCCCGGGGCACTCGACAAGGGTAGCGGCTGTCTGCAGCGTCAGTCAGCTCGCCGCAGCTCCACCACGGGCAGATGAGGCCGGTTCTCGAAACGGCTGACGACCAGCCGGAGTCGCGCGCCGACTCGACCTTTCACTGGCACCACCGGGGCAGCGCATCGCGACCGTCGAGGCCACTGGGGCCGGGGCTCGAATCGCGGTGCTTCGTTCGCGGGCGAAAGCCCGTGATACACCTCCATCGGCGTACGTCCGTCGAGCCCGGAATGTGGGCGATGCTCGTTGTACCAGGTGACGTAGAGCACCAGCTCCCGCCGGATCGCAGCGAGAGCGAAAGGCACCAGGATCCTCCTCGTGCACTCTGACTTCATCGACCGGATGAACCTCTCGATGATCGCGATGCTGCCGTGTTTGCCAACCGCGCCGAACCGAGGTCGGATCGTGCGCCCTCTGCACCACTCCTTGAACTTCCCGCAGAAGAACGGTTTGCCCTTGTCCCAAATGATGTCCATCGGCTTCGCACCGGTCTTCTTGATCGCCCGATCCAGGAATGCACAGACCTGCTTCGATGTCGGTCGTCCCGTAAACAGAGCGAAACCCACGACCAGTCTTGAAGCGTGGTCCACCGCGACCGCCACCCACCAGCAGAACGGCCATCGCTGCGCCATGGCGAAAGGAAGCCAAGGGACCCAGGAGCCGGAGCCGGTGGGGACGACGGTCAGATCGACGTGGAAGATGTGATGCGGGTACTTGGCGGTCACTACCCTGCCAGGAGTCGGGACGGGTTCCTCGGCGATAGCGTCATCTTCCGACAAGTCCCGCTTCAGCATCCTGCCAACCGTCGTGACTCCCAGGTGCAGCCCCGCTCTCGCCAGCGTCTGCGCGATTCTGACCTTGCCGAGGGACGGGCACATCATCTTCAGGCTGCGGACAATGTGTGCCACAAGGTCCGGATACTTGTTGACGGGCTCCTTGATCTGAACAAGAGCCCGCTCACCTCCCTCATCGACTCGGCGCACCCAGGACGCGATCGTCTCCTCGGTGACGAGGAAACGCTGGGCAGTCTGCGCCACCGACCAGCCGCGGGCGGCCCTCAGCTTGAGGATTCGCATTCGCTGGATCGGATCGTAGTGCGGCCGCCGCCGGGCGTGGAGTCGTGCCCATCGGGCGTCCTTGATGCTCAGCTCCTCCTCCAGTAGGGACAGCTCGGTGCGGAATCGGTCGGCTGCTGCTCGCTGACGGATCCGAGATGATCGACTGCCTGCCGCCCTGCCCCAGGCCGCCTTGAGCGCGGCTGCGGCGAGGGAGAGGAGGTGGAGAATTGCCGTATTGACGATTCCGGTCCATCCCCTTGGCAGCGGAAGAAGCTGCGACGCGCTGCGAGCTGGTATGTTGTCCTCCTCGGAAGTCGGCCAGTTCTGACCGGGGAGGTCGTTCCAACTGGCTGCGCCAACACGCGTTGCGGAGGTCGGGAGGCGCTCCGAGAATCGACGGACCAGTTCACGAGGACGCAACACCCGGCCGGGCCGAAGATCGGCAGCCTGCGGCACCTATCCACCACCCGCCCTCACGACACCATCAAGTACTCAAGCAGATCCGCCTTCGTTCTCTCGTCAAACCGGTAGGACAAGAACAGCAGGAAGTCTCCCGGCTCGAGCCGGGACTCCGGGTCCGGGTTGAGCTGCAGGTCCGCTCGTTTGGTGTCTTCATGCTCAGCGAAGCCGATGAGGAGGATCGTGTTCTTCTTTTTGACGACGCTATTGACGGGCTTGGCCCGTTCGTGGTTGTAGTCGTGAAAACGCTGTTGTACCTCCCAGAACGTCAGCGGCTGCCATGAGCCGGGGAGCTCAAGCTCGTAGAACTCGTTCGTGTCCTCGGTCGCGGTCATCAGGCGGCGGTAGATGTTGCTGACATGGTCCACTTGGGTCGCTTGGCAGATGACGCGCCACGCCCACTCGGTGGAGCAAACATCATTGATGTCGAAGCGATCATCCATGAAGATGTCGACGTTTCGCGAGTCGGCACACCAGACGATCAGCTTCGGACACTGTGCCTTGCCGATCATTCCTCGGATGCGGAGGGCGGTCAGCGTCGTGGGGCTGTCCGGCTCGGGTAGAGAGACGTCGGGGAAGACGATGACTGAACTCGCGTTGCGGACCTTTGCCAGTTCCAGAGTCATCGCGTCCCGTGGATTCCCCTCGATCGCGTAGACCTGTAGGATCGTAGCGCTCGGCCCTTTCTCGTCCGCCGGCGGCAACGCGAATAGGAAGTGCTCGCCAAGCGTCGCGTCCTTGCGCTGGCTGAGAAACGGTAGGGTGATCTGGTCTTTCGACTTGACGATCACAAGCACCGTCTCGTGGTCTCTGGCCTGTATGCGCGCCTGTTCCCGCAGCTGGCGGATGACATCCTGCGCGTGGTCGTGCCAGTTGCAGATGACGATGTGGTTCTGAAGCACAGCCGAATCCTCTTGTGTCATGTGGGTCTTCAGGTACCGAAGACTCGGGGGAAGGACCAGATGCACGGTCCCGACGATGGTGATGAAGGCGAACAGGAACGGGATGCTGAGCCAGACGAACTGAGCCTGCGGCGATACCGGGAACAACGCCTCCGAGGAGAACGCGCTCGCAATGTGCTGCAGAACCTTCGGGAGGAGATCCAAGTACG
>CAYRXS010000225.1:0-8659 GCA_964428225.1 uncultured Planctomycetaceae bacterium
GGGGGGGGGGGGGGGGCCGGCGGGCGCCCGGGGGGGTCCCGGGGCCGGGGGGTGCGGGTTGCAGGAGGGGGTGGGCCCACTGATAGGCGCCCGCATCGAGGGCGGGACCGTCGATGCCCAGGAGGAGGGTGCGCTCCCATTCGCGGTTGTACCTCTGGCGCAGCCAGTTCTGGACCTCCCGGTGGGCGAAGGGGGGAGGGGGATCCCCGTCCTGGCGCTCGTGGAGCCGGAAGAACTCGTAGCCGACGAGCTCGTCCTCCTCCCGCCAGGGGAAGATCTCCGAGACGTCCCCGACCTCGGCCCCCAGCCCGAACTCCCTGAGGCGCTCGTCGAGCAGCCGGGCCGGCTCGAGCCAGTCGGGAACGAGGCCCTGGGTCTCCCGCATCTTCGCGCCGAACAGGGTCACGAGCTCGCCGAAGTCCTCTCCGGCCCGGGCGCGCTCCCGGAGCTCCTCCGCGAAGCTCTCCGCCTGCTCGGGTCCCCCGACGGCGGCGGCCTGGACGGCCAGGATCTGCAGCCGGACCTGGTCGGGAGTCCCCCACTTCCGCTTCGCCTCGTTCTCTTGGAGCCAGTAGAGGGCGCGGAGGGTCCCTGGCCGGACGTAGACATCGCGGAAGGGACGACGGCCCATGACCATCTCCCCCAACCGCTCATTCTGCCAGAGGACTCGATACAGGTACTCCACCGTGTCGCCGGCGGACTCGCGGGGATCGATGCCCCGGTCCCTCGCCTCGTTCGACAGGCCGATCACCCCCTCCGCCTGGCGCCGGCGTTCCTGCTCCCGGCCAACGATGGACCTGATCTGGGCGGGATCCACGCCCATGTCCTCGCCGGCCTGGCTCATCAGGGACCATAGGCGGAGCCCCCCGAGCTCGTGGTCCCGGGCCCGCAGGAGCTCCTCCGGGGAGGTCGGGGCGGGATCCATCGCGTCGATCCGCCGCTGCACCGCGCTCCAGGTGATCACCCGGTCTCCGGTCTGGCAGATGACCCCGTCGACGATCTGCCAGCCCTCCTTCGCGAGCTCCCGCGGATCGGGGGTCTCGTCCTGGCTCCCCGGGAGGGGGAGGGACGGCAGGGCGGCGGCGACCAGTGCGCTGACGAGGAGAGGGTTCATGGAAGGGGCGGCTCCGGGTCCGGGCGTTCGGCCGCCATCTTCCCGGCCTCGGCCTCCGGCATCAAGAGCGCTTCGATCCAGGCGAGGGCGTCGGCCGCCACGCGTCGATCCGGGGGGATCACGAGGTGGGCGGCGCCGGAGCGCAGGGGGCGCAGCTCGACCCCCCCGCCGGCGAGGGCGTGCTCGAGGGCCACGCGGTCGGTGAACTCGACGAGGTACGTCTCCTGGCGGTAGAGCAGCCGGCGGATCCCCAGCCGGGCGAGGCCGGCGCGCAGGAGGAACTGGCGCACGAGGGCCTCGGCCTCCTCCGGCACCCGCCCGTAGCGGTCGCGCATCTCGGCGAGGGCCTCCGCCGCGTCGTCCCCCGTCTCGATCGAGTTCAGGCGCCGCAGCAGCTCGAGGCGGGTGTCGGGGCCGGGGATCCAGCCCGCGGGCAGGAAGGCGCGGATGCCGAGCTCGAGCTCGACCGCGCTCGCCTCGATCTCCTCGGTGACCGCGGCCGGAACCTCGGCGAGCAGCTCCGCGCGGCTCGCGGGCGCGGCCATCATACGCTCGGTGGTCTGCTTGAGCAGGCGGCAGTACATGTCGTAGCCCACCGCCCCGATGTGTCCCGACTGCTCGGCCCCGAGGATGTTGCCCGCGCCGCGGATCTCGAGGTCCTTCATGCTGATCTGGAAGCCCGCGCCGAGCTGGGTGAGCTCCTCCAGGGCTTTCAATCGCTCGCGCGCCACGTCGCGCATCGGCTTCGCGCGGTCGATCATGAGGAAGCAGTAGGCCTTGTACCGCCCGCGCCCCACCCGGCCGCGGAGCTGGTGCAGCTCCGAGAGGCCGAAGTAGTTCGCGTCGTCGATCAGGATCGTGCCCGCGGACGGGATGTCGATGCCGTTCTCGACGATCGTGGTCGCGACGAGGACGTCGACGGCTCCGGAGATGAACGCGCGCATCACCTCGTCGAGCTGGCGCCCCGTCATCTGGCCGTGGCCGACCGCGAAGGTGCACTCGGGGACGAGGGCCTGGAGCTCGCGGGCCCGGCGCGCGATCGACTGGACCCGGTTGTGCAGGAAGAACGTCTGCCCGCCCCGGTTCTTCTCGCGCCGGATGGCCTCGCGGACGCGCGAGGCGTCCTGGGACCAGACGAGCTGCGTCTCGATCTCCTGGCGTCCCTCGGGAGGCACCGTCAGCGCCGAGATGTCCCGCAGGCCGGACAGCGACATGTGCAGGGTGCGGGGGATCGGCGTGGCGGTGAGGGTGAGGACGTCGACGTGAGCTCGCAGCTGCTTGAAGTGCTCCTTGTGCCGGACGCCGAACCGCTGCTCCTCGTCGATGATCACGAGGCCGAGGTTGGCGAAGGTCACGTCCTTGGAGAGCAGGCGGTGCGTCCCGATCACGATGTCGGCCTCGCCGAGTGCCACGCGATCCACCGCGTCCTTGATGCGCTTGCCCGTCACGTAGCGGCTGAGCAGCGCGACCTCGACGGGGAAGTCGGCGAGGCGCTCGCGGAAGACCTCGTAGTGCTGCTGGGCGAGCACGGTGGTCGGCACCAGGATCGCGACCTGTCCGCCCGCGCTGACCACGCGGAACGCCGCTCGCACGGCGAGCTCCGTCTTTCCGAAGCCCACGTCGCCGCACAGCAGCCGATCCATGGGCGCCGGGGCGACGAGGTCGCCCGCGATCTCGCCGTCGGTGGTCGCCTGGTCGACAGTATCGGCGTAGGGGAAGGAGCCGATCAGGAGATCGACCAGCTCGCGGTCCACGCTCCAGGCATCGCGCTTGCGCAGCTCGCGCTTCGCCTGCACCTCGAGGAGCTCGGCGGCGAGGTCGATGATCGCCCGCTCGACCTTCTCCTTGCGTCGGCGGAACGCGTGTCCGCCGATCTTGTCGAGATCCGGCGCGGCGGTGCCGCTTCCGATGTAGCGCTGGACCAGGTCGATCCGGGAGCCCGGCACCCACACCGTGACCTCGTCCGCGAACATGACCTGCAGGTGCTCCTCCTCTCCGCCGGCCCGCACCATCCGCTCGAGCCCCACGAACCGTCCCACGCCGTGCACCGCGTGCACGACGAGGTCGCCGGTGCGCAGCTCGAAGAACGACTCGAGGGCGCGGACGTGGTGGCGGCGACGCTGGCGGACGCGGGCGCGCGCTCCGAGCACGCCGGCGAGCTCGCGGTGGTTGACGACGATCAGGCCCAGCTCGGGAACGCGGAATCCCTTCGCCACCGACCCGATGGGCATCTCCACCCGCTCGCTCAGGTCGTCGAGGAGCTCCACGAGTCGCTCCCGCTCCGCCTCCGTCCGGCACAGGACCACGACGCGCTGCCCGCCCTCGACCTCCGGGCGGAGAGCCTCCGCGGCCTGGCGCATGCCGACCGCCAGCCCCTGCACGGAGCGCGTCTCGAAATCGATCTCCGCGGGCAGGCTCTGGAGGGAGAGCCGGCGGTGCTCGCTCATCGTCCGGCGAAAGTCGATCAGCGCGCGGGCGTGGGCGCTCGACTGGATGCGCAGGCCGTCGGCCTGATCCTCGACTCGCAAGGGCTCGAGCTCGAGGTACGCCGTGGTGGGGGACAGGATCTGGGCGGGGGAGACTCCCTTGCCGTCCTGGATCCCTCCCGCGTCGGACGCGATGCAGAGCGCGATCCGATCCATGGACTCGACGCTGCGCTGCGTCTCGGGATCGAAGGTGCGCAGGGACTCGATCTCGTCATCGAAGAGCTCGATGCGCAGCGGCAGCTCGGAGGCGAAGGGGAACACGTCGAGGATGTCGCCGCGCAGGCTCACCTCACCGGGGAGCTCGGCGAGCGGCTGGCGCGTGTAGCCGGTGGGGATCAGGCGTTCGAGCGCGTCCTCGGGATCGAGCCTCTGGCCGATCTGCAGGTGGAGGTAGTCGCTCTCGAGGTCGCTCGGCGAGGGGACCGGCTGCAGCATCGAGAGCAGGGAAGCGACGACCACTCTCGGCCGCCGCTCCGGTGCGCCCGAGAAGGTCTGCGAGACCTGCAGCCGGCGCCGGATCGCCTCGGGATCGGCGTGCAGCGTCCCTCCCGAGCTGTACGACTCGCGCGCGGGCAGGAGCGTCGCCTCGACCCCGAAGGTGGTGAGGTCCTCGACGCACAGCTCCGCCTCCACCTCCGTGGACGCGAGCACGAGCCACGGTCCCGCGCCGCTCCGGGTCAAGGCGGCGATCGCCATCGTCTGCGACGAGCCCCACAGGTTCCCGGCCGCCAGGCTCCTCTCCGTGGAGCTGCGCCGCACCAGGTCCCGGAACGTGGGGGACTGCTCCAGCACCGTGGGATCGAGCGCCACGGGGGGCGATGTCGCTTCGGTCACCGTTCGTCAGCCTCGGTCTCGATCACGAGCAGAGCCTCGTGCGCCGCCCAGCGTTCGGCCTCCTTGCGCGTGCGGCCCCAGGCGCTCGGATAGCGCCGTCCTCCCGTCTTCGCCGCCACGAGGAAGGCCTTGGAGTGGGCGTCCCCTCGCTCGTCGAGCACGACGTAGCTCGGCGGGGATCCCGTCTCGATCTGGCAGTAGCGCTGAAGCGACTGCTTGGGGTTCGGGGCGCCCTGGCGGCGGCCCACCCTCGAGAGCGGCTCCGCCAGGCTCTCCAGCGCGAACCGCCGCGCCGGCTCCAGGCCGCCGTCGAGATAGATGGCGCTCAGGAAGGCCTCGTAGAGGTTCGCGTGCACCGACCGAGGCAGGGCGCGGCCCTTCATGCCGTTGCCCAGGCGGGCGGTCTCCTCCAGGCCGAGCTCCCGCGCCGCCTCGGCGAGCACCTCGCGCGAGACCACCCAGGCCTTCATCTCCGTCAGGGTCCCCTCCTCCGCCTCGGGATGCCGCCGGAACAGCTCCTCGGCGACCACGAGGTCGAGGATGGTGTCACCGAGGAATTCCAGCCGCTCGTTGTCCTCCTGCTCCCCCGTGGAGGCGTGGGTGAGGGCGAGGCGGCAGAGCGCCTCGTCGCGGAACTGGTAGTGGCTTTCGGTCATGGGAGAATCGGGAACATGCTACCGAGGCATTCGCTCGGAGCGCAGGGGTTTCGGCTTCCTGTACCGAGTCTCTCGAACCGAGGTCGGATCACCCGGTCGAGTCACGATTGGCCGTGATGCGTCCCTGATGCATACGGACGATACATCGGACACGGCGCCTTCGGCGCCAGCGTCACCCCACTGACGGCATGAGACACCGATGCTGTTCCCACTTCGTTTCTGGTCCATCGCCTGACGGCGCTGGACTTGATGGTTCTACTGAGGCCGTCGATTGCGCAATGCGTTCGCCGACCGCGTGGGGAGCTCTGGCTTCCGGGCGTCGTCCTTCCCAACCTGCGTAGTCCCCCGTACGGAGAGCCGTGCTCGCCGCCAACCGTGCGGAGAGCCGTCGACGCGCTTTTCGAGGTCGATTCGACGAATTCGGGGCAGGACTTCGCCTTGGAGACACACCAAGATCTCGTCCCGAGGTGCTCGCGTCCACTGAATCCTGCCCCACCCCCTGCCGCCATGTCCGATCCCGAACCTCCCGTGATCCGAACCCGGGGCCTGAACCGCTCCTTCGGCACGATCGTCGCCGTGGACGACCTCGACCTCGAGGTGCGCGCCGGCGAGTGCCTGGGACTGCTCGGTCCCAACGGCGCGGGCAAGTCCACCACGGTGCGCATCCTCTCCACGCTGCTCCAGCCGAGCTCGGGGACGGTGAGTGTCCTCGGTCTCGATCCCCTCGCCGACGGCGATCGGCTGCGAGAGAGGATCGGCGTCGTGCCCCAGGATCTCGCCCTCTACGACGACCTGACCGGCCGGCAGAACCTGCGCTTCTTCGGGAGCCTGCACGGTCTCCGCGGGAAGACGCTCGACGAGGCGCTGCGCGGCGGGCTCGACCTCGCCGGTCTGCAGGAGAGGGCCGATGATCGCGTCAAGACCTACTCGGGGGGCATGAAGCGACGGCTGAACATCGCGGTGGCGCTCCTGCACGCTCCCGAGCTCGTCTTCCTCGACGAGCCCACGGTGGGGATCGACCCGCAGTCCCGGAACCGGGTCTTCGAGATGGTCGAGTCCCTTTCGGGGAACGGGATCACGACGGTCTACACGAGCCACCAGCTCGGCGAGGTCGAGCGGCTGTGCGACCGCATCGTGATCCTGGATCGGGGCCGCAAGGTCGCCGAGGGATCACTCGCCGAGCTGCAACGCCGCGCCGAGGTCCGCCAAGAGGGCGAGGCGTCCCTCCGCTTCGGATCGATCGCCCGCGCCGCGGAGGCCCAGGAGGTCCTCGCCCGCGCCGGGATCACCTGCGACGCCGCGGAGGACCTGCCCGACCTCGAGGAGATCTTCCTGGGGTTGACCGGACACGCGCTGCGCGATCAGGAGGCGTCATGAAAGCCTGGCTGATGGCGAAGAAGGACCTCCTGATCTACGCGCGAGATCGGATCGGGCTCTTGCTCGGCTTCGGACTCCCGATCGGGATCGCCACGGTGTTCGGGGCGGCCATGGGAGGACTCGCGGGCGGAGACGACGTGGGGCGAGCCACGCTCTACGTCGAGGATCGCGACGCGAGCGACGCCTCGCGCGCCCTGGTCGATGCCCTGAGCGAATCGGACGGCTTGCGCCTGCGCCTGATCGATCCCCTCGAGGACGTCGACGAGGACGGGACCGGCTCGGCCCGAGAGCGCGTGGCGAACGGTCACGGACCGGCGGGGCTGGTCGTGCCCGAGGGCTACGGCGAGGCGGTGGCCGCGGGCGAGATGCCGCCCCTCACGCTCTATCGCGATCCGGGCAAGCAGATCGAGCAGCAGATCATCGCGGGCAGCATGCTCCCCGCCCTGTTCGAGGCTTCCGGCGAGGCGCTCGGCCACCACGCGATGATGAAGAGCCTGGACTGGATGGACTTCCCCGAGACGAATCGAGCCGAGGCCGAGGCCATCCTCGAGGGATCGTGGACGAGCATGTACGAACTCGTGGAGCGAGTCGGTCTGTTCGAGCAGGACGAGGCCGACCTGGAACCGGCCGAGGGAGGCGACGCTGCCGAGGGCGACACGGAGGAATCCGACGACTCCTCGGGCGGGGAATTCGACTTCTCGAGCATGCTCTCCGACGCCCTCGGCCTCGAGGTCGAGGACGTCGTGGGGGGAGACGACGCGCCCCGCGCCCGCAGGGTCGCGCAGCAGGCGCACGCGGTGGCGGGGATCGCGGTCATGATGCTGCTCTTCGGCCTCGTCGCCTGCGGGGGGACGCTCCTCGACGAGGAGGCCGGGGGGACGCTGGAGCGCCTCCGTCTGGCCCCCGGCGCGGCGGCCGCGATCCTCGGAGGGAAGTTCCTGTTCACCTGGATCGTCGGCCTCTCCCAGCTCCTGATCCTCTTCGTCTTCGGGCTGCTGGTCTTCGACATCCCGATCTTCCGCGCTCCGGTGGCGCTCGTCGTGCTCTCGGCCTGCGTCGCGGCCTCGGCCACGGGCTTCGGGATCCTGTTCGCCGTGCTCTGTCGATCCCGAAAGCAGCTCGAGGGCCTCTCCACCCTCGTGATCCTCCTCATGAGCGCGCTCGGCGGGAGCTGGTTCCCCCTGGTGATCACCCCCGACTGGTACCAGTTCCTCGGCCACTTCACCCTGACCGCGTGGGCGATGGACGCCTACCAGGCGATCTTCTGGTACGAGCTGGGGCTGACGGACATCCTCGTCGAGCTCGGCGTGCTCCTGGCGATCGCGGCTGCCACCTCCGCCCTCGCCCTCCGGCTGTGGAACCGGCGCCAGCGCGCCTGACCGAGATCAACGAGAAGGCGAGACCTACGGGATCCGGCCCGGACCCGTCGCGCGCTGACACCGAGCAGGGAAACCGGTTACGCTGCCCGCCGGAGAACCACGGTGTGACGGAGCGCGACGAGTACCGACCCCGGAGGGAGGACCACCTGGTCGAGCCGATGTTCGCCGGCCTGGGGGTCGGCGAGGATCGCGGCGAGGCGGACAAGCCTCCCGACGAGGAGGAGGACTCGCGCAGCGGTTTCTATGCCACGCTCGCGCGCCTGCTGCGGCGGATCTTCCGGCCGGGACGCTGAGAGCGGGAGTCGGGGAAGAGAATCCTCGCGCCAAGAACGCCAAGACGGCCAAGAGGAAGAGAGGGGCGGCTGCTTGGGGGGGAGAGTCGGCGTGCTCAGCGCAGGGTGTGGACGTCGGATCGGTCCGCGTCCAGGGCGATTCGCGTGAGGAGCGAGCCGTCCGGGGCGAGCACGGCGGCGGCCGATCGTCTCGCAGGAGTCGCGGAGATCCGGAAGTGGCCGGTGGCTTCCGTCCGGACCGTTCCCCAGGCGGCGACGATGTCGGGGGGCCACGACATGGATTCCACCCGGACCACGAGTCCCACGGCGGGAGAGCCGTCGGCGTGCACGATCCGGCCCTCCGGGCTCCACGTGCGCTCGAGCGCCACGTCGATCCGCGCGACCTCCCTGTGATGCACCACCGCCCGTTCGTGGCCGACGAAGCCGGGGCCGGGGAGGTGGAGCCAGAGCTCGACCTGGCCCTCGCGCAGCTCCTCGAGGACCAGGCGCGCGCCCCAGGAATGGCCCGCCTCCACCTCGG
>CAYRXS010000225.1:8759-11467 GCA_964428225.1 uncultured Planctomycetaceae bacterium
ACGGGCGCGCCCTCGGGATCGAGCACGCGGCCGGTGACGGCGTCGTCCGCGGTCAGCTCGCGTAGTCGGATCTCGTGCTCGACGCGATCGGGCGCCGGGGGCAGGACGAGGATGCGATGCTCGAAGGAATAGCCGGTCTTCCCCGCGACGAGCACCGTTTCCCCTTCGGCGGCAAGCCACGTGGCTCGGCCCTTGGCGTCGGTCTCGCATACGCCCCAGGTCCATTCGTCATGGATGTCGGGCGAACGGAACGACACCTTCGCCTCCGGCAGGGGATCGTTCGCCTGTTCAACGACCTTCACGACGAGCTCCCTCACCGCGACGACGATTACGGCTCCCTCGGCGCTGGTGAGCTCCTCGGTGGGGACGGGGGCCGAGAAGAAGTAACCCAGCTTCACGAGGAAGATCTCGGGCACTCGATCCATCCAGGCCTCGACCTCGAACCTTCCCTCGGCGTCGAGCATGTTGTGGCCCGCGTAGATCGGAACGCTCTCCGTTCCCAGGCGGGGCGAGTCGATTCGCACCCCGATCGCTTCGAGAACGACTCCTTCGTTCGCCACGACGCGACCGTGCAGACGGAGGTGCGAGCGGGCCAGGAGGAGCATCTCGGGCTCGAGCACGACCGGGCCGCTGAACACGGATACGCCCGGGCGATCCTCGAAGCCCACGTACGCTCCGACGATCTCGAACGGGGTCCAGTCCTTTCTGGCGAGCACCATGCGGAAGCGGCCCTTCGGATCCGTGAGGGCGACGGCCCTTCCGTCCTCGCCCAGGATCTGCACGAGCGCTCCCTCGACCGGCTCGCCGGTGGTTCCCTCGATCACCTGTCCTCCAACCTCGAAGACCTCTCCGGCCGGAGTCTCCGACGGAGCCGCGTCTTCCTCGGCGGCCGGCGGGTTCGCGCCCGCGTTCTCTTCGCTCGCGACCGCGAGGCGCTCCGCCTCCGAGGCGACCTCGACCAATCCGGAGCCCGGTGCGGGATCCGATCCCCCTCGCGGCCCGGGTCCCGCCACGTCCGTTCCCCGCCGGCCTCCGCGCGCGAGGATCACCAGGAGCACGAGCAGGGCGAGGGCCGCCGTCGAGATCGCGAGACGGACCGCGCCGCGGCCCGAGCGCGCCAGGTCCGATCGGAGGGCTCGCCCGTCGAGCTTCATCACCTGGAGTAGCCGGTCCGGTCGCTCAGGTTTCGCCGTTCCAGGACGCCTTCCGGCCCGTGAGCCGCTCGAACTCGAGCTCCGCGAAGCGATCCGTCATCCCCGCGAGATAGTCGCAGACCGCGCGCTCGAGCCCGACGATCTCCACCCACCCCAGATACCAGGGTGGCATCTCTCGCGGATTCTCCACGAGGGCCCGGAAGAGGGCCTCGAGCACCTCGACGGCGTGGGCGGAGAGCTCGGCGAGGTGGGGATGGCGGTAGAAGCGTTCCTCGAGGAAGCGCTCGAGGTCGGCGACCTCCCGAGCGATCGGCGCGCAGTGGCCGATGAGCTTCTCGGGGGCGGCCCGTACGTCATCCGGAGAGAGGGGCATGGCGCGGTCGAGGCTCCTGCGGGACGCCCGGATCAGGTCGTTGATGCAGATCTTGATGAGCTCGTTCGTGATGCGCTTGACCCGGAGCGCGGTGTCCACGCTGCCGTCGAGGAATCCGGGGTGGCGTAGCTCGACCGCCTCGCGGGCCCCGCGCCACAGGGTGACGTTCTCGTCGATCTCGTCCTCGGTGAACATCCCGGCGCGCAGCCCGTCCTCGACGTCGTGCACGTCGTAGGCGGTGGAGTCCGCGAGATCCACGACCTGCGCCTCGAGGCAGGGGTGTTTGGGTCGGGGTTGGAACTCGGCGGGCCAGTCCTCGTCCTTCTCGTGCTTGAGCAGGGACTCGCGCACCTCGCGGGTGAGGTTGAGGCCGGGGTAGTCCGGGCTGCGGCGCTCGAGCAGGTCGACCACGCGCAGCACCTGGGCGTTGTGGCGGAACCCGCCGTGGCTCGCCATGAGCCCGTTCAGCGCCAGCTCGCCGCGGTGTCCGAAGGGGGGGTGTCCGATGTCGTGGGCGAGGGCGAGGGCTTCGCAGAGGGGCTCGTTCAGGAAGAGGGCGCTCCCCACGCTTCGCGCCACCTGGGCGACCTCCAGGCTGTGGGAGAGACGGGTGCGGTTGTGATCGCCCTCCCAGTTGACGAGGACCTGGGTCTTGTACATGAGCCGCCGGAAGGCGGTCGAGTGGACGATCCGGTCCCGGTCCCGCTCCCAGGCCGTGCGCAGGTCGTCCTCCTCCTCGTGGTGGCGGCGCCCGTGGGTCCGGGCGCTCCTCATGGCCCAGGGGGCGAGGGTTTGGTTCTCGTGGCGGATCTTGGTCGCCCGGTCGAAGAGCCGGTCGGTCTGGCGGGGATCGCTGGTGGGGGGGTGGGTCATGGGGTTCGCTCTCGCCGGGGGCGCAATTGTGCGGACTGGGGGGCGCGGCGCACAGGGGGCGAGGGGGGGAAGGAGTGGTGGCGGGGGTCGTCGCCCATCCCAAACCCCCACCCACCTCAGGGGATCGCGCCCCGAGGACCTCCCGATCCACCTCGTGGTTTCGCGCGATCTGCGAAAAGTCCGACGGCGCCCGGAGATCATCGCCCGTCGACGGCGATGACACGGCGCCGCTCTCGCGGATAATGACCGCTCTCCTCCCCGGGGCCCGCCGCCCCCGAAACCCCGCCTCTCCGATCGTGACCTCCTCC
>CAYRXS010000226.1:0-11240 GCA_964428225.1 uncultured Planctomycetaceae bacterium
CTCACAGGCGTCGTCCCGTCCCACGCGCAAAGACTCGACGCGGAGAGCTCCCCGTGCGTGACGACGCCCGTGCGAAGCGGCGTGAGGAGCTCCCACCCCCCTCAGGACCACCCACCCCGGGGGGCACGACTCGGCCGATGCTTCGTCGGTTGCACCAAATCGAGGGTATCCCGGCAGCAGCCCGCAGGCCGCCTACGCCGGCGCCGCTCACCACTCCACGCCGAGCATCAGGCAGTTCAGTCCGCTGCCGATCCCGAGCATCATGATGCGGTGTCCGTTCTCGATGAACCCGGCGTCGAGAGCCATCGAGAACGAAAGGGGCAGAGAGACGGACGCCATGTTGCCGAGGGTTTCGAGCGTGGGGTAGTCGATCGCCACGTCGATGCCCATCGTTTCGAACAGCACGCGCTTGTGAGCGACGCCCACCTGGTGGGTGATCGTGCGGTCGAGGTCCTCGAGCTTCCAGTCGAGCTCTTCGAGCAGGCAGTCGAAGGTGCGAGAGGCGAGGGCGTCGCCGGCGATGAGGAGCGCCTCCGAGTCCGTCCGCATCAGGGGGCCGGAGCGGCCGTCGACGTCGCCGCGGCAAAGCACGTTGTGCTCGGTGGCGGAGAGCACCGCGCCTCCGACCAGGTGCTGGTCCGGGCGATCGTCGGCCCTCTCGAGGACCACCGCCGCCGCGCCCGAGCCGATGGTCAGGGACGCGAACGCCTCCTTGAGCCTCGCCTTGGTGATCGTCTCGTCGTGGAGGAGGGTGTCGATCGTCGCCTCCACGAGCCGCCGTCCGTCCTCGGCGGCCACGACGAGACCCGCGTCGATCTGCCCCCGCTCGATCATGTTCGCCACCACGACCATCCCGTTGGCCACGCCGAGACACGCGTTCGAGATGTCGAGCGGCATGCACTCGTCGCGGAGACCGAGGGAGTGGTGGACGATGGTGGCGGTGGCCGGCTCCATGAAGTCGCGGTTCACCGCGGCGTGGATGATGCAGCCGATGCGATCGCGGTCGACGTCACAGCGCTCCAGGGCGTGCTCCGCGGCCCGCGTGGCCTCCTGGCTCGGCCAGGTCCCCGGCTTCCAGAACCGGCGCTCGCGGATCCCGCTCATCATCTCGATCCGGCCCGGGTGGAGCCGGAACCGGTCGTAGAGGGGCTGCAGACGGGACTCGAGCTCGAGCGAGGTGACCCGATCGGGGGCGAGGGCGTGCCCGAAGGCGGCGATGCGGACGTTCTGGAAGCGCATGGGGGTGGGCGTGGCGGGCGGACAGGGTAGCGGCGGGGAAACGAGACGCAACCTCGGAGCGGGCTCGGGTTGACGAAATCACGTCGCGGGAGGCACTCTGGGGGACCGATGCCCGGCCCCTCGGAGCTCACCATCCTCCATGTGGACATGGATGCGTTCTACGCGTCCGTAGAGGTCCGCGACAAGCCGTCCCTGGCTGGTCTCCCGGTCTGCGTGGGGGGAAGAGCGGATCGGCGGGGAGTCATCGCCGCCGCGAGCTACGAGGCGAGACGGTTCGGCGTGCACTCGGCCATGCCCACGAGTCAGGCCCAGAGGCTCTGTCCCGAGCTCGTGCTGCTCCCCGCCAGCTTCGAGAAGTACACGGCGGTGAGCCGGCAGATCATGCGGATCTTCAACCGCTACACGCCGGTGGTCGAGCCCTTGTCGTTGGACGAGGCCTTCCTCGACGTCACCGGCTCCGAGCGGCTGTTCGGCTCGGCGGTGGAAATCGGGAGGCGGATCAAGGACGACATCCTGCGGGAGACGAAGCTCGTCGCCTCCATCGGAGTCGCGCCCTCCAAGTTCCTCGCCAAGCTCGCCTCCGACCTGGACAAGCCCGACGGTTTTCGCGTGATCCAGCCCGACGAGATCCGCGAGGTCATCGATCCTCTCCCCGTGTCGAAGATCTTCGGCGTGGGTCCCCGGACCGCGAAGCGCCTGGAGGCGCTCGGGGTGAAGACGGTAGGGGACCTCACTCGGAAGGAGCGCCGGGACGTGATGCGCGAGTTCGGGGCAAGCGGGGCCTGGATCCACGACCTCGCGCACGGGATCGATCCGCGGCGCGTGACGTCGCGGCGCACCGAGAAGTCGCACGGCATGGAGCGCACGTTCGCGGAGGACATCACCGACCGCGAGGAGCTGCGATTGATCCTCTACGAATTCTGCGAGTCGGTTTCCTTCGAGCTCCGGCATCGCGGCCTGCGTGGTCGTACCGTGACCCTCAAGGCGAGGTACTGGAACTTCAAGACGGTGACGCGCTCGCGCACGGTCGATCTTCCCATCAACCTGGGCAAGCGCATCTACGCGGTGGCGAGGGAGCTCATGGAGCGTATCCCTCCCGGCCCGTTGCGGCTGATCGGAGTGCAGGTCTCGAATCTCGAGGACGTGCGGGTGCCGGTGCAGACCGGCCTGTTTGGTGCGGTGGAGGCCGGCAAGCCGGAGGCGACGGAGGAGAAGATCGCGCGTGCGAGCACGGCGATGGACAGCCTGCGGCGACGGTACGGGCGCGGCTCGGTGGTCCCCGCCAGCCTGCTCGGTCGCCTGCGCGACAAAGAGCGGCCCCGCGAGGCCGAAGGGGAGGTCGAGCGCGACTGAGCTCGCCGTCCTCCGCCGCTCATGGGTCAGCTTCTCGAGATCGCCGAGATCGTTCTGCCGGTCTTCCTGGTGATCGGGCTCGGTTACGCCCTCCGGGCGGCCCGCTTCGTGGATCCGGGGACGAACGCTCACCTGACGCGTCTCGTCTTCTACGTGGCCGCGCCCGCCCTGCTCTTCCGGAGCGTCGCGCTCACGCCGCTGGGCGAGGCGGTGCGGCTGGACGTCATCGGGGTGATCGCGGGCATCACGGCCGGAATGGTCCTGCTCGTCTATCTGGGCGGTGCGCGTATGGCGCCCTCCCGGCGCGGTGTGTTCACCCAGGGCGCGCATCGCAGCAACATGGTGTTCGTCGGGCTGCCGGTCGTCGTGAACGCCTGTGGAGAGTCGGTGCTGGGTCCCGCTGCGGTGCTGATCGGGTTCATGGTGGTCGTGTACAACTTCCTCGCCGTCGTGGTGCTCGTTCTGCCCCATCGCGCGGCCGGCGAGGGGGCGTGGCGGGCGTGGGGGAAGGCGGGGCTCGAGATCCTGCGAAACCCTTTGATCCTCGCCTGCGTCGCCGGGCTCCTGCTTTCCGGAGTGCAGGTCGAGCTGCCGGTGGTGGCCGATCGTTCTCTCGAGCTTGTGGGTCGCATCGCGATGCCCCTCGCGCTCCTGTCGGTGGGCGCGGGTCTGGACCTGGGTCGTTTGCGTTCCGAGCTGGGGCCCGCCGCCCTGGTCTCGCTCCTCAAGCTCGTCGTGTATCCCGGTCTGGTGTGCGCGGGTCTCGTCCTGCTCGGCACGACGGGCGACGACCTGCGCTTCCCGGTCCTGATCATGGCCGCCCCGACCGCGGTCGTGAGCTTCATCATGGCCCAGGAGATGAAGGGCGACGAGAACCTCGCGGCGGCGATCGTGATCGGGACGACCCTGGCGTCGCTGCTGACCATCTCCGCGTGGCTCGCGTTCCTGCCCGCGGTGGCGTAGGCGGGCGGGATTCGCCGGATTCGCGGCAACCGATGGGGCGTCGTCCCGGTCTTGCCCCCCGGGGTGGGTGGTCCTCGGTGGGCGGGAGCTCTCCGTGCCGAGTCGTTCTGCGTGCCTCGTCCACCCCGCGCACAACGATTCGGCCCGAAGAGCTCCATGTCCGAGACGTAGCCCTGGACACTCGATCTCGAAGGCCAGCCTCCGGATCGGAGATTGACCGCGCATGCGCCGGCCGATGCAACGACCCCGTATACTCACGCGACCCGTGACCCGCCCCGACAAGAAGCACGCCTGGCGCGATTCCCGCGTGGCCGCCGAGTACGAGGCGCGGCGATTCCGTCGATGGGGGCAGCGGCTCAAGCACCGACACGACGTCGCCCTCGTGCTCTCCCTGCTCCGCGGGGCAGGAGACGTGCGCAGCGTGCTCGACCTGCCGACCGGCACGGGGAGGATCCGCCCCGCGCTCGAAGAGGCGGGGTACTCCGTCATCGGGGCCGACGTCTCCGCCGAGATGCTGGCCGCGGGCACGCACGCGATCGGCGTGGATCCCCCGGCCTCCGCCCGTGTGCAGGCGGAGGGCGAGCACCTCCCCTTCTCCACCTCCTCCTTCGACGCGGTGGTCTCCCTCCGCTTCCTGTTCCACGTCCGGGATCCCCGAACTCGCCACGCCATCCTGCGCGAGATGGGGCGTGTCGCCTCCCGAGTCGTGATCGGGCAGGTCCGCTACCGGGGGACCTGGAAGCACGCCACCCGCTGGGCGCGCCGCCGGATCGGCCTCGGTCGCCGGTTCCGCCCCGCCTCGGGAGCGGGGGAGATCGCGCGCGAGCTCGAAGAGGCCGGACTCGAAATCCTCCGGCTCGTCCCCGTATCCCGACTGTTCTCCGACAAGGCCCTCTTCGTCGCCCGCCCGCGCTGAATCCCCATGAAGAATCCGCTCCGCCCCCTGGTCGTCCCCCTCCTGCTCGCGCTCTCCCCCGCGGCGCTGCCCTGCACCATGTTCTACGCCTTCCACGACGGGAAGGCCTTCGCGGGAAACAACGAGGACTTCTGGATCAGCGACACGAAGGTCTGGTTCGTCCCCGCGGAGGACGGCAAGCACGGCGGCGTCTACTTTGGCTTCGAGGAGAGGTTCGCGCAGGGAGGCATGAACGACCAGGGGCTCTGCTTCGACGGCTTTGCCACCGGCTCCTGCCCCCTGAAAAACCAGGAGGGCAAGGAGAGCTACGACGGCAACCTGATCCAAAAGGCCATGGACGAGTGCGGCACCGTCGAGGAGGTGATCGCGCTCTTCGAGCGCCACGACCTTCGCTTCCTCGAGAACGCCATGCTCATGTTCGCGGACCGGCACGGCGACTCCGTCATCATCGAGGGGGACGAGCTCCTGCGCAAGGAAGGGCGGTTCCAGGTGGTGACCAATTTCTACCAGTCACGCTCCGCGCCGGAAGCCTACACCTGCCCGCGCTACCGCCTCGCCACGGAGATCCTCGAGGCGAACGAGGAGCTCTCCGTCGATCTCTGCCGTCGAGTCCTCGCCGCGGTGCACAACGAAGAGGGGGCTCCGACCCAGTACTCCAACGTCTACGACCTGACGAAGGGCCTCGTCTACGTCTACCACTTCCACAACTTCGAGAACGCGGTGGTCTTCGACCTGGCCGAGGAGCTGAAGACGGGCGCGCGCACTCTCGAGCTGCCCTCCCTGTTCCCGGAGACCTTCGCCGCCTCGCAGTTCGCCGCGAAGCGGAAGCGGCAGATCGAGGACGAGAAGCGCAAGCGTCGGGCGAAGGACGTCGATCCGAAGATCCTCGACGACTACGCGGGCCGCTACGAGCTGACCGTCCCCGGCGATCGGACCGTCACCTTCCACGTCCGGCGGGAAGGCGACGCCCTCATCGTGCGTGACGAGGAGGACGAGGAAGAGCAGGAGTTCCTCCCCGCCTCGAAGACGGTCTTCTTCCACGCGGACCAGGAGGGCACCGTCGACCTCGTCTTCCAGCGCGACGACGAGAGAAAGGTGACGGGAGTGGTCGTGAAGACGAGGGGGATGAGCTTCACGGGCACCAGGATCGAGTGACGTCCGAGCGGAAGCACCCGGAAGGAGGGCGACGGATGAGAAAGATGCTTCACGGGGCGGCGCTGCTCGCCGCCACCCTGCCGTTCACGGTCGCCGAGGCCCAGGAGGCGGATCCGATCGCCCCGGATCGAGGCGAGCAGATCGACGCGCTCTTCGCGGACGGGAACGACCCGAAGACTCCGGGCGCGGCGATCGCCGTCGTCGAGGACGGAGAGATCGTCCACTCCCGAGGCTACGGCTGCGCGCAGCTCGAGTACGGGATCGAGATCGGAGCCGACACGGTCTTCCACGTGGCCTCCGTCTCGAAGCAGTTCACGGCGATGGCCGTCGTCCTCCTGGCCCTCGAGGGCCGGCTCTCGCTGGACGACGAGGTCGGGGCGCACCTCGAGTGGTTCCCGGACTTCGGAGTGCCGATCAAGATCTGCCACCTCCTGAACCACACGAGCGGGCTGCAAGATCAGTGGGAGCTGCTCGCCATCGCCGGCTGGCGGCTCGACGACGTGATCACCAGAGAGCACATCATCGGCGTGGTGAAGCGGCAGCGCGACCTCAACTTCCCTCCCGGCGATCGGTACCTCTACTCCAACACTGGCTACACGCTGCTGGCGGAGATCGTGACGCAGGCGTCGGATCGCTCCTTCACCCAGTACACGCGGGAGCAGATCTTCGAGCCCCTGGGCATGGCGTCGACGCACTTCCACGACGATCACCAGCACGTCGTGCCGAACCGCGCGTACTCCTACGAGCCCTCCGGCGACGGTTTCCGCAAGAAGGTGCTCAGCTACGCCAACGTCGGGGCCACGAGCCTGTTCACGACCGCGACGAACCTCGCTCTCTGGCTCGCGAACTTCGGGCACCACCGCGTCGGCGGACCGGAGGCGATCGAGCTCCTGTGCGAGCGCGGTGTGCTGAACGACGGATCCGAGCAGGACTACGCCGCGGGGGTCATTCACGGGCGGCACCGCGGCTACGAGACGATCTCCCACAGCGGGGGGGACGCCGGCTTCCGCAGCCACGTCGTCTGGTTCCCTCATCGGCGGCTCGGGATCGCCATCGTCAGCAACCTCGCGACCTTCTCGACCCCCGAGAAGGCGATGGAAGTGGCGGCGCTGTTCGTCACGGAATCACGCGAGCCGGAGCCCAGACGATCGGGGGAGAACATGGAGCCCGGCGACGAGACACCCCCTCGCTCGAGAGAACGCGTCGAGATCGCGAAGGACCGTCTCGCGCAGCTCGAGGGCGTCTACGCGACGAGCCACGACTTCACCCTGCGCATCGAGCGCAGCTCCCGCCGCCTCTACTGCCGGATCTCGGGGCACGGGCGCCGACGGATCGTGGCCGAGTCGGACAGCCTGTTCCGGACCATGACCGGAGACATTCGCCTCCGCTTCCTGCCCGGGGGCGAGCTGCCGGGGAGCGTGGTCGTGAGCCGGGGGGGTGACGATCTCGTCTTCACGCGCCGCATTCCTGGAGTCGCGCCGGCCCTGGATCTGGCCGAGCATGCGGGCACCTACACCTGTCCCGAGCTCGACACCTCCTACACGTTCCTCCTCGAAGGAGACCGGCTGGTCGTGGACCACTTCCGCCATGGTCGGCTCTCCGCCCTCGAGCCCGGTTGGCCGGACGAGTTCCGGTCAGGGGCGTGGTTCCTCTCCGGGCTCGAGTTCACCCGGGACGCGGACGGACGCGTCGACGGCTTCCTGCTGCAGACCGACCGGACCCTGAACCTGCGCTTCGTTCGCGTGGACCATCCTTGAGGGACGGACGCCCGCGGGCTTCGGGGGGGAGCGAGCTCGCGTGCGCTACCCCAACGGCCGACCCGCGCGCACGTTGCCGCGGATCTTGCGGCGAGCGCGGCGCGAGGTCTCCTCGACGAGGTGGGAGACCTCCGGCTCGTCCGGCGGCGCGCCCGTCGTTCGCTCGAGGTAGTGCTCCATGAACCGGCGCCAGTGCTCGGGCGCGACGCCGGCGTCGATCGCGGGGGGCGAGCCGAAGCTCGCGCAGAGCCGGGACAGGTCGCGCAGCGTCACCGTGGGCGGAGGGGGCGGGGGACAGCGCGAGGCGCCGTCCAGGTCGAGGATCCAGACACGCGGCTCCGTGCCATCCTCGACGAGCAGGTTCGGGGCTTTCAGATCGCGATGCCGGAATCCCGCGAGGTGGAGCGCGGCGAGCGAGTCCGCGAGGGCGCGAAGGACGACGTCCGCGGCCGCGACGTCGTCCGGCGCGCCGGCCGCCGCGAACGTCTCCCACGGCCCGGCGCCTCGTACGAACCGGGTGACGAGACACGTCTCCAGGACGCCGCGCGTTCCCGGAGCCACGAGCCAGGCGAGCGGCTCGGGCGTCGGCACGTCCCCGGCGACCATCGTGCACCCGAGCCGGAACGCCCGCTCCGCCCGCGTTCGCCGCAGGCCCGTGCGCCGCAGGAAGGCCCGCGACCCGCGCATCCGCTCGCGCTTCAGCACGAGGTCGCCCAGCTCCGTCTCGAGGAGCGCGAGGTCCTCCTTCGTCGGCATCCCGGGCACGGGGCGGCGGTCGTCGCCGAAGGCCTCCTTCCACGCCTCGAACCAGCGTTCGGCGAGCTCGCGCGGCACCTCCGGGGCGCAGGTGATGCGTCGTCTCCCGCGCCGCAGCGTGAAGCAGGGCTCCGGCATGCGATCAGTGCGCCTCCAGCCAGTTCCGCCCGTGCCCGAAGTCGACCTTGAGAGGCACGTTCAGCTCGACGGCCTGCTCCATGCAGCGGCCCACGAGCTCGCGCGTGGACTCGAGCTCGCGCTCCGGAAGCTCGAGGACGAGCTCGTCGTGAACCTGGAGCAGCATCCGCCCCGACAGCTTCGCGGCAGGGAGCGCGGCCTCGAGGTCGATCATCGCGCGCTTGATGATGTCCGCCGCCGATCCCTGCACCGGCGTGTTGACCGCCGCGTTCTCGGCCAGGGCGCGCATCCGGGAGTTCGAGGAGTTGATGTCCGCGATCCTCCGGCGCCGCCCGAAGAGCGTCTGGACGTACCCGCTCTGCCGCGCGTCCGCGAGGAGCCGATCCATCCACGACCGCACGGTGGGGAAGGAGGCGAAGTAGCGCTCCATGAAGTCTATGGCCTCGGGAACGGTCAGGCCCGTCTCGCGTGCCAGGCGCTGCGGCCCCATCCCGTAGAGAAGGCCGAAGTTGATCACCTTGGCCTGGGAGCGCATCTCGCGCGTGATGTCGTCGTTCTCCACGCCGAAGATCCGCATCGCGGTGGCGGCGTGCACGTCCTCGCCGTTCTCGAACACGTTGCCCAGGCGCTCGTCGTCCGAGAGGTGGGCGAGCACGCGCAGCTCGATCTGGCTGTAGTCGGCGGCGAGCAGCACCCAGTCGCCCGCGTCGTCCGGTTCGCGGGGCACGAAGGCCTCCCGCAGCTTGCGTCCGCGCTCGCCACGCACGGGGATGTTCTGGAGGTTGGGATCGCTGGAGGCGAGCCGGCCGGTGGCCGCGGACACCTGGCTGAACGAGCAGTGGATCCGACCCGTGTCGCGGTTCACGTAGCGCGGCAGCGCGTCGACGTAGGTGCTCTTCAGCTTGGCGAGCTCGCGGTACTCGAGGAGGCGCTGGACGATGGGCACGTCGCCGTAGCGCGTCGAGAGCGTCTCGGCGTCGGTGGCGAATCCCGTCTTCGTGCGCTTGGGGCGCTTGACCCCGGCCTCGTCCTGGATGCGGAGCTTGACGAAGAGCACCTCGCCGAGCGCCTTCGTGCTGTTGACGTTGAGGTTCTCGCCCGCGAGCTCCTGGATCGCCTCCCGCAGGGCCTCGATCTCGCCCTCCATCTCGCCGGACATGCGCTCGATCAGGTCGGTGTCGAGCCGAATCCCGCGTCGCTCCATCGCCGCGAGCACGGGAACCAGCGGCATCTCGAGGTCGCGGAACAGCGAGACGGCCTCGGTCTCCTCGAGCTCGCGCTCCAGCACCTCGCGCAGGCGCCACGTCACGTCCGCGTCCTCGCAGGCGTACTCGCAAACTTGCTTGATCGGGACCTGGTCGAAGCCGATCTGCTTCTTTCCGGTGCCGATCAGCTCCTTCGTGGGGATCTTTCGGATGCCGAAGTAGTGCAGGGCCAGGGCGTCGAGGTTGTGGCGGCGCTGGGCGCCGGCGGCGCAGAAGCTCGCCACCATCGTGTCGAAGTCGGGAGGCGGCAGCTCGATGCCCGCGTGGTGGAACACGAGCCAGTCGTACTTCGCGTTCTGGGCCGTGCGCTCGAGGTCGGGATCGGTCAGGAGCGGCGCGATGCGTCCGAGCAGCTTCTTCGGCCCGCCCTTCACCACCGGCGGATCGTGGTTGAAGGGCACGTAGTACGCGCGCCCCGCCGCCGCGGAGAACGAAGCGCCGACGATCGTCGTCTCGAGCGGAAAGAGGCTCGTCGTCTCCGTGTCCACCGCGAAGCTGCCGGCGTCGCGCAGCTCGGCGATCATCGCGTCGAGCTCGGTCTCGTTCGTCACGAGCCGGTAGTCGCGCTCGGCCTCGGGTTCGGTCGCGGTGGTCGTGGCCGTGACCTTCTGGCTGAGGCTCTGGAAGTCGAGGCGGTCGAAGAGCTCGATCAGCTTGCGCGTGTCGGGCTCCGGCGGAACGATCGATTCGAAGCCCGGGTCAAGAGGCACCTCGCAGTCGATCAGGACGAGCTCCTTGGACAGCAGCAGCATCTCCCGATCGTGCTCGATCTTCTCTCGCGTCTTGCCCTTGACCTCGTCCAGCCGCTCGAGCAGTCCTTCCACCGAGCCGAACTCCGCGATCAGCTTGATCGCTCCCTTCTCGCCGATCCCCTTCACCCCGGGGATGTTGTCGGAGGCGTCGCCCATGAGGGCCAGCACGTCGGTGATGTGCTCCGGCGTGGTGCCGAACTTCTCGCGCACCGCCTCGGCGTCCTGGATCACGAGGTCGACGCCCGTCTTGAAGATGTTGTAGAGCTTGACGCGATCGCCGACGAGCTGCATCAGGTCCTTGTCGCCGGTGACGATCATCACCTCGCACCCCGCCGCCTCGCCTTGCCGCGCGAGCGTCCCGATCACGTCGTCGGCCTCGTAGCCCGGCACCTCGAAGATGGGAATACCGTGTCCCCGGATCACCTCGCGCATGAAGTCGAGCTGATCGATCATCTCCTCCGGCGCGCGCTCGCGGGTGGCCTTGTACTCCTCGTACCGCTCGTGCCGGAAGGTCGGCCCCGGCGGATCGAGGGCGACCGCGATCAAGTCCGGCTCCTCCTGCTCGAGGATCCGCCGCAGGGTCATCGTGAAGCCGAACGTGGCGCTGGTCGGCAGCCCATCGGGCGTCGTCAGCCCCGAGCGAACGAAGGCGTAGTGGGCGCGGAAGGCGAGGGCCGTCCCGTCGAGGAGGAAGAGGCGCGTCATGACCACCTGAGGATACCGCCCTTCACCTCCGGGACCGAGCCTCCGGCGGGGCCGACCACCGTTGGGCCAGAGACCGGCGGGGGGCTTCCTGCCCTTTTTCCGCAACCGCTGGGACCGCCGCCCGTCCCGCTCTCGGGATGGTGTCGAGCGGGGAAGGCGTTTATCAGGAGTACCTGCGGCGCGCTCCGGGAAGCGGGGTGGCAGGACGGGGGCGGTGAATCGCATCCAAAGGTTTGGCTCG
>CAYRXS010000227.1:0-5046 GCA_964428225.1 uncultured Planctomycetaceae bacterium
ATTTCGCTTCGAGCGGAACAGGAACGCATCCTCGCCGAGGTAGAGCACCTCGTCTCCCTTCTCGGGCGGAGGCCCGATCTTCGAAAGGAGATCCGCCTCGCCGTCAGCGGGATCCTGAATGGGGCAGATCAGGAGCGCGGAGAGGAGGGTCGGGGTGCATGCGATCATCGAAGGAGCCTCGTCGTGGGAGCGGGAGACCGGACGGTCGAGCCGCCGGCGGCTGCGAAAGTATCGGAATTCGGGGGGCATGCGGCGAAGTCCCGACGGGTTCTGATTCGACGGGGCCTCCGGGGCCGATTCCCGAGGGGGCGAGTCCGAGCCGGGGATTCGTGAGTAGAATGCCGGTTACTCCTGCCCCAAGGCCTGTCGCATATGCCCGGAACACGGCTCTCTACGCTCGTCACCCCGCTCCTGTTGGCGGCATTTGCCACGGTCGGGTGCGGGCGGGATCCCGATCCCGCGGGCCGCATCAAGCTCACGAACCTCCCGGATGCCGAGCTGCGGACCGTGGTAATCCCCGATCCGGAGCCCCCGCGATCCCTCCTCGAGGGGAATTCCGGAGCCGGCACGATGGGCTGGAGCGCCGTGGAGGACGTCCGGGATCCGACCCGGGCGGGTGACGGCTCGATCGCGACCTCCCCGGAGACGGACGGGGAGACGACCTTCCTTTCCCTCCACGGCCACCGCGGCTTCGCCTTCCGGGTCATCTCCGTCCGACCCGGGCGATCCTACCACCTCGCGGGGAGGGCCCGCACCCGGGGCGTCGTGCGGCAGATCGCCGAGGAGTTCCGGGGTGCCCGCCTCATCCTCATCGAATTGGCCGGCGGGCCGGGCGGCGTGGAGCCGGTGCCGGGGCCGGGATGGCTGACGCCGGAGACCGGGCGGCACGTGCTGCCGATCTGGGACGAGGAGGAATGGGGCGAGCTCGAGCTCGACTTCGCGACCGATCCGGACACGGGATGGCTGGTCCTCGCCTGCGAGCTCGGCGGCTCGAGGGAAGCGGGCGAGGGGCACGTCGATCTGGCCGGACTCGAGCTCCGCGAGCTCTCCTGGGAGGAGCGCTGGGAGCAGGACGTCTCCGAGGCGATCCGCGCGCATCGCCCGGGCGATCCGAACCCGGAGGGGTGGCGAGGTCGACGACTCGTCAGCGCCTCGCTCCTCTACGACCTGCGCCCGTCCGTGGTCCTGCTTCCCGGAGAGTCGCTCGCCTTCGACCTGCGAATCCCCTCCGGCGAGCCGGTGTTCCGCGCCGGTGTCGGAACGTGGAGTGACGAGCTCCGGATCCATCGGAAGAGGCGGTTGGAGCTCACGCTCCGCGTCGACGGCGAGACGGTGCGAGCGGTGGAGCAGGGCGTTCCCGGGAGATTCCTGGATTGCCCCTGGACCGAGATCGAGGTGGATCTCTCTCCGTGGCGCGGCCGGGCGGTGGAGCTGGAGCTGGCGGGCGGGGGTGACGTGGCCTGCGTCTGGGGCTCGCCGACGATCGTCGACCGCCGGGTCGAGCCGGAGAGGCCGAACGTGATCCTGGTCTCGATCGACACGGTGCGGGCGGATCACATGGGCGTGTACGGGTACGACCTGGACACGACCCCGAACATCGATCGGTTCGCCCGCTCCGCGATCCTGTTCGAGGACATGACCGCCCAGGCTCCGTACACCCTGCCTTCGCACGTCAGCATGTTCTCGGGGCAGTTCCCCTCGGTGCACGGCGTGCAGCGAAGTGGGGATCGCTCTTCCTCCGCCCGTACCCCGGCGCTGGCGGAGATCCTCGGAGAGTACGGGTACCTCACGAAGGCCTTCGTCGGAGGAGGCTACGTCTCGGCGCGCTTCGGTTTCGATCGCGGGTTCGACAGCTTCGTGCCGATCGATCCCATCCGGCACCGGCGCAGCTGGTTCTTCGAGACCTGGATCGCGGAGCGCCCCGAGCAGTTGTCGCCCGAGCTCGCGGATCGACTCCTCGTCGAGGAGCTGCCCCGGTGGCTGCGGGAGAACGCCACGGAGCCGTTCTTCCTCTTCGTGCACACCTACGCCGTGCACGCCTTCGAATCCCCCCCGGAGTACCTCGAGCCGTTCGAGAAGGAGTGCGCGACCGACTGGAACGACATACGCCCCTATGTGCACACCGGCCTTCGGCACAACGACCCGCTGTCGGAGGCGCAGGCCGCTCACCTCGTTCACTGCTACGACGCCTCGCTCTTTTACACCGACGCGATGATCGGGCGTCTCCTCGACCTCCTGAAGGAGATCGGCATCGACGAGCGCACGATCGTCGTGGTGACGTCGGACCACGGCAAGGAGATCCTCGATCGGGGGAGCATCCAGCACGGCAGGACCCTGTACGGGGAGCTCGTCCGGGTGCCGTTGATCATTCGCGTTCCCGGCGTGCCCACGCGCACGATCGATACCCCGGCCATGCACATCGACCTCACCCCGACCATCCTCGCCACGCTGGGAATCCCCGCCGATTCCCGCATGCAGGGGATGGATCTCCTGGGCGCCGAAGGCCGTCCCGCTCGCACCGTGTGGTCCGAGGTGGACACCGATCTCGCGATGTACGCCCTCCGGGATCCGGGCGGCTGGAAGCTCGTCCATTGGTCGAGAACGAACGAGTCCGCCGTCCCCGACTCGGCGGCCTGGGAGCTCTACGACCTGAACGCGGATCCCGACGAGCGTCAGGATCTGTCCCGCGTCGACGAGCAACGCCTGAGGCACATGCAGCAGACCCTGCTCGACCTTCGCTCCTCCCTGGAGCGACTGGGCGAAAGCCTCGGGGCGGCGGGCGAGAGCGAGCTCGACGAGCAGACGAAGGAACAGCTGATCAGGCTCGGCTATTTCTGAGCGGAGCGCAGCCAGCATGCGAAGAACCAGATCTCAAGCACTCGTCCTCGTCTGCCTCTTGACGGCTCTCAGCGGAGTCGGCTGCGGAGGAGGAACGTCGGAGTCCTCCTCTGCCCCGTCCATCGTCAAGCTCGTCGAGATCGCGGAGGCGGAGCTCCGGCTCGCGCCCGATTCGGAGGTCGAGGACGCGCGCGTCCTGCTCCGCGAGGACTTCCGCGACGGCCTCGAGGCCTGGAACGTCACGGAGAACGCCGTGGATCCCTCCGCGCCGCCCACCGGGGCGCTGTCCGCCTCGACGGGGAACGAAGACGGTGTCGGCTTCCTCACCCTCGAGGGAAGGATCGGGGGCGCGTACCGTGTGCTGCGCGCCTCTCCCATGCGACCCTATCGCTTCTCGGGGAAGCTACGCACGCGTGGGCTCGTGCCGGTCGATCCCGAGAACTTCCACGGCGCCAAGCTGGTTGTCACCGAGCTGAGCGGGGATGAAGCGGAGGAGGAGTTCTTCGCCGAGGGCTGGGTCGATCGCGTGGTGCGCCGGCACCTGTACACCACCCTCACCGGAGATCACGACTGGCTGGAGGTCGAGGAGGTCTTCAAGACCCAGCCGCAGACGCGCTGGCTGATCGTCGCGTGCGACCTGGGATTCCTCGAGCCGGTGGCCGAGGGGTGCGTCGATTTCACCGCGCTGGAGATGAGCGAGCTCTCCTGGCCGGAGTACTGGCGGCACGCCGTTCCGGCGGCGGCTCGCGCGCACCGCCCTGGCGATCCCCTCCCCGAAGGATGGCGGGGGGTGCGCCTGGCAAACGCCACGCTGCTCCACGATCGGCGTCCGTCGATCGTCTGTCTCCCCGACGAAGCGATCACCTTCCGCGTGACGGTTCCGGAGGGACGGCCCGTGTTCCGAGCCGGGGTGGGCCCCTGGGAACCCTCCCTCTGGCCGAATCGCGAGGCCACGCAACGCTACGAGCTGTCCGTGAACGGCGTCTCGGTCTACGCGAAGGAGGAGCAGGTTCCCGCCCGACGGATCGACTGTCCCTGGAACGAGGTCGAGGTGGATCTCGCGCGCTGGGCCGGGGAGGAGGTGGAGCTCGAGCTGGCCGTGGACGGAACGATGGTCGAAGCCTGGGGCGCCCCCATGCTCGTCGATCTCTCCGCCGAGCCGACGCGGATGAACGTGATCATCGTCTCGCTCGACACCGTGCGCGCGGATCACATGGGGGCCTACGGGTACACGGCCGACACGACTCCGGAGATCGACCGCTTTGCGGCATCCGCGATCCTGTTCGAGGACACCACGGCCCAGTCGCCCTACACCCTGCCCTCGCACGTCAGCATGTTCTCCGGTCAGTTCCCCTCCGTGCACGGGATCCAGAGTGGGACGTTCCTGATCTCCTCGGCGCGAACCCCGATCCTCGCGGAGATCCTCGGGGACCACGGGTATCGCACGAAGGCCTACACCGGGGGGGGCTATCTCGCCGCCGACTTCGGCTTCGACCGCGGATTCGACAGCTTCGTGGAGATCGATCCGATCCAGCACCGTGGCTCGTCGTTCTTCGAGAGCTGGGTGAGCAGGGCGCCGTCCGAGATGTCCTCCGAGCTCGCCGACCGCCTTGCCACGCACGAGGTCCGGCGGTGGCTCCGGGAAGACGCGGAGGAGCCGTTCTTCCTGCTCGCGCACACTTACGCGGTGCACGAGTTCGAGGCTCCGGCCGAGGATCTCGAGCTGTTCGAGGAGGGGTGCGGCGTCGAGTGGGAAGAGGTGCTGCCGTACCTGCGGGGCGCCTACGCGAAGAAGGAGCCGCTCACCGACGCGCAGCTCGCCCACATGGTCCACTGCTACGACGGAGCGCTGCACCACACGGACGCCATGGTCGGGCGGCTGCTCGACGTCCTGGACGAGCTCGGGCTTGCCGAGCGCACGATCGTCGTGGTGACCTCTGATCACGGTAAGGAGATCCTGGAGCACGGCGACTTCCAGCACGGCCTCAGCCTGTACGAGGAGCTCACCGGGATTCCCCTGATCGTCCGGATCCCCGGCGCCGAGCCCCGGCGGATCTCCGAGCCCGCGATGCTCGTCGACATCGTCCCCACCCTGCTCGCCGCTCTCGGGATCCCCGCGGATCCCCGGATGCAGGGCGTCGACTTGCTCTCGAGGGATCGGACCGCGGACCGGCTCGTCTGGGCCGAGGTGGACGCCGCGGCGAAGAA
>CAYRXS010000227.1:5146-11239 GCA_964428225.1 uncultured Planctomycetaceae bacterium
GGGATCGGACCGCGGACCGGCTCGTCTGGGCCGAGGTGGACGCCGCGGCGAAGAAGTACGCGATCCGCGACGGGCAGGGCTGGAAGCTCATCCACGGTCCCGAGGAGGGGGGGAGCTTCGCGCCGAATCCGCGGGCCTGGGAGCTCTATCACCTGGGCCGCGACCCGGCCGAGCGGGAGGACCTGCTCGACCAGGAGGCCGCGCGCCTCGCCCGCATGCGGGAACGCCTCCTGGAGATCCGCGCCTCCTTCGAGGAGCTGGGAGAGGACCTCGGCCGCCTCGGCGAGGGGGAGATCGACGAGGAGACCCTCGAGAAACTGCGGAGGCTCGGGTACCTCGGGGACCGAGAGCCCTGATCCGCGCTCGTTTCCGGGGGCCCGTGGTGGGGTCGAGACCCGGTCTCGGCAAGGTGCTCGCTCGTTTCGCGGCCCGTTCGGCCCTTGGATCGTGGTCCCGCGCCTCCTCCTGGCTCCGCCCCTCGCCCTCCTCGCCTCGGATCGTCGGCGAGCTCCGCGGGTCAGGCGCTGCTTCTCGTCAGGAGCACCTCGAGCCGCTCGCCCTCGTCCGATTCCACGATGCTCCGGACGAGCCTCTCGGTCTCCTCCGTGCCGCGCGGGCGGTCGATCGTCTCGGGCAATCCCATGCTGAAGACCTCGTCTTCGCCTCCGAGGGACAGGACGACCTCTCCGCAGACGATGTTCGCGAGCTCGTCGAGGGCTTGCCGGCCCACGACCTCGACGTCGATCTCGTCGGGCTCGGCGCCGAGCATGCTGCTCGCCAGCTCGGCCAGGAATCCGGGGGAGGCGGACAGGTAGAGGTCGGAGTTCTCATCGGGCCCTGCATAGGAGATCTTCGAATGCCGCATCGTCGACGGGCTCTCCTGCTCGTCCAGCGATTCGGCGAAGACGAAGGCCATGGTCTCGAGGATGTTCGACACGAGCTCCGTGATCGTCTCCTTCGTGATTTCCTTCATGACACCATCCCGAGAGCGTCGCCCACGAGGTCCCGTATGTCCTCCGGTGCGAACGGCTTGTGCAGGTAACCCTCGATCCCCATCTCCCGGAGCCGGTCCAGGCAACCCTGATTGCTCTCGGTGCTCACGATCACGATCGCGGTCCCCTTGAACTTCTCCTCGCACCGGACGATCCGCACGAAGGTCTCGCCGTCCATGACCGGCATGTGCAGGTCGAGGAGGATGAGGCTGACTTCGTGGCGCGAGAGAACGTCCAGGGCTTCCTGTCCGTTCCCGGCCTCCAGGATCCGCGTGTCCTCGATCCCGATCTGATTGAGCGCTCGTTTCATCGTGCGCCGCAGAAAGGGCGAATCGTCCACGAGTAGCACCGGCTTGCTCATGACTGGTCAACCTCCCCACTCTCGACGGGATCGACCGCCCCGTACTGCTCCATGCTGCAGCGCACTTCGGCCAGGTATTCCGCCATGGCCATTCGGTCGATGCCGACCCGCTCGAGCGTGTCGTGGTCGATGTGATAGTTGAGTCCGTCCAGACCGACGCCGTATCCGAGCTGGATCGCGATCAGGTCCGCGCAGTAGACGATGTCGGCAACCGCGTCCGCGGCCTCGGGATCCGGCTGATGGTGGTGGGCAATGGCCTCCGAGAAGGAGGGGGGAAGCCCCCACATCTCCGCGAGCGCCGCCCCGACCTGCGCGTGGTCGAACCCGAAGGACTCGTTCTCGAGCTCGATCTGATCGCGGCGGTCTCTCGGAGAGCAGAACGCCACGCTCAGCTCCTCCGCGCCCACCATCTGGTCCATGACGATCTTCCCGCTATCGCGCAAGAGCGCGACCGTGAAGGCCGTGCCCGGATCGCAGAGACCGGTCCGCGTGGCGATGAGCTCCGCGGCGAGGGCCCCGGCGAGGGAGCCTTCCCAGGCCTCGGCCTCCTCCAGGCCGTAGCCCGCTCCCGCCCCGCTGAAGAACGTGGCCGCCTGCTGGGCGAGGGCGACGAACAGGAGGTTCTTCGTGCCGAGGCGTGTGATCGCATCCCGTAGCGAGCCCGCTTCCTGTTTGCCGCCGAAGAGAGCGGAATTCGCGGCGCGCATGACGGCCATGCCGATCGCGCGATCGATCACCACGATCTTCTCGATGTCGTCGCTGCCGGCGTTCTCGTCGCGGAGTATCTGCAGGAGCTTCCCCAGGGCGGCGGGAAGGGCCGGCAGCTGATCGATGCTCTCCAGGCGTTCTTTCACCGTGACCATAGAACGAACTCCCGATTCTTCGAACGAATGGTGACCGCGCCCGTTCTCATGTCGAGGCTCATCGTCCGAGCCTCGTTGCCGCCGGTGTCCTCGGCGGCCAGGACGATGTTGTTCTTCCAGAACAGCTTCCGCATCATCGTCCGGTTGCGCTTCCCGATCTGGAATCCCGCCTCGTCGTTGAGGAACTCCGCCGCCCCGGCCGCGCAGACGACCAGCCGACCCTTCTGAGCTCCCAGCTCGTAGGCCTTGTGGAAGAGCAACGGGATGCTCTTGGTCGCGAACATCGCGGGCGGCTTGCCTTCCGCTTGATCCGCCGACAGGGGCTTGGCCAGCATGTAGTGCAGCAAGCCACCGACGCCGGCGACCGGGTCGTAGACCGTGAGGCCGACGCAGGATCCCAGGGCATGGGTGGTGATGATCGCGGCGGTGCCTCCCACGACCGCGATGTCCGCGACACCGACCCTGATGTGCTCGAGGGTGCTGGGGGGGTTCATCGGGGGGGATTCGTCCGTGAGGAGGCCGATGGGTCCCGAGGGGGGTCGGGCGGGGGGATGGCGGAGATCCGGACGGGGTCTTGGAGGGGTTCTTGCCCGAGCATGGACTCGTGGGAGCCTCCGGACGGAAGGTGGAGCGGGTTCCTCGTCGATCCCCGGGGAGGATCGCGGGAAGTGGTTTCTGGGGGCGGGGTCCCGCCGGCCTGGGGGATCGACGAGGCGGGCCCGCGATCGGTCTATCGGTCGAGGAGGAGATCGAGCTTGAGGGGCTCGCCGGCGACCCACCGATGAGGGCGGCCAGCCCCCTCGTTCGCCCCCGGCGACCCGTCGAATCCCGCGGGGCCGCGCTCCCGGCCTCACCTCCCGCGAACCGCGGAGGACGAGAGCTCTCCCTCAAGCCACACCCGCTCCCTCGTCGAAGAACGGGCCGAGGCCGCGGCCACCAACCGGGAAGCCGGGTTGGAATCCAGCCACCCCACGATGACACTCATGCCAGGCAAGAGCGGGTTCAGCATTCTTGGGCTCCTGGGCACGCTCGTGTTCATTGCGGTGGGAGCGGGCCTCGCCGTCCCCGTCTACTTCGCGCGCAGCGAGATCACCCTGGAGAACGCGGGCATTCTCCTCGCGCGCGACCTGCGCGCCGTGCAGAACCGAGCCGCGTATCTCAGCGAGGTCTCCCACGTGGTGTTCCTCGAGCACGGAGACGGATACCTGGTGAAGAACGAGCAGGGCGCCATCATCCGCAATCCGTGCACGAATCGGCCGTTCGAACGACGCTACTCCTCGGATGGCGTGTTTCGGGGAGTGGAGCTCGTCGACGTCCAGTTCGGTGACGATCGCACCCTCGTCTACGACGATCGCGGAATGCCGCTCGAGAGCGGGGAGATCACCTTGTCGTTCCGCGGGGAAGAGCGGGTGCTGCATTTGCAGAAGCACAGCGGCAAGATCGAGATCATCGGCTCGACGAGCGGCTGGATCGATCCCGGCTACTGATCGAGCTCGCCGCGGCGCCCGGCTCCGTCGCACGGGCACGCCGCCTTCGATCGAGAAGGTTCGCGCCAAATAGAGAAGGAGTCGTCTCCTTTGCCGGAGACGACTCCGCGCGGGTCTCTACTGGCGTAAAGCCAGCGGACTGTCGGAAGGACGGCAGGACCCCCCGACGGCCCTGGAGCCAAAGCAGGGGGTAGCTCCAGAGCGCTCCGGCGAACCGGAGATTGCGTTGTCGAGCGCCGGCAGAAGCGCCCGGCCCCACCGACTAGCAGGGAAGCCGAAGGGGCAAGAATCAGACTACCAGGGTCCGGGCAGACCGCAACCCGCAATCGGGTCTTTGCGCCCGGGGCGCGCGGCTCGTCTCGCCTACGACATTGCGAGCGCGGACCCGATCCGTCCGGCTTCCTCGCGACCCTCACCCGGAGGGGAGAGTCGGCGGAAACCTCGTCCGATGGCCGCGCTATCGGCGACGCGCGCGCGAGCGGACCGCGTGGCCGCTTCCGGGCCGCCCTCGTGCTCCTGGAGGCCGGCGAGATCCGCCCGGATCGGTGCCGAACGCGGTTCGGCGGCCGCGACTCTCCGCCGGGGATCGCCCACCGCGGGCGGGAATTCCGGCAACCGACGGGGCTCCCGGTCGGTCGTTCGCCCGGGGGGGAGGGGGTTGGTGGTGGGCTGCCCGCTCCGGGCGGCTCGGCTCTCGCGCGATCGGGCGGTCCATCCGCCACCTGGCCTCGAGCCACCTCGTCCGGAGTGGCGCCCGAGGCGACTCTGCCCTACCCTTCGGCCCCTTCCGCTCCCGACCCACGGCCCGAGCGAGCTCGCCCGTGACGGGAGACGACGAGCCCACGAGGTGGCATCGGAGAACATCGACATGGCAGAGCAGCGGATCACCCCTCGGTCCGAGGACTACGCTCAGTGGTACCAGGACGTCATCGCCCAGGCCGAGCTGGCCGAGCCGGCAGGAGTCGTTCGCGGGTGCATGGTTATCCGTCCGCACGGCTTCGCCATCTGGGAGAAGATGCAGGCGGATCTCGACCGTCGATTCAAGGAGACGGGTCACCGGAACGCCTGCTTCCCGCTGCTCATCCCGATGAGCTTCATCGAGAAGGAGGCCGAGCACGTCGAGGGATTCGCTCCCGAGCTGGCGGTCGTTACCCATGCCGGGGGCAAGGAGCTCGAGGAGTCGTACGTCATTCGCCCGACCTCGGAGACGATCATCGGCCACTTCTTCGCGAGGTGGATCGACTCGTGGCGAGACCTCCCGCTGCTGATCAACCAGTGGGCGAACGTCATGCGCTGGGAGATGCGCACCCGGCTCTTCCTGCGCACCGGCGAGTTCCTCTGGCAGGAGGGACACACCGCCCACGCCACGCACGAGGAGGCCCGGGAGGAGGTCCGGCGCATCTTGGACGTCTATCGGGACTTCTGTCACGAAGTCGTGGCCATGCCCGTCATCCGAGGGATCAAGACCGCCAGCGAACGCTTCGCGGGAGCCATCGAGACCACCTGCGTCGAGGCCATGATGCAGGACAACAAGGCGCTGCAGGCCGGCACGAGCCACGACCTGGGGCAGAACTTCGGCAAGGCCTTCAACGTCACCTTCCAGAACGACGCCGGAGAACGCGACTACGTCTGGCAGACCTCGTGGGGCGTTTCCACACGGCTCGTCGGGGCGATGATCATGTCCCACTCCGATGACGACGGCCTCGTGATCCCGCCCCGACTCGCTCCGATCCACGTCGTCATCGTGACGATCTTCAAGAACGAGGAGGAGCGGACGAAGGTCGGCGAGGTAGCCCAGCGGATTGCCGCCCAGCTCCGAGACGACGGCCTGACCGTCGAGCTGGACGACCGCGCGGATTTGCGGCCGGGAGCCAAGTACTACGAATGGGAGCGCAAGGGCGTCCCCCTCCGCATCGAGATCGGTCCCCGGGACATCAAATCGGGGACGGTCATGACGAAGCTGCGGGTCGCCGAGCTCGACGAGCGCGGCCGCCCCCGCAAGGTGAAGATGCCGATGGAGGACCTCGGTGTGTCCGTGGGCAAGGCCCTCGACGAGCTCCAGGGCCTCCTCTTCCGCCGGATGGACGAGCGCACCAAGGCGAACACCGTCTTCGTGGACAGCTGGGACGACTTCCGCGACATCTTCGCGGGACAGGGCTCCAAGTTCGTCTACGCCCACTGGGACGGCACCGACGAAACGGAGCTCGCGATCAAGGAAGAGACGAAGGCCACCATCCGCCTCCTGCCCATGCCCGAGGACGGTCCCCCCGCCGAACCGGGCGAGTGCATCAAGACGGGCCGCCCGAGCAAACAGCGCGTGCTCTTCGCGAAGAACTACTAGAGAGCTTCGCGGAACTGCGTAACGCCAGGTCGTGCCTCTGGTGGTTACT